>JAUQQG010000003.1 GCA_030550015.1 bacterium | reverse complement strand
CACAGGCGGAGATGGTGATCTTGTGCTTCCGTGGGAGGTTGAAGTAGTCCCGGTTCGCGGTGTCGTAGAAGAACCCTGCGAGCCGCAGGAGGTCCTCAGTGCTGTCGAAGGTCTCGAAGCGGTCGAGCCCTGCCACGGGGCACCCGGTGATGTTGCGGATGGTGTCCCCACAGGCCGCGTTGCTGGTGAGCCCGGCAGTACGCAGGATGGTGAAGACCTCCGGAAGATCTTCCAGGCGGATCCAGTGGAGCTGGATGTCCTGACGCGTGGTCAGCTCGGCGAAATCCCCGAAGCGCCGGGCGAGCTGCCCGATGGCAGCGCACTGGTCGGGAGTCAAGAGGCCTCCGGGGATCTTGATGCGCATCATGAAGTATCCGACGCGCGGCTTATCGTGGTAGAGCCCGTACCACTGCAGGCGGACCCCTTCCGGATAAGCTCGGGGAGCTCCTGGAGGATGTCCAGCGGGTGCTTCTCTGCCTTCATGCGCTCCCGCGGGTTCCTCTTCAGGACTTCCTCCCACGTAGCCGCCTCGGGACCCTGCAATGACTCACGCCCACTCACGGCAGATCACCTCCCCTCCGGATCCTCCAGACAGCGCGTAGAGAATCTCCACCTCGTCCTCCAGGGAGAGCCACTCCTCCTCGTTGACCTGCGTGCCGTTCTTGGCGACGACCACGGTGTCCGGGGAGACGCCCAGCCGCTGCAATAGTTCCCTGACCTGCATGGGTTCCCAGAGCTCCCAGCGTTGCTCTCCCATGCGCACGACCAAGGGCTTTCCAGATGTGGGGGCGGCGGCTACCTCAGGAGCACGTTCTGCGGCACCGGTCTCCATGATCCGGAGGAGTTGCTCCTCGGAGAACGCCCGGGCGAACGCAGCGAAGGAAGGCCAGGGCTCGGACCTCCGGTAGAACCGGAGGAGGTTTAGGAGGTACTGCATGGCCTGTGGGACGGAGGCCCGCTTCACCACCACGCGGCCGATCCCCGCCTCCCGGCCGTAGCCGCCCCCTAGGATGATCATGAGGGCTTCCTCCATGGTTCCGTCGGAGTTCCGGACGTAAGAGGCCTGCAGTCCAATGTCCCCTACCCAGTGCTGGGCGCAGGCGTGGGGGCAACCATCGACCTGGACCACGATGTCGCCCAGATCCCCCACACTCCGGTCAAGTTCGTCCAGCACATCCACCAGGAGGTCTTTGGAGGAACCGAAGGAGAAGTTGCAAAAGGGGCCGCCGGTACAGGCGGTGGAGTTGGCGCGAAAGCTGGCGGTCTGGATTGGAAACCCCCATGCCTCCATGTGCGAGAGGATCGGGACAAGGCGGTCCTCAGGGACGTTAGCCAGGATGAGGTTCTGGCGCTGGCTCAGGCGGATCGCCAGACCTTCCTGCGCGGCCAGGTCTGCGATCCGCAGGATCTGGTCTCCGCGGAGGCGGCCTGCGACCACGGGGAAACCAATGTAGAAGAGGCCCTCCTGCTTCTGGGGGTGGATCCCATAGTGGAAGGTGCGGCCCAGGGGCCGCGGCTCCCTGTCCGTGTCCTCAAGTCTCCGTCCTAGCCGCTCCTCGAGGAGTTGCCGGTACCGCTCTGGGCCGATTTTGTCTACGAAGAACTTCAGGCGCGCCTTGACGAAGGAGAGGCGGTTCGCCAGGTCTTCCCGCCAGATGTCCAGGATCGCGCGGGCCACTTCGAGCACTTGGTCGCGCGGGATGAAGATCCCCAGGGGGCGGGCGATGCGGGGGTTTGTGGAGAGTCCTCCTCCCACCCAGACGGCGTAGCCCTCCTTCCTTTCCTTGCGCATCCCCACGAAGGCGATGTCGTGAATCTCCGGCGCATTGCAGTGGTAGGCGCAGGCGGAGATCGTCACCTTCGTCTTGCGGGGGAGGTTGAAGAGGTCCCGGTCGGCTGGATCCGTGAAGGTTCGGTGGAGGAGTAGAACCTCAGGGGTGCTGTCGAAGCGCTCCTCACGGTCGAACCCTGCGACGGGACACCCGGTGATGTTGCGCACGGTGTCCCCTTCGCCCCCCAGCACCGTCATGCCGTACTTCTGCACGGTGGCGAAGAGGTCGGGAAGGTCCTTGAGGGGGACCCAGTGGAGCTGGATGTCCTGGCGGGTGGTGATCTCCGCGTAGTTCCGGTAGCGCGCCGCCAGCCTGCCGATAGCGGCGAACTGCTCTGGCGTGAGGATGCCGTTGGGGAGTCTGATCCGGACCATGAAGAACCCCACGCGCGGCCGATCATGGGAGACACCGTACCACTGCAGCCGCACGATGTCCTCCTCGGGGATCTCTTCGTAGCCCCTTTGGATCAGCTCCGGGAGGTCGCTCAAGATGTCCAGCGGGTGCTTCTCTGCCTTCATGCGCTCCCGCGGGTTGCGGTGGAGGATGGCTTCCATTGTAGGCCCGGTGTCCACCATGATAAAAACCTCCTCGAAAACCCTCTATGGGCTCGTGCGGCGCGGGTTGACGCATCGCCCCACGGACATACAGGATTCTTCTCGTTCTCTGGGAGTTTGAGTCGTTATTGGGAACTCAGGAGATGCGGAGGAAAGCAGCTACTGTGCCTACGAAGGCACAGGCATAAGCCACCCCCGCCGAGGACAGATACACTGGCGGCGAGGAGAAACGCGGCAAAGTTTGAGACGAACGGTCGCGGTGTACATTTCTTTCTTTGTTCTTTATCAGATTAGTCAAGATTTGTCAAGCCCCGAAATTCCCCGCTTCCGAGTAATTTCCTTAAGCGGCTGGGACCCTCGACGAGCATTGTAGGGGCGAGGTCACCTCACCCCTACCTCTCCGTATCTCCCATTTCATAAAACCGGACCCATTCACCGCTCAATGGGAACCCCTACCATGCTCCCCCACTCCGTCCACGACCCATCGTAGTTCTTTACGCTCTCATACCCCAGGAGGTACTTCAGGGTAAACCAGGTGAGGGAGGAACGCTCTCCGATGCGGCAGTAGGCGATGACCTCCTGGTCTGGCCGGATGCCCAAGGACTCATAGAGCTTCTGAAGTTCCTCGGGAGGCTTGAAAGTACCGTCCTCACGCACGTTCTGCGTCCAGGGGATGTTCTTGGCACCAGGGATGTGGCCAGCACGCTGCGCGCCCTCCTGCGGGTAGGCAGGCGGAGCCAGGAGCTCTCCGGAATACTCGGCGGGTGAACGCACATCCACGAGGGCCAGCCTGGGGTCGTTGAGCCTCTGCAGAATCTCGTCACGGAAAGCCCGGATGGACCGGTCCGGCTCCTTGGCCCTGTAGGTGGTAGGGGGGAAGCGTGGCACCTCTGTGGTTACCTTCCGGCCCTCCCGCAGCCAGCGGTCCCGGCCGCCGTTGAGGACCCGGGCGTCCTCGTGACCGTAGTACTTGAACAGCCAGAAGGTGTAGGTGGCGAACCAATTGTTTTTGTCCCCGTAGAAGACCACGGTGTGTTTCTCGCTAATTCCGAGTTCTCCGAGGAGTCGTTCAAAGCGCTCCCTTGGGAGCCAG
>JAUQQG010000004.1 GCA_030550015.1 bacterium | reverse complement strand
GGAGGTGGAACCGATGCATCATGGGTCATATGGTATGTCTTTCCATGAACCGGAGCTGTCAGAGGGATAGGTTTCCGATCGAAGGATGATGACCTCATTGGTGCCTCCTGAATCTATAGACGGCCTCACGGCCGCCTTTCCAAGTGGGTGAATGATGAGGATGATCATCCTCTTCCTCTCAGGTCCCCCCAAGGCGGGTAAGTCCCGCCTCCGGGGGGACATTTATAGGCTCCTCCGGGATTCGGGGGCGCCATCGTGGTTTGTCACGGTGGCGTCCCCGGACAGCGAGGGCCAGTGGGTCTCCGACGCCCACGCCAACGGGCGTGGGCAGGAGGCCGAGGCTCTCGCCCGGAGGGCTAAGAATGCCGTTAAGGCCAGCGGGGAGTTTTTCTCTCCCCGCTGGGTGGAAGCGATGGCCCGGCAGCTCCAGGGGCTTTGCCGGGCCTTCGTGTTTGTTGTGGCAGACCTCGGGGGGCTACCGTCTCCCGAGAACCGTCGGCTCGTGGACGCTGTCCGCGAGGTCGGCGCCGAGGTCCGCGCCGTTGTCCTCCTCGGCCCCCAGGGGGACGGCGGGTGGCAGGAGTTCTGGAGGGGGTTGCACATCCAGTGCGAGGTTCACGCTTACCGTGAGGACCTTGCCTGGGAAATCATCAAGAAGGAGGTGCTGTGAAGTGATTGTTGTTAGCATAACTTTGAGTGGGGGCATTATCGCTCCCGAGGACCTCCCAAACCTTCTGGAGGCGGCTTCCAAGGCCGTACCTCCGGCGGGCACGGAGGCTGTAGTACTAAGCGGGCGAATGCCCGTGTGGGCATTTGCCGCGCTCGCCCACCTTTACCACCCCCGCCCATGGGTGGGGACTTTCGAGCCCCGCTTGGGGGCAGCGGTAGTCGTGGCTGCCCACGTTTCCGAGGTGGGCGTGGGGACCGTGGTGGCCCTAGACGATGCCACCACGGTTGAGGTGGTCTTCTAGTTCATGATCACATCTCCAATTCGCCAGCAAAATAGCAGGAGGTGAAATATGTTATGCGCTTAAATTTTGGATACCCATTTGGGACTATCGAGGTCATGGAGATTATTGCCGCGTGCCCCTCAACGGAGCACGCAGGGCATTCTGCATGCTACCCCCGCTGGAAGGAGGAGCTTCCAGATGGGGCCGTGGTACTCGCGGGTCCCGTTTACGCAGACTTTGCGTGGAGGGCTCTAATTGCAGTTCCCCTCCGTGACGATAGGACGGGGCTCGATATCGGGGAGGCGCTATCCTGCGAGGGTAGCGCCAGAGTGTTGCGGCTCCTCCTGTCCCCCTGGGAGAAGGCCCTGGAGGAGATCCTGGATCACCTGGACCATGAGAAGGAGGTTTATGACCTCCAGGAGGCCTCGGATGTTCGCGGTCTCCCTCTAGGGGGCAGAGGCGCTGTTGTATTGTGGCAAATGTACTCCAGGGCCCATGGTTCTGAATGGCTCATGGGTTCCCAGGAGGACTACGAGCGTGCACTTGATCTCATTGATGATTGAGTGCGCGCTAAGAAGCGGGTGGTTGCCCCCGGGCACAGTTCCGGGGGCGTCACCCGCTTTTTTTTGTTAGGCTGGGGCCTGCTCTGTGGCTCCATAGAGTGTCCTGTTGGGGAGAAGGCAAGGAGGAGAAAGCCCTTCTCCCTGCCCGCACTACTGAATAGAAGGAGGCAGAAGATGAAAGCCATAGTGATCCGTACTTCTGCGTCCGGGGCCACCGTAAACCCGCTTGGTGGCCCTCAGCTCTCGCTTGGCGAGTCAGGACGAGGGCGCACACTCGTCCTCGTCCCAGTCGGTCTGCCAGAGTCGAGGGAGAACCCCTTCTCCCTCTCCCTCGACCTTTCAGGGCTCCCCGACGTCCGCGTAGTAGTGACGGACGCGGGCGTTCGGATCGAGCCCGCATCCGGAGGGGGCAGCCAGGACAAGATCCTGGTCGCCCTCGTTGGCGATCCCGGTT
Organism: bacterium; assembly: GCA_030550015.1. Lineage (GTDB taxonomy): Bacteria > Sysuimicrobiota > Sysuimicrobiia > Sysuimicrobiales > Thermofontiviventaceae > Thermofontivivens > Thermofontivivens primus. Next base: position 1,547 of record JAUQQG010000004.1, on the reverse strand, counting down.
ACAGTCGGGGTCGCTACTACACCTGGGAACTTCCCGAGGGTGCCAGGATCCTCGCTCATGGATCCGGTGCCTATGGGGACGCCGGACGCCTTGGTGGGTGGAGCGAGATGCTTGTCGTTCTCCCTATCCCATGCGAGCTTCGATCCCCAGCGAAGTATCGCCATGGGAGAAGGGTAATCGTCATCCGTGAGGATGCAGTCCAGATCCTCACGGAGGAGGCATACAACGCCTCCCTGGCGCAGAAGTCTGCGCCGGAGGAGGTTATTGAGTAAACGTCTGGGAGGTGAGGAGGTGAAAGGATGTGGGATCTTCGCAGCGAGATTGAGAACTTCCTGCTAAACTGTCTCCGCGTCCGCAAGGACCGTCGGGGGCGGGTGTGGATGCGAGGGTTTTACGGCGATGTGGAGATCAAGGATCTCGACCGCCTATGCCTCGCGTGCGGGGCGTACGGTGACGATTGCGGAACCGACTGCCCCGGCACGACCGATGTGGAGAGGGAGATCGCGGCTGAGATCCTTGCCTCCCTTCTCCCAGAAGAATAAGATTGGCCGTCTGAGGTTTACCCCGATGAAGACGGCCTCACGGCCGCCTTTCCTGGCGGACGTGCCCCAGCGTGCCGAGAATAGGAGGGATAGGAATGTTGGTCGCCTGTGGTCAAACGAGAGCATTGTTTCCTAACGAATTTACCTTAAAGGTGACCCTCGTTGTAAAAGCAGAGACCCAGCCCGAAGCCTGTCGGAGGATCGAGAAAATCCTCACCGGGCTGGTGGACGACGCCTTGGCCAAGTACACCCCAGGATTCGGATATCCATACGGAGCCGTCCTGGGGTTCGAAATCTCGGCAGAAGGGGGACGAGAGCAGTAATCCAAAAGACTTCGCACCTTCCGGATGAGCTGCCAGGTGTGCCTCTACCTCTGCTCAACTCCCAGTTCCGAGAGGTGACAGCAGTGAAGTGCATGTGCCGTCTGCCAGGGCGAGCGCACCACGCTCGCCGATGCCCGCGCTGCGGGCTGTATCGGGATGGGATTAGGCCTTGGGTGCGTCCGAGGAGGCGTTGAGAGGGGATCGTCCATGAACGCACTGTCCGTAGCAATCCAGGCAAGGGTCCCTGTTCTCTTGTGGGGACCTCCGGGCGTGGGCAAGAGCGCCTCGATTCGCTCCTTAGCTGAGGCGCTCGGGTTGCCTTGCGAGGTGGTGATTGCCAGTATCAGAGAACCTTCCGATTTTGGAGGCCTCCCCGTCCTGTCGGACGGCGGAGTCCTCCTGCATCCCCCTGCCTGGGCCAAGAGGCTGGCTGAGGCCCAGCGGGGGATTCTGTTTCTTGACGAAATCAGCACCGCCCCCCCTGCTGTCCAGGCGGCGCTACTGCGCGTCGTTCTGGATCGAGTCGTCGGGGACCTCACTCTCCCCGACGGCGTAGCGGTTGTCGCCGCCGCGAACCCGCCGGAGATAGCGGCTGGGGGATGGGACTTGTCTCCTCCGCTGGCCAATCGGTTCTGCCACTTGACTTGGCGCCTAGATGTAGGCGCTTGGGTCGACGGGATGG
>JAUQQG010000005.1 GCA_030550015.1 bacterium | reverse complement strand
CGGCATCATTTTCAAGGAGCTCTTGCTCATTTTGACAGCCCTGAGCATCGGGTGGGGATTCCACCACGTCTTCAAGGGAGCGGTCCCGTTCACAGGCCCAAGTTGGCATGAGATCCACGAGGCCATGGAAGCAGGGCACCACCAGCTCGGTTGGATGCTGTTTATCCTCGGGGCGCTGTGGCTGGTGGTGGTGCGAGGTGGTTACAAGCGCTGGATCGGTGAGCCGTTTATCCGGGAGACCATCGCACAGACCTGGGTCAAGGAGATCCTCCTGGTTACAGGCCTCCTTTCTCTCTTCCTGGGATTCATGCTCCTCATCGAGGGCAACTTCGGGGAGTGGAACCCATGGCCGCAGTGGCTCATCGGGCTGTTATTCTTCCTCTGGGGCTTGGCCCTGCTCCTGCCGTTCCGTGTGTGGGCTCAGATCAACCAGCGGTGGGCGATCGTCCAGCAGATGGTCGCAGTGATCCTGCCTGCGCATACGCCGGAGGTGCGGCGCAAGGCCCTCCGGAGGATGATGGAGGCGCTGGCCGTCCTCCCCGAGGAGGAACGTCGGAGGTACATGCGGGCCATGCAGGATGCACTTTCCAAAGCCTCCGAGCCCACTCGGGAGCTCATGACCCAGGAACGGCTCCTGGTCATGAGCGAGTTGACCAGCGACCAGCGGCGGACCTTGATGCGGACCATGGACGCCCTGCTCCTCTCAGGGGCTTAACCCCTGACCTCCACAGGAGGATGTCGGCGTGCATGTTCCTTGACGGCCGTCTGCAACCGAAGTAGAACATAAACTGGTTGCCGTATATATCCTATCCGGAATGTGGAAAAAACCTCGTACGTGGATCCCGGAGGGTCTGGAGCGTGTTCAGGGATGCCGGAGGGCGAGCACGCACGACCACTGTTCCTGGTAAAGGGAATTCAGGGAGGGAGGCGGATGAAGACCACACTGGAGAGGTGCGCTCTGTGTCTTGTAGCCGTTTTGCTGGTAGGAGCCGGGACCTTTGTCTTCGCGGCCCTGGGGATCCCGTTCAGGTCTCCCCTGGTGCTTCTGGAATCCCTCCGGAAGGGAGGGCCTGTCGATGTTGCAGATCTCCCTGGCACCCAGTTGCCCAGCTTCTCCCTCCCGATGATCGGTGGCTCCCAGTTCTCCAGCGACTGGCTACGGGGGAAGCCGGTGATCATAAACTTCTTTGCCTCATGGTGTCCAGATTGTTGGGCGGAGTTGCCCACGCTAGAGGTGATGTACAGGCAGTACCGGGCCAGAGGCCTCATGGTCGTGGGGATCGGGGTTCTACAGGACGCGCAGAGCACCTCCTGGATGGTGAGACGGCTCGGCATCTCCTTCCCTGTGACCTATGATACTACAGGGGACGTCGTGACGAAGGTACTGAAGCTGCGGGCGATGCCCACCACGCTCTTTGTGGATCGCTACGGGAATGTCGTGGTTCGATGGGAAGGGGTTTTAGACAAGGCACGCTTCCAGCGCTACCTTTCGTTGATCCTTCGGAGCTGAGGGTAAGACGATGGATGCTGGCATTCTCGGCTGGGCGTTCGCTGCAGGATTTTTTGTTGCTTTCAATCCCTGTGGTTTCGCGATGCTCCCTGCGTACATCGCCTATTACCTCGGGCAGCGCGACGAAAGAGCTCACCTCTTGGGGAGTGTCGTGCGGGGCCTAGTGAGCGGGGCCTTCATGGCCATGGGAGTATTCGGGGTTTTTACCGTGGTGGGGGTTATCGTGTCTGCGGCGGGAACAGCTTTGGTCCGTCTTGTTCCGTGGGTGGCCGCCGGAATCGGCCTGGTGCTTATGGGGCTCGGGGTCGTGATCCTAGCCCGCCGCCGTGGCCTCACGCTGTCGGTCCCGAACCCCTTCGCAGAGCGGTTAGGAGCAGGGGGGAGGCGGGGGAACCAGGCGTTCCTGCTGTTTGGGGCAAGCTATGCCGTTGCCTCGTTGGGGTGCACGCTTCCGATCTTCCTCGTGGTCGTTGCCCAGGCGCTGCGCGCTTCGAGTTTCATGGAAGGGTTAGGAGCCTTCCTCAGCTATGCACTGGGGTTGGGGAGCGTCTTGATACTCCTCTCCGTATCCGTGGCTTTGGGGAAGGGAGCCGTTGTGCAGTATGTGAAGCCCCTGGTAGGGGTTGTGGAGACCCTCGGCGGCCTAGGCATGGTCATCGCCGGGGGATACCTCGTGTACTACCAAGTCCACGTGGCCAGGATCTTCACGTTCCTTTCCCGCTGAGAGAGGGAGGAGGATGCGATCTTCACGGCAGGTAGCTTTGTTTAGCTTGCTCTTCGCTCTGTGGTGGGCGCTAGCGTTTCAAAGGGCGGTTGCGCAGGCGAGTCCATCCCGTGGGATCTTCACCATCTCTCCTGCGCCGGGCGGGTTCACGGTAGGCTTCCCCGCCGGCCTGGCGGAGATGACCGCAGGAGGGGATCTGGGAGCCATTGGGCTGAACCGGTTCAACGCGGAAAGCGGAGAAAGCGAGAGCCTGGTGGCCCTCGTCGACCTCCAGCAGGGGACCCTTCGATGGTCCCATCGCTACATGAACAGCAATTGCTGCGGCGACCCCCTGGTCCGCATCTCCCCCGATGGGTCCCGCCTTCTCGCTGCGGGGGAAGAGATCGTTCTGTGGGACAGCTCTGGGAAGGTCCTCTCCCGCATGCCGCTACCGGAGGGAACGATCAGCATCGACGCTGCGATCTCTGCCGACGGAAGGTACGGGGTGGTCGTTACCAGCAACGGCATCTTGATAGCTCTGGACACACGCACGGGAGCCCGCGTGTGGTCGAAGGGGGGATTTAAGGCGCCGACTAGCCTCGCCGTGAGTGCCTCAGGGGATGTGATCGCCGTGGGGACCCTGAGGGGGATCTCCCTCGTCCAGGGTCGGGCAGGAGGAAGGGATCTCCTTTGGCTAGGTCGCTGGCGGTGGGCGGCGGTCGCCCTGAGCGGGGACGGGGGTCGCCTGGCGGCGGCCTGGAAGCTCGTTGATGGGATGGTGGTCGCAGGTGCGTTTTTGACCTCTGGAGGGCTTAAGGGTCCCCTCTGGACGCGGCCGCTCTGGAAGGGGACGGTTCCCCTGGTGAAGGTGGACGCGCAGGGCCAAACCATCGCAGTGGGCGACCTACTGGGGCGGGGCGCGGCAGTGCTCTCCTGGGAGGGACAAGTGCTCTGGAGGTCTTCTCCACAAGAGGAGGGGGTTCACGCCGACCTTTCCCCAGATGGGAAGCAGCTTGTGGTAGCTTTAGGGAGGGTGGTGGAGGTTCGGCGCCTCCCGGAGACGACGGTGCAATGGCAATCCGTGTTGCCGGGCGTAGTTTTGAAAGTACGTATGGCGTGGCCGTGGGTGATCGCCATCGGGACCCTAGAGCAGGGTTCCATGGTTCCCAATCGTATCTGGTTGCTGCGCACCGTTCAGTAACCTGATTTTTAAGGGGCCCCCGGCAAAAGTCAAAAGACTTTTGTCGGGGTACTCGTTCACATCGCCAAAGGAGGGATTGCTGATGAAGCGCTACGACCTTGTAATCATC
>JAUQQG010000006.1 GCA_030550015.1 bacterium | reverse complement strand
GGCGAACGCGTACCCTCCCAGGGCTGCAATAGGGATGGCAAGCGCTGTGGACCCCATCGCCACGACCAGGCTGTTCCGATAGAACCGGGCGAACTCGTTCACTGCAAACAACTCCTGGTAATTCGCGAAGGTGGGGCGGAAGAGAAGCCTTGGGGGGATCTCATAGGCGATTACCTCGGAAGCAAAGCTCGTACGCACCACCCAGAGGAGGGGGAGCAGGATCAGCAGGGAAAATACCGTGAGTACCAGATGGGATGCGAAGGCCGCGAGTTGCCGTTTTCGCTTCCATGTCATCACTAGGTCACCTCAATCCATCCATGCCCCGCCGTTGACGTTGATGGCCTCGCCGGTGATGAAGTCGGACGCCGGGGAGGCCAGGAACAGGACAACCCCTGCCACGTCCTCTGGCTCCTCCAGGCGGCCAAGCGGGGTGTCGTTGATGTAGAGCTGTCGCACCTCCTCTGGCGTGACCCCGCGCAACTTCGCTTCCCATAAGACTTCCCGCTCCTGCATCCCGGTGCGCACATACCCCGGGCACACGGCATTGACGGTGATGCGGTATGGAGCGAGCTCTCCGGCCATGGCCTGCGTCAGCCCGACGACTGCGAACTTCGATGCCACGTAGTGCGCGAGGAATGGGGCGTTCCCGCGCTTACCGGCCATGCTGGCCGTGTTGATGATCTTGCCACGGAGGTCGCTCCCTTCCATAGGTTCCTGGCGCATCATCTGCTTGGCGGCCACCTGGGAGCAGAGGAACACGCCCTTAGCGTTGACGTTTATGTTGAAATCCCATTCCTCCTCGGTCAGCTCCCAGAAGCGGTTCATGGTGGAGATGCCTGCGTTATTACACCAGATGTCGATGCGTCCCCACCGCTCGACAATTGCCTGGACGACCGCTTCGGCATCCGCCCTCCTTGTCACGTCGAGTCGATAGGCAACTGCTTCCCCACCCTTCTGGCGGATCTCTGACGCTACGCTCTCAGCCCAATCAGGGTTGAGATCCGTCACTGCAACCCTGGCACCCTCTGATGCCAGGGCGAGGGCAATGGCCCGGCCGATCCCCGTGCCGGCGCCAGTGACAGCAGCAACCCTACCGCGTAGGTCCATGGTTCTCCTCCCCTCCGCTCTGGATAAAGGAGAGGCGGTGGAGGTCGGCCCTCAAGTGTGGATAGATCTCCCGGTAGATCCGGTAAAGCTCCTGGTATCTGCTGTGTGCAGAACCGTCCGGCTCATGCACGGTGTTCACGGAGACTACCTGTTCGATGAACGACCAGTCCCAGAACCCAGCAGCAACACCGGCAACATAGGCCACACCGTAGGCAGAACCCGTATGCCCCCTTGTAAGGTGGTAAACGGGCAAGCCGAGCACATCGCTTGTGATCTGGCGCCACAAGGGACTTTGTGCTCCCTTGTCCATAACTAGGACACGCTGAACCGGGTGGCCGATCTCGTTGAGAACCTCCACGTGGTGGGCAAACCCGTAGACCACCGCCTCCAGGAAGGCCCGGAAGACGTGTGCCCTTGTGTGGGAAAGGGTCAGGCCCGCGATGACGCCCCTGGCCAGGGGATCCATGATGGGCGTCTTCTCGCCCAGGAAGTACGGGAGGACGACGAGCCCATCGCTCCCAGGGGGGACACCGGCAGCTTCTTGATCCAGACGTTGATAGGCATCCTCACGGCCGGAAATCTCCCTGGCGAACTGATCCCGGAACCACTTGAGAAGGGATCCGCTTGATGCCATGCACCCGTTCAACACATACATGCCGGGGATGTCATGGTAATCCAAGAAGAGCCGTCGGTCTGGCAAGAAGCGGTCCACACAGTACAGGACATCTCCCGCTCCGCCGAACTTCAGGACGAGATCCTTCGGGCGCGTAAGCCCTGCCGCTAGGGCTGCGGCGATGTGGTCAGCGCTGCCGGCAACCACTGGCGTCCCCCTGGGGAGGCCTGTTTTCTCCTCCACCTCCGCCAGGCTTCTGCCCACGATCTCATGGGGTCTCCGGGCAGGGGGAAGAACCTCGGGGGTGATCCCCAAGACCTGAAACATGGGAAGGTACCACTGCCGGTCTTCAGCTCTTAAGAAACCCCCTTCCAGAGCCCAGTTCTGTTCGACGCAAAGGGCCCCGGTGAGGCGGAAGGTGATGAAGTCATATGACCCGAGCATCCACCGCATCTGGAGGGATACCTCCGGTTCATGACGCCGGAGCCACAGGAGCTTTGGGGGAACGATCTGTTGATTGATGGTCTGCCCCGTCGCTTGGAAAAAGGCTTCCTCATCGAGATGCTCCCGAAGCCAGGCGAGTTCTTTGGTCGTCCGGGCATCGTTCTGCTGGATCGACGGCCGGAGGACCTGCCCATTTGCATCGAGAAGGACGAGCGCAGGGACCATCCCGCTCACTCCCACTGCCCTGGCACTGCTGCCGGCATCCCTGATGACCTGGCCGAGGGTCTTAAGGACGTTCTGCCACCAGTCTTCGGGGTTCTCCTCCGCCCACCCCGGAAAGGGCGAGGAGAGATGGTGCTCCGCCTCCGCCGAGGAGACGACAGATCCTTCTCGGTTGACGGCTACAGCCTTTACCGCTGTAGTGCCCACATCGATCCCGATCACGTACTCCTCAGGCATCTCAACCGTCCTGCTCTCCCCGGACCCTCCTGACGACTTCCATGAAGCGCTTAGCCCGCTCCGGATCCACAGGGTTCCAGGTGACTCCATCTCGTTTGAGGCTCGTCCCGACCACTGCCCCGTCAGCGACCTCCAGGATGTGTGCGACGTTGTCCAGGCGGACGCCAGTATTGGCGAAAACAGGTGTGTCCGGGACGGCCTCCTTGACCCTGGCGAGATCCTCCAGGCTGACCTCCTCCCCGGTGATCGGTCCTGAGATGCATATCACATCTGCAAGGCTGCTGAACCGCGCGCTCCGCGCTACGACCTCAAGGGGGCGGGGGGCAAGGGGTGCTGCGAACTCGGCGTTGATGTTGAAAAACAGCAGGACGTCGTCAGCGTGGAGGAGATGGCGATACCGCAGGACCGAGGCGACGTCGGTATTCCAGATCCCCATATCCGAAGCATAGGCGTTGGTAAAGACCTCCCGCACGAAGCGCGCCCCCGTCGCCTTCGCCAGGGCAATGGTGGCATAGGGATCCCAGAGGACGTCCACGCCGAAGGGGACCGTCAGGTCCTCTCGAAGACGGCCGATGATGTAGGACATAGTGGCCGTGGTCGCCACGTCCACACGGAGCTGGTAGGGGCGGTCACCCTCATTTCCAAATAAGACAGCGTCAACTCCCGCCTTCTGAAGGGCCTCAAGATCACGGAGAACCCAGTCGAAAATCCCCTCCACCCCTTTCCGGTCGTCGTAAAGCGGACTGCCCGGCAATGGGGGGAAGTGGACCATCCCGATGATCGGCTTGGTGGTGTGGAAAACCTTTTTCAGCAGCTCTGTTCCCATAGTCCCTCCTTCCCCTCAGGCCAGGATAATCTCGATCCCTAGATCCTCCAAACCCTTCCGCTGGTCTGCAGGCAGACCAGTATCAGTG
>JAUQQG010000025.1 GCA_030550015.1 bacterium | reverse complement strand
GGGCATCCTGAATGGAATCAGGAACAGCGCGTAAAGCCTGTCGGACTATGCTACTGACTTCCTCCTCAAGATGCCAGGGCCACTCTTTTTCCTCGAATGGCCTCTCAGCTTTCCGCTCCGATCTTTCTTCCTCTCTGGCGCTTTCTTCAAGAGCTTGGAGGAGAGCTGCCGCTTCCTCGACTGTGATCTTCCCCTCCTTGAGCATTTTCAGGATCATCAAGCGATCTTCGCGCATCTGCTTCCTCCTTCCATAACTCCATACCTCTGCAGACGTCAAAGACTCTTGCCGGATTCTCTAGGAGAATTCATGAGACGCTATCAGAACGTTGTCCTACAAGGTGTTCACCGACCTCTACCAAGTGCTGACCTATCTGGATCATGAATTTCCCGACCAACGTGAAGAGCGGGCGGTTGGGATAGCGGCGCTTTTCCTCTGCGATGTGCAGCAATTCCTTATACTTCTCCCGGGTGATTAGCTCCCAAAGGAACGGATTGGGATCCATGGGATACCTACTTCTTTTGCCGCAGAAGACGTACCGCTTCGTCGACTGTAATCTTCCCCGCCTGGAGCTGGTCGAGGATTTCGCGCCTCCGTTGCGCAGATGCTTCCTCCCGGGCCGCCTCGACGGGATACCCCATCGCCTGCAGGATCGCATCCAGTCGGTTACGGACAGTTAGGTAGGAGAGCCCAAGTTCCCGCTCCATCTCCTTGATGTTCCCTCTCACTTTGAGGAATGTCTCTACAAATTGGAGTTGCTCATCATCGAGTCGAAAGAGGCGGCTTATGGAAAAGCGCCCTTCAATGGCGGTGTGACAGTGAGGACATTCCAAGCGCACAACTTCTAAGCCCTCGCCGCACACTGGGCATTTTCCAACGAGACGATTGGCCATCGGTTCCCCCAGTTGAGAGTCTCCAGACCCTCGCGCCTCCAAACCCAGCAATTTCTTGCCATGCAGTAACACCGGTGAGCTTCATGTCATGGAAAAACTTGACACTCTCGTCTCCTGGTGGTAAAAGTTGAGTTAAAGGATTAAGAATTTGGACTGGCACAGCACATGAGAACGTTGTATCCCCCGCGGAAGTGTATCTGTCCTAGGCGGAGGCGGGACGAGGGATAGCGAGCGTATCCCTGTCCTTCCTCCGCCTCCCCCCTGCCCACACTGGGTATGGAGTTACTCCCCGAGGAGCGTTGACATCCTTAATTCTTTTGCGAAGGGAAGTGGTACTGTGCAGACCACCGGAGTGGGCCGTGTTCTCGATGTAAGAGGGTTGCGCTGTCCGATGCCCGTCCTCCGGGCAAATGAGGAGATCGAAAAGTTAGAGCCAGGGAGTGTTCTCCAGGTGATTGCAGACGACCCGGCTGCCGAGCCGGATTTGCAGAGCTGGGCGAAGTGGCGGGGATACGAGGTTGTGGAGATCCGCAAAGAAGGGAAGGACGTGTTGATCTCGATTCGGAGGTAGAGGGAAGGCGAAAAGGGGCGTACCCTATCTCGGAGCGACTGGGGAGGTGAGGGAGGTGGCCGAGAGAAAGAAAATCGTGTACCTGCAGACAAGTGGCGTGGATACACCGGAGCGCCTCTATGCGCCGTTCATCCTGGCGACGACAGCAGCGGCCATGGGGCAGGAGGCGATTGTCTACTTCTTCATCAAGGGGATCACCGCAGTGAAAAAAGGGGAAGCAGAGAAGATTCAGATCGGTGAATTCCCTTCCCTCAAGGAGATCATCGACCAAGCCGTCCAGGCAGGGGTGAAGCTGATGGTTTGCGAGCGCAGCTGCCAGCTTCTGGGCCTGAATCCTGGGGATTTCATTCCAGAAGCACAGGTTGTTGGGGCGGCGACCCTAAACTCCCTTGCTCTGGAAGCAGACGCGGTGATCGCAGTATAAGAGCGCGAACAAAACCCTTGAGCAGGAGTAGGTGATTGTGATTTCGGGGTGGGTTCCCGGAAGATGCAAAGCATATGGTGGGTTGCCTTGAGGCCTACCTGACACGCAGGAATTCCCCCCAGAGGGTGAGAATAAGGGCAGCGTGCGCATCCTTACTGCCGCAGAGGTTCGCCAGGCTCTCCCCATGGGAGAGGCCATTGCTGCAGTCAGGGAGGCAGCAATTGAGCTCTCCCAAGGGACAGCGAATGTCCCTGTTCGGCTCCATCTCCCTATTCCTCCACAGGAGGGAATTGCCCTCTATATGCCGGCGTACCTCGAAGGGGCTCCAGCCCTAGGGATGAAGGCTGTTTCCGTGTTCCCGCGGAATCCCGAACAGGGCTTCCCAACAATCCACGCCGTCGTCCTCCTCCAAGATGTCTCCACCGGTCGGCCGCTTGCACTCCTGGAAGGGGCCTACTTGACCGCCCTCCGGACAGGTGCGATCTCGGGCCTCGCCACGGATCTCATGGCGAGGAAGGATGCCAGGGTCGTGGCCCTATTCGGAGCTGGCGCGCAAGCACGCACGCAACTTGAAGCTGTCGCCACGGTCCGTTCCATCCAGGAGGTCAGGATAGTGAGCAGGAGGCCAGAGCGTACCCGTCTATTTGCCCAAGAGATGGCCCAGCAGGCTTTCCTTACTGGAGTCGACGTGCGCGTAGCGGATTCCCCTCACGATGCGGTCGAGGGCGCAGACATCATTATCACTGCCACGACATCTCCTCTCCCTCTTTTCGATGGGAAGATGGTCAAGCCGGGGGCCCACATCAACGCCATCGGTGCGTTCACCCCTACCACGCGCGAGGTTGATAGCTTCCTGGTGAAACGGGCGCGGGTGGTGGTAGATTCCCGGAGTGGCTGCCTCGCTGAGGCGGGAGACCTCCTCATCCCCATCCAGGAGGGAGTCATCACCGCCGAGCACATAGTGGGCGAGCTCGGGGAGGTTGCGCTCGGGAAGATCCGTGGGCGCGAGCATGCCGATGAGATTACCCTGTTCAAATCCGTGGGCAACGCAGCCTTTGATGTTGCCGTGGCAATGGCCGTCCTGGCAAAGGCCGAACAGCTTGGTCTTGGGCTCCAAGTGGTCCTGTGATGCGCAGAGGGAGAGAGAACCTCACCGACAGGGTCTTTAGAGAGATCCGAGAGCGCATCCTCCGCTTCGATCTCAAGCCGGGGCAACGGTTTACAGAGCACGACCTTGCGGAGATGCTCCGCGTGAGTCGGACCCCCATACGGGAAGCGCTGAACAAGTTGGAACAAGAAGGGCTCGTAACGATCATCCCGCGTGTCGGGTGCCTCGTCCGGCAGTTGAGCCTGCGAGAGGTAGGAGATCTCTTCGAGATCCGACGCGCTCTTGAGATCTTGGCGGTTCAGCAGTGTGGGGGAAGGGCCTCCCGTGAGGATCTCCTGGAACTTCTCTCCCTGGTGCGCAGGGAGCAAATCGGTGTGGAAAATTTCTCTTCCTATGAAGAGTCGTTCCATATGCGCATCGCCTTCCTGTCAGGGAATGAGCCCCTTGTCAAGATGCTCCAACAGATCCATGGGAGGCTCCTTGCGCTCTGCCGGCTGGACCTGGCGCGCCCATGGAGGCAGGAGCACGTCCACCGGGACCATGTGGACCTGGCTCGCTTGTTACACCAGGGGGAGCTCACGGCAGCGATGGACTTGATGAGCCGGCACATCCTTAAAGCAAGGGAGCACATTTCCCTTATGGCCCAGGAGGGCCTTGCCCCTCTTTTCCTCAGCTAAGCGGCCCAGCGGAATCTTTCCATTTATCTTCTTGACTTCCCTGCCGATGTTGTGCTATAGATTAACCGAGGTACCGTGCCGTACCTCAGGAGAACCTAGAAAGGGCCGCGACGCCCTTGCATGGAGCAAGGGCGTCTTTGTTTTTAAGAGCCTGTAATGTGATGTAATGCCGGGAAAAGTCAAAAGGCCATTTGCCAGGGGAATGAGGGGGTGTACAGAACGATGACCGTAGATGAGGTCCTAGCATTGATCAAGCAACAGGGGATCCGGATGGTCGACCTTCGGTTCTGCGACCTCCCGGGGGTCTGGCAGCATACGACGGTCCCTGCCTCCCAAATCAACCATAAAACATTCGAGCGAGGGGTCGGTTTCGACGGCTCAAGCATTAAGGGCTTCAAGGAGATCGAAGAGAGCGACATGCTCCTCATCCCCGATCCCCGCACTGCCCGGGTGGATCCCTTCTGTGAAGTCCCTACACTGACCCTCATCTGCGACGTCTATGACCCCGAGCAGAGAGCCCCCTTTACGCGGGATCCTCGCTATGTCGCGCGAAAAGCGGAAGAGTACCTACGAGCCACGGGTATCGCCGATGAGAGCCTGTGGGGTCCTGAGGTAGAGTTCTTCATCCTGAGTAGCGTTCGCTACGAGGTCCAACCTCACCGCATGGGGTTTGCTGTGGACTCGCCGGAGGGGATCTGGAACACCGGGAATGGGGGGAACCTAGGATACCAAATCCGCCCCAAGGAGGGATACTTCCCGGTCCCGCCGAGCGACCTCTGCCATGATCTTCGGAGCGAGTGCGCAATGCTCCTTGAATCGTGGGGGATCCCTGTGGAGATGCACCATCATGAAGTGGCATCCGCAGGCCAGGGAGAGATTGACATGCGCTCTGATGGGCTTCTGCGCATGGCCGACAACGTCATGGCCTACAAGTACATTGTGAAGAATGTCGCGAGGAAGCGGGGGCTCACTGCAACCTTCATGCCCAAGCCTATCTTCGGAGATAACGGGTCCGGAATGCATACCCATCAGAGCCTCTGGAAGGATGGAGAGAACCTGTTTTACGATGAAAGCGGGTACGGGGAGCTCTCCGAACTTGCCCTCTATTATATTGGCGGTCTGCTCACGCACGTCGATGCACTCCTGGCGTTCTGTGCCCCTACCACAAACTCCTACCGGCGGCTCGTTCCGCATTACGAGGCCCCGGTGAACGTGGCATTTAGCAAGCGAAATCGGAGCGCGTGCATTCGGATCCCCATGTACCAGAACGGGCCAGGATCCGCGTCGGCAAAGCGCATTGAGTTCCGCCCTCCCGATCCCTCTGCAAACCCATACCTTGCCTTTGCGGCAATGCTCATGGCCGGGCTCGATGGGATACGCCGGAAGATCGATCCCGTCAAGGCTGGGTTTGGTCCTTTAGACAAGAACATTTACGAGCTGGATCCCGAAGAGGCCAAGCGCGTGCGTAGCGTCCCTGCTTCCCTCGACGAAGCCCTGGATGCCCTGGAGCGGGACTACGAGTTCCTCCTCGAAGGCGATGTTTTCACGAGGGATCTCATCGAGATGTGGATCGCCCTCAAGCGGAGGGAAGTGAAGGAAGTTTCTATTCGGCCGCACCCGTACGAGTACTATCTCTACTACGACATCTAAGGATCCCGATTCCCCCCAAGGGGCCCTCGGCAAAAACTTCTGCCGGGTACTCCCTACGAATGGTAACCTGCCCGAAGGTGGAGGGGCGAGGGGGACCTCGCCCCTCCAAAATTTCTGTTACCTGTATTTGATCGAGACGACCTTTGGCTGCAGGAAGAAAAGCAGGTAGTCCGGCCCGCCTACCTTCGCGTCGGTCCCGCTCATATTGAACCCACCAAAGGGATGGACCCCCACGAGCGCTCCTGTACACTTCCGGTTAAGGTAGAGGTTCCCGCACATGAACTCCCGCCTGGCAAGGGCGAGCCTGGCGGGGTCACGTGAGAAGACAGCACCGGTAAGGCCATACTCTGTGGCGTTCGCGATCTCGAGCGCATGTTCAAAGCTGCGCGCCCGGATGACCGCGACGACAGGGCCAAAGATCTCCTCTTGGGCGATGCGCGCCTGGGGATCTACATCGGCAAAGACCGTCGGTTGAATGAAGAAGCCCTCAGCGTCCCCCGGTTCGCCTCCAGCTACGAGGCGCCCCTCCCGTTTGCCAACGTCAATGTAAGACAGGATCTTTCGCATTGCCGCCTCGTTGATCACGGGGCCAACGGGGAAGTTGTCCTTAGCCGGGCCGACCTTAAGGTCCCGCACGCGGGCTACGAAGGCCTCCAGAACTTCGTGGTAACGCCCATCGAGAACGATCAAGCGAGACATGGCCGAACACTTCTGGCCCTGGAAGCCATACCCGGAGACCACCGCGGCGGAGATGGCTTCCTCCAAGTCGGCGGTCTCATCGATGATGACGGCATTCTTCCCTCCCATCTCTGCAATGGCCCGTTTGAGCCAACGCTGACCTGGCTGCACCTGGGCTGCGAGTCCGTAGATACGGATACCAATCTCCTTGGAACCGGTGAACGCCACCATACGAACTCTGGGGTGGAGCACAAGCGCGTCACCAATCTCGCTCCCGGGGCCCGTGATCACGTTGAGGACGCCAGGTGGCAATCCTGCAGCCTCGAGAATTTCTGCAAAGACATGGGCGTTGGCTGGCGCGTCGCTCGAGGGTTTCATCACCACGGTGTTCCCGGCGGCAATGGCCGAGGCCGCCATGCCGACAGGGATGGCCAAGGGGAAGTTCCACGGCGGGATCACTGCCACTACCCCAAGTGGCAGGTAGACAAGCTCGCTGTGCTCCTGCGGGTGGGGCGTGAGAGATTGTCCGCGAGCATAGCGGATCGCCTCGCGCGCTGCGTACTCCAGGTGGTCGATGGCCTCGGCGACGTCAGCGTCGGCCTCGCTCCAGTTCTTGCCAACCTCGTAGACCTGCCACGCTGCCGCCCAGAATCTGCGGCGGCGCAGAATGTCTGCTGCACGCAGTAGGATGGCAGCACGCTCCTCCGCTGGCACGCGGCTCCAGGATTGAAAGGCCTGCTGTGCAGCTTCCACCGCGAGGTCCACCTCGCGCGGGGTGGCTTTATGCGCAATTGCCACCACCTCGCTCTTGCGGGAGGGGTTCAGGGAGACGAAGGTCCCCTGACCTTGCAACCGTTTCTCCCCAATGATCAACGGGAGTTCCTTGC
Source organism: bacterium (assembly GCA_030550015.1). Classification (GTDB taxonomy): domain Bacteria; phylum Sysuimicrobiota; class Sysuimicrobiia; order Sysuimicrobiales; family Thermofontiviventaceae; genus Thermofontivivens; species Thermofontivivens primus. Next base: position 22,226 of record JAUQQG010000025.1, on the reverse strand, counting down.
CCAGCTCGCGGCCGACCTGTTCGAGCGCAGCCAACATGGCCGCACGGCTGGTCTCCTGGGAGAAATCTGTGAAGGGCTCATTACGAAACTCCGGAAGGGCCATTCCTCACACCTCCCTGATGGGTCAATGCGGAATCCCTTCGTTTTCTCAGGGGTCCGAGAGTATTCTTTTGCCTTTTCCTTGGGACTTCCTTGGCATATTCGGGTTTCTCGCACAATCTCGTCTAGAGATTTTGCTACAGCTCTCTTTCCAGGGCTGGAGATCCCGCATTGAGCGGAATATGTTCCCCTTACCCTCTTTTATAGCCAAAACAAAGAGATTCCTTCGGCGCGATTGCATCTTGCAGATCATCCCGGACGCTTGGCAAATTTCTTGAGATCGTCTAATATACTGACTACAAAGGTCAAATCTTCCAGATAAAGGAGAAATCTCCCTTGTGGAGTAACCTCCAGCTTCTCGGATCCGCCAAGATCCAAGAGATCTGCCGGGCGCTGAGGGAAATCGGTGAAGAAGCACGCAGGGAGTTCCGGAACGGGCTGACCCAGGAGGGAGGAACGCGTCTCGCCTCTTTGATCCTGAACCGTTTCGGGCTGGATGCTGTCTCCTTCGTGGGGAGGGGCCGAGTTCTCGCCTACGTTGGGGTTGGAAGCGATCATCATCCCCCTGGTGCCCCTGTGACTACGGAGCTGACGAAACGGGTTCTCCGGACCGGGGAGCCTACCGTCGCCACAGGCCCTGAGGAGATTGGGTGCCCTGTAGACGGGTGTCCCCTCTCCAGCGCGCTCATTGTCCCCCTCCGCGTCCAGGGCTTGACTCCCGCAGCCCTCAAGCTCTACCTCGCTGGCCCCAGGACCTTCCCCCCTGAGGCCATAGAGATCGCGATGCTCCTCGCCGATCTGCTCTCCTCAGAACTGGAGCTGGCGAGCCTAGAGGTGGAGGTCGAAAGGATGAGCCACTCCGAGCTGCGCGCGCTGCGGGCAGAGATCTCCCCACACTTTGTCTTCAACATCCTCAACGTCATTGCCGCGATCATCCCCACGGACCCTGCACGTGCGAGGAACCTCACTGTTGAGTTTGCCGATTTCCTGCGCCACGCCCTCCGCCAACATGGGGAGTTCTGCACCCTCGCCGAGGAGCTCTGGTATGTGGAACAGTACCTCGCCTTTGAGCGGGTACGCCTCCAGGATCGTCTCGAGGTGCGGCAGCAGATTGATCCCAAGACGCTGGATACGATTCTGCCTGTGCTCACCATTCAGCCCCTGGTGGAAAACGCTATCCTTCATGGGATTGAACCCAAACAAGGGAAGGGAAGGATTTTCATCACTTCGGAGCGACGGGGGGAGGAAGACTGGATCACCGTCGAGGACGACGGGGTGGGGATCCCCAAGGAGAAGCTAGATCAGATCTTTGAGAGAGGCGTCGGCTCAGGAATTGGCATTGGGTTGTTCAACGTGAATCGGAGGCTGCGGGCGATTTACGGCGACGGGTATGGGGTGATTCTCACAAGCCAGGAGGGGGAGGGGACACGAGTAACAGTACGGATCCCGAGGAGGGCGGGACCCCATGAACAATCTCCGGGTGCTCGTCGTCGATGATGACCCCATCGCCAGGAAAGAGCTCCGGTCCATGCTGGAGCGTCTCCAGGTGGAAGCCGTGGACGAGGCGGCCACCGCAGTAGAAGCACTCGTCCAGCTTCAGCAACGCCGCTACGATCTCCTCCTTTTGGACATCCAGATGCCCGGTCTCTCCGGGATCGAGGCCCTGAAGGTGATCAACCATATGCCCCAGAGGCCTCACGTGGCCTTTGTCACCGCATTCTCCGATCACACCCTGGAGGCGTTTGAAGAGGCAGCCTTTGACTACCTGCTGAAGCCTGTCCGGGAGGACCGCCTCCGCCGGACGCTGGAGCGGGTTGTGTCCATGCAATCGGGCACGATGACGTCCCCAGGCAAGCTCCCAGTCCACCTCGAGGACCGGATCCTGCTGCTGGAGATCGACGAGATCCGGTTCGCCTATGCACGGGGGGATCGCACCTTCGTCGTCTTGTTCGACCGCGAGTACCCTGTGCGCTACACCCTAGGGGAATTGGCGCAGCGGCTGGGCCGTCGGGCATTCCTCCGGGTGCACCGGAGCTACCTGGTCAACGTGGATCATATCAAGGAAGTCCATCCATTCTTCAGCGGCACCCTGATCTTGCGGATTGACGATCATAAGAATACAGAGATCCCCGTAAGCCGCTCCGCCGCGCGCACCCTCCGCCTCCTCCTTGGTTTGTAAGGGAAACCTGTCGTCGGCATCCACGCAACGCCAGAGGAAATTGACACCCCTAGAGGGGGCCCTTATAATTGTCCTGGACACGCCGGGGTGGCGGAATAGGCAGACGCGCACGTTTGAGGGGCGTGTGGGGAAACCCGTGCGGGTTCAAATCCCGCCCCCGGCACCAACAAGCTCAGCAATCGCTGATGCTCTCCCCTGAAAAGGCAGTTTCCCCATCCCAGCCCGCCTCATTGGAGAGCGCAAGCCAAGAAAGACGGGCGAGGTTATGAAACCCACTCCCTTGCTTGCCTCTCGTGTGTCACCATACTTAGGGAGCATCCTCTGGCCCGCGGTCCATATACGTTCGATAGAATTCTTCCAAGCAAGGTCGGTTTAAGCGGTCCAACTCAAGGATACGGGTCCACGCGATGGCAACGAGGAGCTTTGGGAGTTTGGGGTAAGGTGCAATGACGAGCTTCACGTAGCCGTACTTGCTCTTGGGGAACGTGTGGAAGATGTTTTGAAGGTCGCGGAGGGTCTGCGGAGGAATCCCTGGCCACCGGTAGAGGATGACCACGTATCCGTGCTCGAGGTTGTGAACCCAGTAACCGGGAAGGATTTCTCGGAGGTATACCCCGGGACGGGCGATCTGTGGGTAGTGGGGGCCTGAGGTGGGAGGGTTGTGTTTATACTGGATCGGAGAACCCGTGGGAACGTGGGCATAGCCTTCATCGGGGACAGGGCGCCCCCGGCAGGGATTCGCTGGAGTGCCGGCTTCAACTGTGGTTCCGAGAAGCGCCGCAAGCAAAAGACAGAGCGCGAGGGAGCTCCCACGCATCCAGGCAAATCTCCTTTGCCTTTTGCTGGGGCCCGTTCTCTCCAGGGGTCTCCAGGAAATCCTCTCCTTCTTGGTGGGAGACATCATCATGGCGGTGCTCCTTACAAAATCATAAGAACCTTTTCATTGCATCCATGCGCCTCACCAACCCTAACGGAACCTTTTGACGAGATTTCCCGGGAGGCTTTACATCTACCCCTCACAACACACGGTTGCGGAGAAATCCGGGTTCCCCCTCTTTTGGCAGCTCGTCCTTCTTTTCCTTGCACGAAAGGATTTTCCTCCTCCTCTTTAGAAACTACCTGCGGAAGATCGTGGAATTCCTAGAGGTCCAGAGGGGTGTAGGAGAGGATGCAGCCGCTTGAGGATGTGCTCGTCATCGACCTGACACGGGCGCTCGCAGGGCCCTACTGTACCTTGATGCTCGCCGATCTCGGAGCGCGGGTGATTAAGATCGAGAACCCCGATGGGGGAGACGATACGAGGGGCTGGGGGCCACCGTTCCTGGACGGGGAGAGCGCGTACTTCCTCAGCGTCAACCGCTGCAAGGAAAGCCTCGCGCTGGATCTCAAGGATGAGCGTGGGAAGGCTGTCCTCCGCCGGCTCCTTCAACGAGCGGATGTGCTTGTGGAGAACTTCCGGCCAGGGGTGATGGAAAAACTTGGGTTCGGGTACGCCCGGGTCCGGGAGATCAATCCCCGGATCATCTACTGTGCCATCTCAGGGTTCGGCCAGACAGGGCCCTACCGGGAACGTCCTGCCTATGACCTCATCCTGCAGGGGATGGGTGGCCTGATGGGCATCACCGGCGAGGAAGGCGGGCCTCCTGTGAAGGTTGGCGTGGCCATCGCCGACATCTGCGCAGGGATGTTTGGAGCCTATGGCATTTTAGCAGCCTTACGCATGCGGGATCGGACAGGAGAGGGCCAGTTCGTGGATATCGCCCTTCTGGACGGTCAGGTGGCATGGATGACCTATCAAGCCGGGAATTACTTCGCGACCGGGAAGAACCCGGAACGCTTAGGGAGTGCGCACCCTTCCATCGTGCCGTACCAGGCGTTCCAGACGAAGGATGGCTATCTCAACGTGGCCGTGGGAAGCGAGGCGATCTGGCGAAGGTTCTGCGAGGCACTGGGACTGTTGCACCTTGCTGAGGACCCGAGGTTCGTTACCAACGCCCAGCGGGTCGCCCACCGCCGGGAGCTCATCTCCATCCTGGAAGGCGTCTTCCTCCAACGGGAGACACGGGAGTGGCTGGAAATCCTCGATGCGCACGGGGTTCCTGCGGGCCCCATCTACCAGCTCTCCGAGGTGTTCACAGACCCGCAGGTGCTTCACCGTGGGATGGTAGTGGAAGTGGATCACCCTCGTGCCGGGAGGATCAAGGTCGTCGGTTCCCCCGTCAAGCTCTCTCTAGCCTCCGTTCCTCGTTACAAAGCCCCGCCACTTTTGGGGGAACACACCGAATCGATCCTCCGGGAGTTCGGATGGAGTGCGGAAGAAATCGCCCAGCTTCGCCGCGCAGGTGTCGTCGCCACTCCGGAAGACCTGAGCGAGCCGAAGGAGGAGTGAGTACATGGGACGGAACGGGCATTCAAATAGCGGGACGATTACCTGCCCGGGTTGCGGACATGCACATAACATAGAGGTCTTACGGGGACATGCCTATGTCTGCTCAGAGTGTGGTTGGCACCTCCCTATGCCCGCGCGGGAGCGCGTGACCTATCTGCTGGACCAGGGAACGTTCAAGGAGCTGGCCAGGGGCCTCGTCTCGGTGGATCCCCTCCGGTTCATGGATCAGAAGCCTTACCGGGAGAGGCTTCTTGAGGCAAGGGAGCGAACAGGCCTGCGGGAGGCTGTCCTCGTGGGGGAGGGGAAGATTGAGGGGCGTCCCCTGGTCCTGGTCCTATTCGACTTCGAGTTTCTCGGGGGTTCCATGGGTTCTGTGGTGGGGGAGAAAGTGGCCAAGGCCTTCGAGTATGCGCTAGTGCGCAGGCTCCCCGTCGTGAGTATCACTGCCACCGGCGGGGCCAGGATGCAAGAGGGGATGCTCTCCCTCATGCAGATGGCCAAAACCGTCGCTGCGCAGGCCCGGCATCACCAGGCCGGGCTCGCCTATATCTCCATCCTTGCGCATCCTACCTTCGGAGGGGTGGCGGCAAGCTTCGCCGCCCTTGGGGACGTCCTCATTGCGGAGCCCGGGGCACTGATAGGGTTTGTCGGGCCGAGAGTCATCGAGATGACACTGGGGGAGTATGTTCCGCCCGAATCCCACAAGGCAGAGACCCTGTTTACGCACGGCATGGTGGACATGGTCCTTCCCCGCTCCCAGCATCGCGAGATTCTGGGCTACCTCATTGGACACCTGAGCCGGCGGCCAGAAGCGATCCCCCGGGAGGAGGGGAAACCTCCGAAGGTGCGCCCTTCACGCGTCCCGCCATGGGAGGCAGTGCAGCGCGCACGACACAGCGAGAGACCGACCACCCTGGACTACATTGAACGGATCTTTTCCCGGTTTGTGGAGCTTCACGGGGATCGGCAGTTTGGGGACGACCCGGCAATCGTGGGAGGACTGGCTGAGCTCGATGGACGTACCGTGGTGGTGATTGGGCATGAACGAGGGCGCACAGCTGAAGAGCAATCCCGGCGGAATAAGGGAATGCCCTACCCTGAGGGGTACCGGAAGGCACGCCGACTCATGGAGCTGGCGAGCAAGTTCCGCCTGCCTGTGGTCACGTTCGTAGACACTCCAGGAGCCTATCCTGGCGTTGAAGCCGAGCGCCGGGGAATCGCGCAGGCTCTCGCTCAGAGCCTTCAGGCGATGGCCACCCTGCCCGCACCTGTGATCAGCATCGTGATCGGAGAGGGAGGAAGTGGCGGGGCCCTTGCGCTCTCTGTGGCCGACCGGATCCTCATGCTGGAGAACGCGATCTTCTCCGTCATTTCCCCCGAAGGAGCCGCGGCAATTCTCTGGAGGGATGCTTCGCGGGCGAGCGAGGTTGCTGGGGCGCTCAAGCTCACTGCCTCCGATCTCTTGAGTCTGGGAATCATCGACCAGATCATCCCGGAGCCACCGGGTGGAGCACATCTTGACCATGCCCGGGTGGCAGCAGAGGTCCGCCGCTACCTCATCGCATCCCTCCGCGAGCTCGAAAGGGTTCCTCCTGCTAAGCTCCTGCGCCGTCGCTATGAAAAATACCGACACATTGGGAAGGTTGGGGTGTACTGGAGGGAGGTAGTGCGTACGGAAATGCAGGAAGTCCTGGATGCTGTCGGGAGGGTGGTGCTCCGTTCTGTGGGGGCGATTCAAGAGCTTCCCTTCTCGCGAGGAGGGAGGGAGACATGAAGGCGGTGGTGTTCTACGGTCCAGGGGAGGTCGCCGTGGAGGAACGCCCTCTCCCTTCCCCGGGGCCTGACGAGGTCCTCGTCCGAGTACAGGCAGCGTCGGTGTGCGGGACGGATGTGCGGATCTATCGTGGGGAGATTGATGTTTCCCCTCCTGTCGTCCTGGGTCATGACTTTGCCGGGGTCGTGGAGAAGGTCGGGGAGGAAGTGGAAGAGGTCACCCGGGGGATGCAAGTAGTGGTGGAGCCAATCCGGTCCTGCGGCGCCTGCCGAGTCTGCATGGAGGGACGGTACAATCTATGTCCTGATGGGGGGTTCCACGGATTTAACCTCGATGGGGGCTTCAGCGAGTATGCCCTCGTCCACGTCACATGCCTCCACGATGCACAAGGACTCCCTGTGGAGGAGGCTGGTGCTGTCGAGCCAGTGGTCGTCGCGCTCGCCAGCTTGCGGAAGGCAAACCCCCACCTGTGGGATTACCTTGTCGTCTTCGGGCAAGGGCCCATTGGTCTCACGATTACGCAGGTTGCCAAGCTTCAAGGGCTCCGGGTGATTGCGGTGGATCCCCTTCCCCGTCGTCTCGATCTCGCACGGGAGATGGGCGCGGATCACGTGGTCAACCCCGATGAGGTTGACCCAGTCCAAGCGGTCCTGGAACTCACGGGAGGAAATGGCGCGGATGTGGCCATCGAAGCCTCTGGGACACAGCTGGCCGTGGACTGGTCCGCGGAGGTTGTCCGGCCAGGAGGGAAGCTGGTGTTTGTGGGGGAACAGTCGGGGCTCCATGGGCCACCGATGGAGGAGATGATGAACAAGGAATTGGAGACCTTTGCCGTTGCCTTGGGGGCGGGGTTGTACCCGCGGGCCATCGACCTTCTTGCCTCGGGGAAGGTACAGATGCGCCCTCTCATCACCCATACCGTTACCTTGGAGGAGTTGCCCGGAGTGTTGGAACAGTTGAGTGACGGGACCCTGGAAGCCGTCAAGGTATTGGTAAAGCCCTAACGCGATGGACCCCACGAATCCGAAAAACCTACGCCGAAGTCGCTGGTTCCCGCTTCTCCTCATCCTGGTGATCATCCTTGGAGGGGTACTCTGGGCGATCTGGAGGAGGCCACGGGAGGCCGCTGTGCAGGTGTACTTCATCAAGGTAGATCCCGTTACCCATCAAGGAACCGTGGCCCCGGTGATCCGTAGGACTCGCGCGGGTGAGCCTCGCTTTCTTCTCCGTGCTGCCCTGGAGGCTCTCCTTGCAGGTCCAACGCCAGAGGAGAAGGCCGAGGGTCTCTCCACGGAAATCCCTCCGGGGGCACGGCTACGAGACCTGGAGATCCGTGATGGGGTCGTTTACGCCGACTTCACGCGCGAGGTGGAATCAGGCGGTGGGAGCTTTAGCATGCAGGGGCGTCTTTGGCAGATCGTCTACACGGCTACCCAGCTTCCAGAGGGCACGCGGGTACGTATTCTCATTGAAGGGGAGGAACGGGAGGTGCTGGGAGGGGAGGGACTCTGGATCGGTGAACCCCTCGCTCGCCCCCCAGCACTCCCCAGTTTTTAAGGTTTCCCGTTTGCAGGTTTTTTCAAGTTCCACATTGACGAGACTTGGTATAACCTACCCACCTGCTCACCTCAACCCCGGATGAGGGGAGGATTCGGGGGAACCGCTGCAGAACCCTACAGATCAAGCCAAGGTTTGCTTACCATGCCAAGGGAGGTCTTCGCGGGAGAAATCGAAGAGTTCCTGGAGCGGCTGGAAGGGGTCCTGTCCGCACGGGTGATTGCATCCCAGGAAGGGGAGATCGAGCGTATCTACCTGACCGCAGAAGGGCAGACAGAGGTCCCGGCGATCCGGCGCTCTGTAGTCTCTGCCCTGATGAGCCAGTTCAGCATTCCCATAGAGGGATGGCGGATTCAGGTTGCCCGCCTCCGCGACGATCCCCTTCCCCTCTCCGAGCGCGTGGCCTATCGCCTTCACCGGTTCACGGAGACCCTCACAGAGGCCCAGGTACAAGTCACGGTGGAGCTGCGATACGAGGTCGATGGAGAGGTCCGTACGGCCAGCGGGACCTCCAAGGGATCCCCGGGGTTCCACAACCGCTTACGTGTGATTGCGCAAGCTGCATTCGCTGCCTTGAGGCAAACGCTCAGCCAGGGGGAGCGGAACCTTGCCGTGGAAGCGGTAACCGTGGTGCCCATCGCCTCCCGGGAGGTCGTTCTTGTCGCCCTCGTTGCCTCCGAGAAGGAGGGAGAGGAGGTCCTGGTGGGAGCAGCACCTGTGATGACCTCGCTAGGGGAGGCGGTGGTGAATGCCCTCCTTGATGCTGCTTCCAAGCGTGTCGTGAGAACAGTGCGATTGCGGGAGGGGATGGAACCTATGGACCGGAGGGAGCGCCTAGAGGCCATGCGTCGGTACTACCAGCGGGTCGTCAAGGGTCCGATGCGGTTTGAGGGAACATCCCTCTCTCCCGGGGAGCAGGGGGATGGCGAGGGAAGGGCGCCCCTTGCCGAGGCGGGTTTTGAGGAGAAGATGGGAGAGGATACCATCGCGGACATCACGGATATCCGTCCAGAAAAAGAGGGAGGAGCAGCCATGACTGCGCGGGAGATGAGTGAGCGCCACGAGCCACAACCCCCCCGGCCGAATCCGAAATCGGCAATGGAGGACGCCTACTACCAGCGCCTCGTGGACACCGCAGCGCCTGTGTACATCCGCTGCGTTGACGGCTACGAGATCCGCAACGCGGTGTTCAAGGGCTACGGGACATATGCCGTTCTCGTAGAGGTTGGCGGGGTCGAGGAACTTCTCTTCAAACACGGCATCATCTCTATCCGCCCTGAAGGTCCCCTACCGGTCAGAGAGGTCGGTGAGGCCTAAGGAGCCCAGCAGAGCTAAACCCTTGGAAAAGGGGGGAAGTGGGATGGCCTCGCCCATTGAGGAACTCCGACGGCGACGTGCGCGGATCCTCCAAATGGGAGGGCCCGAGCGGGTGCGGCGCCAACACGAGGCGGGCAAGCTCACAGCGCGGGAGCGCCTGGATCTCCTCCTAGATCCAGGAAGTTTTCACGAGCTTGACATGTTCGTCACCCACCGAGCGCGGGAGTTTGGGATGGACAAGGTGGAGGCCCCCGCAGATGGCGTGGTGACGGGATATGGGACCATCGATGGCCGGTTGGTGTTCGTGTTCTCTCAGGATTTCACCGTCCTGGGGGGATCCCTCGGGGAAGCTCATGCCGCCAAGATCTGCAAGATCATGGACCTTGCCTTGAAGAACGGTGCCCCGGTGATCGGTCTCAACGACTCTGGGGGGGCTCGGATCCAGGAAGGGGTGGCGAGCCTGGGAGGCTACGCCGAGATCTTCCTGCGCAATACCCTCGCCTCCGGGGTTATCCCGCAGATCTCTGCAATTATGGGCCCTTGCGCAGGTGGCGCTGTGTACTCCCCGGCGATCACCGATTTCATCATTATGGTCCGGGGGACGAGTTACATGTTCGTTACAGGGCCGCAGGTCGTCAAGGCGGTCACACGCGAGGAAGTTACCTTTGAAGAACTGGGAGGTGCGGAGGTCCACGCAGAGAAGAGCGGGGTTGCTCATTTCATTGCAGAGGACGACGTTCACTGCTTGCAGCTCATCCGGCAGCTCCTGAGTTACCTTCCCCAAAACTACATGGAGGATCCCCCTGTCATTGAACCCACGGATGACCCTATGCGGATGGATCCCATCCTGAATGAGATCGTCCCTGAGGATCCGGCCCGCCCTTATGATATGAAGGAGATCGTCCGTCGAGTTGTGGACAACGGCGAATTCTTGGAAGTCCACGAGCGTTTCGCGCCGAACCTTATCGTAGGGTTCGCCCGGCTCCACGGGAGGCCTGTGGGGATTGTTGCCCAGCAACCGCAGGTGCTTGCAGGTGTCCTGGACATCAACGCTTCGGTAAAAGGAGCACGGTTCGTTCGCTTCTGCGACTGCTTCAACATTCCCCTGATCACCTTCGTGGATGTTCCTGGGTTCATGCCAGGGACACAGCAGGAGCACGCGGGGATCATCCGACACGGGGCCAAGCTCCTGTTCGCGTATTGCGAGGCGACGGTGCCGAAGATCACTGTGATCACACGGAAGGCGTATGGAGGGGCTTATGACGTGATGAGCAGCAAGCACATCCGAGGGGACATTAACTTAGCGTGGCCCACCGCGGAGATCGCAGTGATGGGTCCGGAGGGGGCCATCGACATTATCTTCCGGAAGGAGCTCCAGGAAGCGGAAGATCCCGAAGGACTAAAGGCGAAGCTCGTCAAGGAGTACCGGGATCAGTTCGCCAACCCCTATGTGGCGGCGAGCCGGGGCTATCTCGATGACATCATCGAACCTCAGGAAACCCGTCCGAGGCTGATCTCTGCCCTTGAGATGCTTCAGCAGAAGCGTGACACGAACCCCCGCAAGAAGCACGGGAATATCCCCCTTTGATGCAAGCAAGAAAACGCAAGAGAGCTGCGCTGCCTGGGTCCTCTTTACACGACCCCTTCAAGACCGTACACTGGTGGTAGCCTCGCGGTGGATTTCTGTTGGGAGGCGTCTTGGCAGTTGCGATGAAGCTCGAATACGTAGACCCGTTGGACAAGCAGTTTCGGGAATGGATGCGCAGGTACCGAGAGGAGCTTGCTGGTGAGCCCCCTTCGGACGAATGGTTGGATCGGTATCTCAAGGTGATCTTCAAAGAGCAGAGAAAGCACCGGCATATCTGGTGGGGTGTGGAGGAGGGGAAGCGGGTCGGGTTCGCCGTTGCTGTGATCTCACCGCATTGGATCGATCGCAAGCGGCTCCAGGGGACCATTGGAGAGTTCTACATTTACCCGGGGTATCGCCGGGAAGGGTACGGGCGTAAACTCGCGCAGGAGGTGATTCGCTTCCTCCAGGCGCGGGGAGTCCAGGATATCCACTGTACGGTTGTGGTCGGGAACGTGGGCGGGCTCCGATTCTGGGAGGCCATGGGATTCCAGCTTGTCCGCTACCAGCTGAGCTATCTCCCCTCTCATGCGGTCAAAGAGTCCACTAGGGCGCAAGAGGATGTACAGAGGCGATGAGCGTTCGGCTCCAGAAGGTGCTTGTGGCCAACCGCGGGGAAATCGCCGTCCGCATCATCCGGTCTTGCAAAGAGCTTGGGATCAAAACCGTTGCCGTCTATTCCGATGTCGACCGCCATGCCCTCCATGTCCGCCTCGCTGACGAGGCGGTGCCTTTGGGAGGGGCCAATCCACTGGAAAGCTACCTGAACATCGAGGCGATCCTCGAAGCAGCCAAGCGAACAGGCGCACAGGCCATCCACCCGGGCTACGGGTTCCTTGCCGAAAACCCCCAGGCCAGTGCTTTGTGCGAACGGGAAGGGATTGTCTTCATCGGCCCTCCCGCAGAAGTCTTGAGGATCTGCGGGGATAAATCCACAGCACGGGAGCGTATCATGCGTGCTGGTGTGCCCGTGCTCCCTGGGACCGGGGCAGTTTCCGATGAGGAGGCGCTGGAGGCAGCAAGCCGTGTAGGGTTCCCGCTCCTCATCAAAGCGGTGAGCGGGGGCGGAGGGAAGGGGATCCACCTCGTGAGGGAGAAGTCCGAGCTTCCCTCAGCTCTGCGCCTGGCCAGAGGAGAAGCCAAAACCTCTTTCGGGGACGAGCGTATCTACCTGGAGCGATGGTTGGAGAGGACCCGTCATGTGGAGGTTCAGATCGTCGCCGACCACCAAGGGAGGATCGTTCACCTGGGGGAGCGGGAGTGCTCTATCCAGCGGCGTCATCAGAAGCTCATCGAGGAGACGCCCTCTCCAGGCCTCCGTCCATCCCTGCGGGCCAAGCTCCACGAGGCAGCCATCGCCGCTGCCTCGGCTATTGGGTATATCAACGCCGGCACGCTGGAGTTCTTGGTCAGCGGGGAGGAGTTCTACTTCCTGGAGGTGAACGCCCGTCTCCAAGTGGAGCATCCGATCACCGAGATGGTGACGGGGCTCGACCTGGTGAAGCTCCAGATCCGCGTGGCTGCGGGCGAGCCCCTCGGCATGAACCAGGGCGACATAACGTTCCACGGTCACGCTCTGGAGTGCCGGATCTCCGCCGAGGACCCGCATCGTGGTTTCTTCCCCTCCCTCGGACGCATCCTCGCTGTCCGCGAACCCTCCGGCCCGGGGATTCGGGTGGACAGCGGGATATACCCCGGGATGGAAGTCACGCGCCATTACGATCCACTGCTGGCCAAGGTGGTCGCATGGGCACCTACGCGGGAGGAAGCGATCCTGCGGATGCGCCGGGCTCTCGAGGAACTTGTCATTGTGGGCGTAGATACCACGGTTCCCTTTCACCTGTGGACGTTGAACCGGCCCGAGTTCCTCCGCGGAGAGTATGATACGAGGTTTGTGGAGGAGCGCTGGGCGAGGAGGGAGAGAGAGGGCGCCTACGAAACGGAAGCGGTCCTCCTTGCTGCAGCAGCCGTTCATCTACGGGGGCGCAGGCCGCTCCTCTCCATCTCGCACAGGCCCCCCCTCCGGAACGCCTGGAGGTCTCAGTGATGTTCCGCTACTATGTTCTTGAGGGGGAGACGGCGCACGAGGTCCTGGTGGAGGAAACTGGCGAGAGCCTTTTCCTCACCTTCCGCGGGGTTCGCAGGAAGGTGGAGATCACCCAGGTCGCACCTACGCGATACCACGTACGTTTGAATGGGAAGAGTCTCGAGGCTACGGTGCGCTGGGAGGGTCAGACGGTCATCGTGGAGATCGGCCCCGAGCGCTATGAGTTCCAGGTGCGGCCGCTCGTACCTGCCCGCGCGAGGCCCCGGGGTGAGGAGGCCGAAACAAGGGCAAGCCCAGTGGTAGCGCCAATGCCAGGCCTGCTCGTCTCCGTGGAGGTTCGGGAAGGCGACCGGGTGAACAGGGGACAACCGGTGGCGATCCTGGAAGCGATGAAGATGCAGATGGAAATTCATGCTCCTACCACCGGGGTTGTCCGGGCTGTTCACGCCCAGCCTGGCCAAGAGGTGAAAGGTGGCCAAGTCCTTGTGGTGATCCGTGAGTTGTGAATCGTGAAGACCGTGAAGGGGTGACCCTCCATGTACGATCCATCTGCGCTGGAGTGGATTGCGGCCGCTAGGGAGGCGTGGGAAAAGGAGGCCCAGAAGGTGGAACAGAGGGAAGTCGAGACCTCATCTGGGATTCCCCTCCCGCTCGTGTTCACTCCCCTGGATGTGGCGGACCTTGATTACGCACGGGACCTGGGTTTCCCCGGGGAGTACCCCTATACCCGGGGGATCTATCCGACCATGTACCGAGGGCGGATCTGGACCATGCGCCAATACGCGGGGTATGGGACCGCGGAGGAGACCAATAGGCGATTCCGGTACCTACTAGACCAAGGCCAGACCGGTCTCTCCGTGGCATTTGACCTCCCGACCCAAATGGGATACGACTCCGATCACCCCCTTGCTGAACCCGAAGTGGGCAAGGTGGGCGTGGCTATCGATACCCTGGCTGACATGGAGGCGCTGTTTCAGGGGATCCCCCTCGACCGGGTTACCACCTCCATGACCATCAACGCCACTGCAGCCATCCTCCTGGCCATGTACATCGCCGTGGCCGAGAAGCAAGGAGTGCCTCCAGCGCGCCTGGACGGGACCACGCAAAACGATATCCTCAAAGAGTACATTGCTAGGGGGACCTATATCTTCCCCCCTCGGCCGTCCCTGCGCCTCGTCACGGACATGCTCCAGTACTGCGCGACCCACCTGCCCAAGTGGAATCCCATCTCCATCAGTGGGTACCATATCCGAGAGGCGGGGGCGACGGCGGTCCAGGAGGTTGCCTTCACCATGCTCAACGCCATAACCTACATCCAGGCGGCTCTGGAGGCGGGTCTCGATGTGGATACCATCGGGCCCCACCTCACATTTTTCTTTGCCGCCCAGATGAACCTGTTCGAGGAGGTGGCCAAGTTCCGGGCCGCCCGCCGTCTGTGGGCCAGGATCATGCGCGACCGGTTCGGCGCCAAGGATCCCCGCTCCTGGAAGCTCCGCTTCCACACCCAGACGGCAGGCGCTGCCCTGACTGCCCAGCAGCCGGAAAATAACGTGGTCCGGGTCACAGTTCAGGCCCTGGCCGCGATCCTAGGGGGGACACAGTCCCTCCACACCAACGCCAAGGATGAAGCGCTGGCGCTTCCTACCGATGAGTCCGCCCTCCTTGCCTTGCGCACCCAGCAGATCCTTGCCTACGAGACTGGGGTGGCTGATGTGATCGATCCCCTGGGCGGTTCCTACTACGTGGAGGCCCTGACCAACGAGATCGAGAAGCGGGCTACAGAACTCATCCAGCGCATTGAGGAATCCGGAGGGATGCTCTCGGCCATCGAGACGGGGATCATCCAGCGGGAGATCGCCGAGTCTTCTTACCGCGAGCAGCAACGCGTGGAGAGAGGGGAGAAGATCGTCGTGGGGGTTAACCGCTTCCGACAGGAAGAAGCAGCCTCCTACAAGATCCTGAAGGTCTCTCCGGAGGTGGTGGAGCGCCAGAAAGCAAATCTGGCAAGGGTTCGGTCTGAAAGAGACGGAGCTCGTGTGGAATCAGCCCTGCGTGCTCTCGGGGATGCTGCAAGGGGCACGGAGAACCTGATGCCCCTGATCCTCGACGCGGTAAAGGCCTACGCGACGGTGGGGGAGATCTGTGATGTTCTGCGGGCGGTCTTTGGCGTCTACCGTCCTGTTGTTGTCCTGTAGGGCCATCCCATAACCAGTTCTCAAGATCCCAGGAGGCCATGGAACAACACAGAATAGATCAGACGACGAGATCAACCAGTGCGGATCTTGTGGAGGAACTCCTCAAAGGTTCCCAGCAAGCTGCCGCCCGCCTCATCTCCTTGGTGGAGGACAGGGATCCCAGGAGTCTAGGCTATCTTCAACGGCTCTCCCCCTATACAGGTCGGGCCTATGTGATTGGGGTCACTGGGCCACCAGGGACAGGTAAGAGCACCCTCGTGGATGCTATGACGAGGATCCTGCGCCGAGAGGGGAAGCGTGTGGGGATCATCGCCGTAGATCCCACAAGCCCGTTCTCTGGAGGAGCGATCCTTGCCGACCGGATTCGGATGCAGGATCACAGCACAGACGAGGGCGTGTTCATCCGGAGCATGGCGACGAGGGGGAGCTTGGGTGGTCTCGCGCCAGCTACAGGAGATGCCGTGGCCATCCTCGATGCCATGGGGTACGACCCGATCTTTGTGGAGACAGTGGGTGCAGGCCAGGTGGAGGTGGACATCGTCAGGACCAGCGACTCTGTCATTGTGGTGACGGTCCCTGGCCTCGGTGATTATATCCAGACCCTCAAGGCAGGCATCATGGAGATCGGGGAGATCTTTGTGGTGAACAAGGCAGATCATGGGGATGCGGAGAGGACAACCGCAGAGATCAAAGCAATGCTGGAGCTGGCAGGGAGGCAGGAAGGGTGGAACCCGCCTGTGGTGAAGACCGTGGCGCTGAACGGAAGCGGCGTGGAGGAAGTGCTCTCGGCTGTGTGGGCGCACCGTGCCTATCAGGAGACCAATGGACTCCTGGTGGAAAGGCGCCGGAGACGCCGGAAGGAGGAGATCTTGCGGATCCTGGAGGAGAAGGTCCGGGAGCGGATCCATCGATCCACGGTCTCCACAGGGCAGCTCGACGAGCTTGCGGAACGGACGCTACAGGGGGAGCTCGATCCCTATTCCGCAGCGGACCTCCTCTATAAAGCGTTGTTCTTGCCAGGGTCGTGAGGTAACGATGGGCTCGGGTACAAGGAGACTGGTGCAGGAGTACTGAGGAGGGCTCATATGCAGAGGGAATCCGTGTCTGGGAGCGCGCGGAAGATCGATCACCTAGGGATCGCCGTCTTCGACCTTGCGCAGGCGGAGCGCTTGTACACCGAGGTTCTCGGCCTTCCCGTTGTTCACCGGGAGATGGTGGAGGCAGAGAAAGTAAAGACCAGCTTCATCCCGCTTGGGGAGGTGGAGATCGAGCTTCTCGAGCCCACCGATCCAGAGAGCCCAGTGGGACGGTTCCTCACCACGAGGGGGGAGGGGCTCCATCACGTGGCCATCGAAGTAGAGGATCTTCCCAAAGCCCTGGAAAGGGCGAGGAGAGGTGGGTTCCGCGTGGTGGATGAGGTTCCGCGCCGTGGAGCGAGAGGAACCATGGTGGCCTTCCTGCATCCCAAGAGCACAAACGGCGTCCTCATCGAGCTGGTTCAGCGCTGCCCGGAGGAAGTGCAGAGGTAGTTTCATCTTAGCTTTCCTGATAATCATGTGTGGAAGGATCCCCTTCTGGGAGGGGGAGATACGGTGATGCAGTCCCTGTTTGATCTCTCGCTGGAGGAACTCACCGAGATCCTGGCGGGATGGGGGGAGCCCCGCTATCGAGCCCGTCAGATCTGGGCCTGGGCCTACAGGCGGGGCGCGACAGAGTTTGAGGGAATGACGGATCTGCCAAAATCCTTGCGGGTCCGCCTCGCACAGACCTTTACCCTGTCCACGCTCCGGCTCATTGCCGAGCGGGTCTCCTCAGACGGGTGGACGCGGAAATGGTTGTTTGCCCTGCCCGATGGGACGCAGATCGAAGCCGTCCTCATGGAGTATACCGACCGGCGTACTGCATGTGTCTCCACCCAAGCCGGGTGCGCGATGGGGTGTGCTTTCTGTGCCACAGGCCAGATGGGCCTCTTGCGCAATCTTACCACCGGGGAGATCATCGAGCAAGTCCTCTGGGTCGGTCGCTGGCTCGCCTCACGGGGGGAGCGACTGACCCATGTTGTCTTCATGGGCATGGGCGAGCCCCTGGCGAACTACGGGAACACGGCCAAGGCGTTGCGTCTGCTGATCCACCCCGATGGCTTCCGATTTGGACAGCGTCGCATCACCGTATCCACTGTGGGCATCGTTCCAGGCATCCGAAGGTTCGCCCAAGAGGGATGGGAAGTGAACCTGGCGATCTCCCTGCACGCTGCCACAGACGATCTCCGGAACAGGCTCGTCCCTATCAACCGCATCTATCCTCTCCAGATGCTCATGGCTGCAGCCCGTGACTACGTCGAGCGGACTCGCCGGCGGCTTACCTGTGAATGGGTGATGATCCATGGAGTCAATGATACCATGGAGCAGGCCAACGCTCTGGTGGAGTGGATCCGGGGAATGCTTGGGACCTCGGCTGTGGGCCACTTGGTCCATGTGAACCTCATCCCTCTGAACCCGACTCCGGGATTCCCCGGGGAGGCCTCCCCGCCGGCGCGCATTGAGGCATTCCGGCGCACCCTGGAGAAAGCCAGGATCCCATGCACAGTTCGCGTGCGGCGAGGCATCGACGTGGCCGCAGGATGCGGGCAGTTGCGGGCCGAGATTACAGGCCGCAAGCCCCTTCTTGCAGTCCCGTTTTGATCTGCCACGTTCCAGAAACCCCGGGAGAAGCGGCGGGGATAAGCGCTCCTACCACCCTCTTGCCATCCCGTGGGAGTTTATGGTATAGTAGTCGCAACCATCTTGAAGAGCAAGAGCCGATGAACGGGGCGAGTACCCACTGCGACGGCCATCAGAGAGCCGCGGATGGTGCAAAGCGGTGGTCTAGCAGTGAAAGGACCCGAGGATGCGGGAGGGAATGGGCCCGGGAGGCGCGAGGCGAAAGGCAGTCCCCCACGAGGGGGAGGTCTTCTTCAAGGTTGACCTTTGAGCACAGGGGGCCGTCGAGTAGCCGAGCCGGTTTTCTCCCCCGATAACGGGAGGGAAAGTGCCCAGGTCCGGGAAGTAGATATCTGTTCTCGGCGATACCCATACCGAATACCCGGACCATGTGGGAAGAAGGGTGGCACCGCGGGTTCATGGTTGATCTCGCCTCCCGTCCCTTAAGGGATTGGGGGGCGTTGTGCTATTCTCTAGGGTGTCCAGCACACACGTGAGGACCTTTATCAGGAACTCTCAGGGAAGAAGGAGGTGTTGGCAGAGATGGGGTTTTGGGGCACTTTGGAGGAGAGGGGAAGGCAACGGTAGGAGGCGATGCCATGATCGTGGTCATGGAGCCGAGCGCGACAAAGGACCAAATCGAGGCGATTATCCGGAGGGTTCAAGAAGCAGGTCTCAGCGCCCATGTTTCAGAGGGGGTGACGAGGACAGTCATTGGGATCGTCGGAGATAGCCACACCAAAGAGCTGTTGCGACAATCACTGGAGGCCTCCCCTGGGGTGGAGAAGGTTGTCCCCATCCTACAGCCCTTTAAGCTCGTCAGCCGGGAGTTCCGGTCTGAGAAGACTGTGGTTCAGGTAGGCAACGTGCGCTTCGGGACAGATCAGATTGTGGTCATCGCTGGGCCCTGCGCGGTCGAGAGCAGGGAGCAGGTCCTCGCCACTGCCAAGGCGGTGAAGGCGAGTGGTGCATCTATGCTGCGCGGCGGGGCGTTCAAGCCCAGGACCTCGCCCTACAGCTTCCAGGGGCTAGAGGAAGAAGGGCTCAAATACCTCGCTGAGGCGAGGGAGATGACAGGTCTTCCAGTGGTCACAGAAGCCATGGACGCACGGCAGCTGGAGCTGGTGATCCAGTACGCTGATATGATCCAGATCGGAGCCCGTAACATGCAGAATTACACCCTCCTCCGCGATGCGGGACGGTCCCGTCACCCGATCCTCCTCAAGCGTGGTCCGGGTGCGACAATTCAGGAGCTGCTTCTCGCTGCCGAGTATATCCTCTCTGAGGGAAACTACCAGGTGGTCCTCTGCGAACGTGGGATCCGGGGCTTTGACAATTATACCCGCTACACCCTCGATCTGAGCGCGGTCCCAGTTCTCCAGCAACTTTCTCACCTGCCTGTGATCGTAGATCCGAGCCAGGGGACGGGACGGTGGAAGCTCGTGGGCCCCATGTCCCGCGCCGCGGTGGCCGCCGGGGCGGACGGTCTGATTATTGAGGTCCATCCGGAACCAGACCGCGCGTTGAGCGATGGACCTCAACAGCTCACCTTCGAGAACTTCGACCGTCTCATGCGGGAGATTCGGCTCGTCGCGGAGGCGATCGGCAGGTACGTGTGAGGATTCTCTCTGAAGCTCCTGGCAGGATGGTGCCGGGATCGAGAGGGGCAGAGTGGAGCGTCGGCCGGTTGTGGGGACGGTAGCGATTGTGGGGGTGGGGCTCATCGGCGGCTCTATGGGGATGGCCCTGCTCCGGCATGGCGTTGCTGCAGAGGTCGTTGGGGTTGACCGGGATCCGGAAGTGGTTTCGACCGCCATTCGCCGTGGTGCAGTGCACCACGGAGGGACGGAGCTTCGCCTCGTCGGAGGCGCCGACCTGGTTGTGGTCGCTGTCCCTGTCGGGGCGATCCCAGAAACTGTGGCAGCGTTGGCTCCCTTCATGAGGGCGGATGCAATTGTCACAGATGTGGGAAGCGTGAAAGAACCCATCGTGCGGGCCATAGAGGAGCGCTTCCCCAGCCTCCGGTATGTGGGAGGGCACCCCATGGCCGGAAGCGAGGGATGGGGGATTGAGCAAGCCGACGCGTCCCTTCTGGATTCTCGACCGTTCCTCCTCACCCGCACCGAGCGCACCAAGGAGGACATCCTCGAAATGGTAGCGGCGGTGGTCCGGGGAATCGGGATGAAGCCCGTTGTATTAAGCCCGCGAGAGCACGATGCACTCGTGGCGCGGGTGAGCCACCTTCCCTACGTGGTGGCCGTTGCCCTGGTAGAGGCAGCATTGCGTGGGGATACGTTGGTTGCAGGCCCAGGCTTCAGGGACGCGACGCGTGTGGCAGCCAGCCCGCCAGCGATGTGGGAGGAGATCTGCCGGATGAACCGGGAGGAGCTTCTGGAGGCAATTGCGGAGTTCGAGCGGGCCTTGGAGAGGGTGAGGGCAGGGATCCTCGGCGAGGCCCAGCTGGGTGAGATCCTCCGCCATGCCCACAAGCGTCGATCGGAGATGTAGAGCTCTGGTTCGTAGGCTCCTGTGCCTGTCTGGAGACGCAAAAACCAAGGATGGAGAGCCGATGAAGGGAACGAGTAGGGTGCCGAGCCGGGCATAGACCCTCTTCGGGAATTCCTGAGGGAAGAGGGCCCTGCACATTCCAAGGGATGTTGCGGGGAGAACAGAGAGCCGGCGGTGGTGGGAGTCCGGTCCCGGTGGCACGAAGGTTCCCAGGATCTCCTGGGACCACCGAATGGATCCCGGAGGCGCGGGGCGAACGGCCAGCTCTGAGAGGGAGCTCAGGCAAAGGTCACGAGAGGTTTGCCGTGGTGCGCAAGCCAAGTAGTCCCGCCGGTTTTCTCCCCCGATAACGGGAGGGAAAGTGCCCAGGCCTGGGGATTGGCGTGAGGGATGGAGTCCGAACGCCGAACCTCCGGATTCCCTGGGAAAGAGGGTGGCACCGCGGAGCTAGGCCCTTCGCCCCTTCCGGGACGAAGGGCCTTCTTGGTTATTGCATGTGGATTCTGTCGGGCACAGAGTTGGGAGTCATTCAGGCGCTTTCGATTGGGGAGGGCAGGGATGTTGCGGACGGTACGCGTTGAGCCAGGATACCTGGAGTTCGCCTCCAGGGCACGGGAGGGGAATCTCATCCCTGTCTGGTGCGAGATCCTTGCGGATACGGAGACGCCGATCTCCGCGTTCCTGAAGATCCGAGATCTTCCGTACGCGTTCCTCTTGGAGAGCGTGGAGGGGAGCCAGAAGCTCGCCCGTTACTCCTTCCTCGGGGGGCGCCCGCTCTTAGTGGTGGCAACAGCATCGGATGGCACTACGGAGGTTCAGAAGAAGGGAGGGATCCAAAGAAGAAGGGGAGACCCGCTAGAGATCGCACGGGAGGTGCTCTCCCCTTACCGGCCTGTAGATGATCCAAACCTCCGTGCGGTGCTCCCCCGGTTCACTGGAGGCCTGCTGGGATACTTCGGGTACGATCTCGTGCGGTGGTGGGAGAACCTTCCCAACAAGCCTCCGGACGACCTGGGATGCCCGGTCATAGAGCTTGTCCTTGTAGATACCGTGCTCGCCTTCGACCACCTGACAAACCGCATCAGAGTGATCGCACACGCTTTCATTGAGGAAGATGATGTCCACGCCACCTATCGCCGCGCTGTGGAACGGGTGGAGGAGATGGTGGAGAAGCTCGGTACCCCTGCTCGAGCGAGGGAGCGGGGAGACGGGAGAGCGGAGAGGAATGCGACAGTGACAGTCGAGGCGAACATAGGGCGAGAGGAGTTCCTCTCGAAGGTCGCAACGGCCAAGGAGTATATCTTCGCCGGGGATATCTTCCAGGTCATCCTCTCCCAGCGCTTCCGGGTGAGCCCCATTCTGGTGGATCCCTTCGACTTGTACCGTGCGCTGCGCGCGATCAATCCCTCTCCCTACATGTTCTACCTCGACTTCCCGACGGTGAAACTCGTGGGTGCTTCTCCCGAGATGCTTGTGCGCCTGGAGGGGGAGGAGGTGGAGATGCGGCCTATTGCGGGGACGAGGCCGCGGGGGACGACGCCTGAGGAGGATGAAAGGCTGGCCGAGGATCTCCTCCAGGATGAGAAAGAGCGAGCGGAGCACATTATGCTCGTTGACCTTACTCGCAATGACCTGGGCAGGATCTCCCGCTATGGCTCGGTGACCGTGAGCGAGCTTATGACCATCGAACGATACTCTCACGTCATGCACCTGGTGAGCACAATCTCCGGCAAGCTCGCCGCCGGACGGAACGCCTTCGACGTCCTTCGAGCAGTTTTCCCCCATGGCACCGTGACAGGGGCGCCGAAGGTCCGTGCTATGGCTGTCATCCACTA
>JAUQQG010000029.1 GCA_030550015.1 bacterium | reverse complement strand
TTTCAGAAGTTCTTCTGAGCCCGGAGCCAATTCTGTATACAGGAATCCCCAAGCCGGATCACCTCCTCATCCTGGCAGAGGAGGGGCTCCGGCAGGTCCGGGGGAAGCTTGCGGGATTGAGCGAGAGGGCGACTGTCCATGCTGTTCCATCCCTCCTCCCCATTCCTACGCAGGCGAGGGTGATCCCGCTGGACGTGGAAGGGCGAAGGGGTATCACCAAGAAAACGATTGCCGTAGCAGGTGTAGCTAGGTTCATTCAACATACCCAAATCTATCCTTTGGAGGCCCTGAAGGAAGCCATCCGCATTTCCCAGCCGCCAGAGATCGCGCAGGAACACCTTGCTGCGGTGGAGGCGGCGACCAGCTTTTGATCCACGCTCTTTCCCTCCCCTCGGTGGCCAGTCGATCCTCTTCGCCTCGGCCGTCGATGGCCGAGAGTTCTCACTCTCTCTTGAAGGATTTTTTGTTTACATGTAAAATTGAAATATCAAGTGATTTTTCGCCTTACAGAGGAGGCGAAGATGCTGGCAAGAGTAAGGAGCGCAGCGGTCCTGGGAATGGATGCATACCCCGTGGAAGTCGAGGTGGATGTGAGCATGGGTCTTCCCGGTTTCACCATCGTGGGGCTCCCAGATGCAGCGGTCAACGAGGCGAAGGAGCGGGTGCGGGCGGCGATCAAGAATAGTAACTATGAGGTGCCGGCCCGGCGCATCACCGTCAACCTGGCTCCAGCGGACATGCGGAAGGAAGGGCCCAGCTTCGACCTCCCGATCGCCCTGGGCATCCTCGCGGCCACGAAACAGATTGCAAGCAACCGTCTTGATGACCTCATGGCAGTTGGGGAGCTCTCCCTCGATGGAACGGTTCGGCCTGCCGCCGGGGTCCTGGCCATCGCCCTTGCAGCCAAGGGTGAGGGGGCAAGCGGTCTGCTCGTCCCTGAAGCGAACGTGCAAGAGGCGGTTCTAGCCGGAGGTCTTGCGGTATACCCGGTCAAGTCCCTTCTCCAGGCCGCACAGTTCCTGGAAGGATCCACGTCCATTCCTGCGGTCGTGTGTGATGCGGATACGGGAGCGAATGGGGAACCACGGTACGATGTGGATTTCAGCGAGGTGCGGGGACAGGAGTATGCGCGGAGGGCAATGGAGGTTGCTGCAGCCGGAGGCCACAACATCCTCCTCATCGGCCCACCGGGATCCGGGAAGACGATGCTGGCCAGGCGCCTGCCCACGATCCTCCCTCCCTTGACGCTGGAAGAAGCCATTGAGGTGACCAAGATCTACAGTGTCGCGGGGTTGCTGCCCCCTGGTTCCTCTCTCCTGTTCAGGCGCCCTTTCCGCTCCCCTCATCACACCACGAGCGCAGTGGCGATGACGGGAGGGGGGCAGGTGCCTCGCCCGGGGGAGATCAGCCTGGCCCATCACGGCGTCCTCTTCCTCGACGAGCTGGCAGAGTTCCACCGGGATGTGCTGGAAGCCCTGCGGCAGCCTCTGGAGGATGGGGTAGTGACCATTGCACGGGTGCAGACGACTCTCACCTTCCCTGCACGTTTCATGCTTGTTGCTGCCATGAATCCATGCCCCTGTGGCTTTTTCGGGGACCCTGTGAAAGAGTGTATTTGTACCCCTATGCAAATCCACCGGTACCGGCGGCGAATCTCAGGGCCGCTGCTTGACCGGTTTGACCTCCACATTGAAGTTCCCAGGCCGGAAGCGCTGGCGCTGGCGGAGGGTGCGACCGGGGAGGACTCCCGGGTCATCAGGGAAAGGGTGATCCAGGCGCGGGCGAGGCAGCAGGCACGGCTGCGGGAATACGGGGTTACCACCAACGCGAGCATGCCACCGCGCTTGGTGCGCCGGACATGCCACCTCCAGGAAGAAACTCGGCGTCTCCTGCAGGAGGCGATCGACCGCCTGCACCTCAGTGCCAGGGCTTTTGACCGCATCCTCAAATTGGCCCGTACCATTGCCGACCTGGAAGGTGTAGAAGAGCTGCAGGTCCATCACATTGCTGAGGCCATCCAGTACAGGAGTCTCGATCGCCCCGCCGCCCGAGGGCTGTAAGTGAGTAATCACCGGCAAAAGTTGTTAAAGGCTTTTGCCGTTACTGAGATTGGAGAGGCAGGTTTGGCGGAACGATCAATGCAACCATCTCGTGAAGAGGATGACTCTTCAAGAGGTAAGGGGGAACGGGTACGATGGCAAGGGAAGTTAGGGAGGAGCGGGCGATTTGGTTTGCCCTGAGCCGGGTTCCCGGGTTGATCCCACGGAAGCTCTGGCACCTGGTGAACTCCCTCGGCTCGGCGCGGGCTGTCTGGGAGGCCTCGCCCGAAACCCTCATCCAGAGTGGCCTTTCGCCAAGGGTGGCCCAGCGGATTGTCGCGTGCAGGAGTACGGGACTCTCCGCGGTTGTGAGGTCGGAAAAGCAGGGAGTCCACATCGTGACCTGGGCCGATCCCCAGTACCCAAGTCTGCTGAGAAGAATTCCCGATCCCCCGCCAGTCCTTTATGTACGCGGGAGGCTGATCCCGGAAGACGAGGTAGCTGTCGCGATTGTCGGTGCGCGCAAGGCGAGTACGTACGGGAAAATGGTTGCGGAGGGCCTCGCCTTTGAACTTGCACGGTGCGGGGTCACCGTGGTGAGCGGCCTTGCCCGGGGGATCGATGGGGCAGCCCACCGAGGCGCTCTCAGGGGAGGCGGGCGTACTATCGGTGTCCTAGGGTGTGGCGTGGACGTGGTTTACCCCCCTGAACACAGGGCGCTCATTGCGGAGGTCACAGAGGGAGGCGCGGTCCTCTCCGAGCTCCCGTGCGGCACACCTCCCTTGTCCCACCACTTCCCCATGCGGAACCGCATCATCAGCGGGTTGAGCTTAGGGGTTGTCGTCGTCGAAGGTGAAGAGCACAGCGGTGCCCTCATCACCGCAGATTGTGCGCTAGAGCAGGGACGGGAGGTCCTGGCGGTTCCTGGAAGCATCCTTGGAGGGAAGAGCCACGCTCCCCACCAGCTTCTCAAGCAGGGTGCGAAACCCGTGGAACGCGTGGAAGATATCCTCGAGGAACTGCGCCTTCCTATCTCCAGGGCAGGGAAGGTCGAACCCCTGCAGATGGAACCGCTGGAGGCTGAGGTGTTCTCCTGCTTGACTCATGAGCCCCGGCACATCGATGCGATCGTCCAGGAAAGTGGCCTGGAGCCTCATCGCGTAGCCGGGGTCCTCTTGGACCTAGAGGTGAAGGGGGTTGTCTGTCAGCTTCCCGGCAAGCGCTTCGCCCGGTCGCTGGGTTCCCCCGGGTTGGAGAAAGCAAAGGGGAGGTGAAGAGCGGGTAACTCAGGCAGCGAGACACGCAACGTCTTCTGGAAGGACCTTTAGAGGCGCCTTGAGAAGGAGGGTCAATTCCTCTGCGTCCAGGCTCTCCTTTTCCAGTAGGGCGGTGGCCACGCGCTCGAGCTTGTCGCGGTTCTCCGTGAGGATGCGCTTGGCCTTCTCGTAGCACTCATCCACGATGCGGCGGACCTCCTGGTCGATCTGGAAGGCGATCTCCTCGCTGTAGT
>JAUQQG010000116.1 GCA_030550015.1 bacterium | reverse complement strand
CGCTTCGCAGGCCCCGCAGTCGATGCACTCTTCGGGGTTGATGTAGAGCATCACCTCTCCCTTGTCCTCCTCCGCCCGGGGGTGGATGCAGTCAACGGGGCAAACCTCTACACATGACCGGTCCTTCACGTTGATGCATGGCTCGGCGATGACGTAGGTCATACCTTCATTCCCCTCCTTTCGTTGGTCTGGTGGACCCCCTCACCGCTCGGTCCGCACATCTTTGCCCAACCCCTCCCGGGCGATGAGGAACTCCACGAACGTCAAGAGCGTCTCCAGGGTCTCGGGGGATGCCGTGCGAAGTTTCTGGATCTCCCGGTTAAGTTTCGTCCAAAGGACGATGCTGGCACCGTTTCCTTTCATATCGATCGCTCCCGCACCGAAGTTCCGGTTAATGGCCCTAAAGTACTCGATGTCCTCACTGGTGATCAGGCTGGCAACGCGCTTCATCACAGAAGGATTGACGCCGAGGTGGGGGGCAAGTCGTTCGATGTACTCTGGCTTGCGGAGGTCCTGGATCCCGCGTTCCCCACGGGAAAGCACGCTCGGGGAGATCCCAGATTCTCGGGCAAGCTGGCGGAGGCTTTTGCCTTTCCCCTTGCCGTAGCAGTTCTCCCGGAGCATCCGGAGGTAGGTTCCAAAGGCCTTCGCCCCTGCCTTGGGGGACTGTTCATGTTGTCGGGAGGTAATTGTTTCCATTTTGGAACACACCCTATTATAGCACCGCTCCAGCCTTCCTTCAACAGATAAGACGACGGGTCTTTTGTACCAGTTTTGGAACAACACCGCCACTGAGGGGAGGGTAAATCTCGATGACCTCTCCCTCTCTCAGCTTGTAGCTCAGGGGGAGGACCTCCCCACCCCCCACAAAGATCGCGAAAGAGCGTACCTCTTCCTCCCGCTCGGGGGACCGGAGGGAAGGGAATAGGTTGGGATAATCCATACGCAATCGCTCGATGAGATCGAGCAAAGAGGCTCCATCCGGAAGTTCTACGGGGAGGGTGCGGGTTCCCACAACCTGGGTAAACGGAGGGTGTAGATGAACCTCGATGCGCATTGTCGCAGGAGATCCCTTAGACCTTCATCACCGCCTTCGCCCGGAGCTTCCCCGCCTCCTCCTCAAGGCCCAGGCGCCGGACCGTCTCCTCCGTGGGGATTCCTTCAGGACTCCAGCCACGGTGCTCGTAATATTGGCTCAGGATCTCCCCAAACGGCGGGAGGTTAGTGGCGGCCCCGCCTTCGCCACGGCGCTGTGTGAGGATACGGGGGGCAATGGTGTCATCCTTCCGGCTGATCCCACAGGCTACATTGTAGAGGCGCTTGAGGTTGAAAATCCGCTCCCCTGCCTCCATGAACCGGTCTAGGTCCCACCCCCACCCGTTCACCAAGTTGAACCATGCAAGGAGATGGGTCGGCTTGATACCCCCGAATAGGATGAACTTGCATGTCTTCAATGAGTCAAACAGGCACATGAGGTCCTGCGTGACAGCCACGAACCGTCCCTTCCCTTCTACCCCGAACCGGTCCTGGATCTCTGGATAGCCCAGCTCCGGCAAGGTGACAGCACGCTCGAAGATGTAGGAGAACCCCTGAAGATGGCACGCCCCACGGTTGCTCGTGGCGTATCCCACGGCAAGGCTGTTGTACGCCCGGGGATCGTGGGCGGGAAGTTCAAGGCCTTTGGCGTGAATGGCGAACTCCAGGGCAAGGCCGCCAATGTCCTCGCTCGCCTTGCGCACCCCTTCCGCAAGAAGCGCCCCAAGGCCTTGGCGGTGGGCGATCTGTTTGATGAGAGCCAGCACAACCTCCGGCGAGCCCCAGCGCAACTCGATCCCGTCCACCTTCGCCGGGAGGAGCCCGCGCTCAGCACACTCGATGGCAAAGGCGATCACCCCCCCTGTGCTGATCACGTCCAACCCCAGCCGGTTGCAGAGCTCCGTCGCGTAGGCCAGCGCCTCCAGATCGTCCACTACCGTGAGAGCTCCTAAACAAGCTAGGGCTTCGTACTCTGGCCCCGCCCCTTGGACACCTGCGTAGGGACCCTGGGTGATCTCCACATCCCTCCCGCATCCGATGACGCAGGCGCCACAGAAGTACTGCTTTTTCAGAATCGTCTCCGCCATGCGCTGGCCGCTGATCCGCTCCGCTCCCTCCTTCCATGCCCCCTGGACCCAGTTGCGGATGGGCAGGTCGCCCAGGGCCTCGATGGTGGTCATACGCCCGGAGGTCCCGTATTTGGAGAGGCTTTCGGCAAGGCGTTTGATCTCCGGCACTGCTGCTTTGATGGAAGCCATCAAACCATCCCGGTCATGGATCGGAGGCCTCCGGTTCCCCATGGCGACGATCGCCTTGAGCTTCTTGGCTCCCATCACAGCACCGAGGCCGCACCGCGCTGCTGGCCTGGCGTCCCTGCCATCATGCATCACCGCTGCGATCTTCACGAGGTTCTCCCCCGCTGGCCCAATGGCACAGGTCACAGCGGTCTTCGCCGTCTCTGCACGCAGCGTTTCGTCGACCACATAGGTGTCCAGGCCCCAGAGATGGGAGGCGTCCCGGATCTCCACCCCTTCCTCGTGGATCCACAGGTACACCGGTTCCTCGCTCGCCCCGAGGATGATGACTCCATCGTACCCTGCTTTCTTGAGCGCTGTCCCCCAGTGCCCACCCGCATCCGCCTCGCCGTAAATACCCGTGAGGGGGGATTTCGCCACAACTTCATGGCGTCCGGAAAGGGGAATGGGTGTGGCGGTCCATGGGCCGTTCATGAAAATGAGCGGGTTCTCCGGCCCCAGAGGGTCCACCCCGGGATCCGAGAGTTCCACAAGATACCTCGCTCCCAGACCACTCCCTCCAATGAACCGGCGCGCCCACGCCTCGGAGAGGGGTTCGGTCCACGTCTTCCTTCGCGTAAGGTCTACAAACAAGACCTTCCCCATGTATCCGGCGTTCATCCTTCCTCCCACCACCTGCGCATGGTATTGTGAAATACCCGGTGAGGGTCTCCTTCGTTCCAGGGTCCTCTGAACTGGGTCCCACGAAATTGAGAGATTTCACCGGGCCTCTTCGTTGACTTCTTGCTCCTCTGGGAATTTCCTCTCCGAGGTGTCACAAAATCTGTGTAAGGCGGTGGAAGGATCCAGCCAGTTGACAGCCTGAAGAGGGCCATGGTAGAGTGACAACAGCTATTTCACGGTCCGCTGCATGCAGGAAAGGGCGATGATGCAGATCAGCGCCGCTCATGGGTTTGCCCACGATGACCGCGGGAACCTCCTCCTCGGTGGGTTCCCTGCAGCTTCTCTTGCCAAGGAATTCGGGACTCCCCTCCTGGTCCTCGACGAGGACCGTTTTCGAGAGAACTGCCGGGCATATCGGGAGGCATTTGCGCGATTCTACCCGAAGTACGAGGTGATCTATGCCTCCAAGGCGTTATGCGTGCTTGCCACCTGCCAGTTGGCGCATGAAGAGGGCCTCGCGATCGACGTCGCTTCGGGTGGGGAGCTGTTCACTGCCCTGCGTGCTGGGGTTCCTGCCCAACGGATCTTCTTCCATGGGAACAACAAGACCCCGGAAGAGCTACGGTACGCTTTGAGCCAGAGTGTAGGCCGTATCATCGTGGATAACTTCACTGAGCTTTCCCTCCTTGCGGAGCTCGCTAAGGAGACAGGGAAGACAGCACACATTCTCTTACGCATCACGCCTGGGATCGAACCCCGCACCCACCGGGCGATCCAGACCGGGGGTGTGGACTCCAAGTTTGGGTTCGATCTGAACAATGGGAGTGCCCTCGAAGCCACCCAGAAGACACTGGATTCTCCACACCTGGCGCTCCACGGGTTCCACTGTCACATTGGATCCCAGATCCTGGAGCTAGAGCCCTTCGAGCAGGCCGCCGAAGTGATGATGGATTTCCTTGCACGAATCAACCGGGAGGTCGGTTTCTTGGCAGAGGAGCTGAACTTGGGAGGAGGGCTTGGCATCCGCTACCTCCACACAGACGAACCTCCCTCCATTGCTTCTTATATCCAAGTCCTTGCACAGCGTGTGAAGGCAAAGGCTCACCAGCACGGCCTCCCCCTGCCGATCCTCATGGTAGAACCGGGGCGCTCCATCGTCGGCCCCGCTGGTGTCACCCTCTACACGGTGGGGACGATCAAGCGGATCCCAGGGGTCCGGACCTACGCCTCCGTGGATGGTGGGATGTACGAGAACCCACGCCCAGCCCTCTACGCGGCTCGATACGAGGCCGTTGTGGCAGATCGCCTCTTCGAGACCCCCACCGAGGAGTATGCGATCGCAGGCCGCTGCTGCGAGTCGGGGGATGTGCTGATCTGGGAGGCTTCCCTTCCCCCACTCAACCCAGGGGATCTAGTGGCTGTGTTCGCGACAGGTGCATACACGTACTCCATGGCGAGCAACTACAACAGGTTCCCACGCCCGGCGGTGGTCCTCGTGGGGAGAGGGAGGGCGCGACTCATTGTGGAGCGTGAGACCTATGAGGATCTCGTTCGCAAGGATATCCCTCTCCCCAAGGAGTGAGAGGTATGATTGGGTTAGATCCGCTGGCAGTAGTGGTAACCTTCGCCGCGCTCCTCATCGCGGCCACTGTTCACGAGTATGCCCATGCTCTCATCGCCGACCGGCTGGGTGACCCCACGCCCCGTCTCCATGGCCGCTTGACCTTCAACCCGCTTGCCCATCTCGACCTCATCGGGACGCTCATGCTCATCCTAGTGGGGTTCGGCTGGGCGAAGCCGGTTCCCATCAACCCCCACAACTTCTCGGATTGGCGGCGGGGGCAGCTCCTCGTTGCGGCCGCCGGGCCCCTCGCCAACGTCACCGCCATGTTCCTCCTGGGCACGTTGTTGAAATGGCATCTTGTCGAGGCGGCTCCGCCTCTGCTTCTTAGGCTGATTGTGCAGACCATCTGGGTCAACGGGATCCTTGCTGTGTTCAACCTGATCCCTGTGCCCCCGCTAGACGGGTCCCGGATCCTTGAAGGGTTGCTTCCAGGACGATACTCCTTCTGGCTCTCCCGGTTGCAGCCTTATGGTATCCTTGTATTGATCGTGCTTGTGTATACCGGCTTCGTAGGGGCTTTCCTTCGCCCCCTCGTGCGGATGCTCATGGCCCTTGCGACCGGATCCGGATAATAGCGAATATATTGGGTTTGCCGGGTTCATCAGTGTACCAGGTTCCTCAGTGCACAGAGGAGGGTTGAGAAACAGATATGAAAGGTAGGATCCTCAGCGGGATGCGGCCCACGGGCAGGATGCATCTCGGAAATTACGTCGGCGCCCTGTTGAACTGGGTCCGTTTGCAGGAGGAGTACGAGTGCTTCTACGAGGTTGCTGACTGGCACGCCCTGACCACAGCGTACGATCGGACAGAGCAGGTGCGTGAGGATATCCAAGAGATGGTCACAGACTGGCTGTCCGTAGGCATCGACCCACAGAAGAGCACGATCTTCGTGCAGTCCCATGTCCCTGAGCATGCCGTGTTGCACCTGCTCCTCTCCATGGTGACCCCTACCTCCTGGCTAGAGCGGAACCCCACGCTGAAGGAGATGGTGCGCGACCTGGGCCTCAGGGAATCAGTGGGATACGGTTTATTGGGTTACCCTGTCCTCCAGGCGGCGGACATCTTGATCTACAAGGCGGATACAGTTCCAGTAGGCGAGGACCAGCTCCCTCATCTCGAGCTGACCCGGGAGATCGTGCGGAGGTTCAACAACTTTTATGGCCCAGTCTTCCCTGAACCCCGAGCCCTCCTCACAGAGGTCCCCCTCATCCTAGGAAGCGATGGGAAGAAGATGAGCAAAAGCCTGAACAACTACATTGCTCTGAGTGATCCGCCAGAGGTGGTCAAGCAGAAGGTGCGTATGTTCATCACAGACCCCCAGAAGATCTACAAGGGAGATCCAGGGCGGCCGGAGATTTGCCCGGTCTTCCACCTTCACCGCCACTTCAGCAAGGAGGAGGTGGACCAGATCGCCGCGGATTGCCGCTCGGGAGCCCTTGGATGCGTGGACTGCAAGGCGAATCTGGCAAACCACATCAACATCGCCCTGGATCCCATCCGGGAGGCTCGCAGGAGCTTGGAGGAGAATCCTGGACAGGTTTGGGAGATCCTGGCGTATGGAAAGGAGAAGGCCAGGAAGGTGGCATCGGCGACGCTCGGGGAGGTTCGCCAGGCGATGAAGATGACCTACTGAGTACCCTGGCAACAGGCTCTCTGTCTTGTGCCAGCGCTCCTCTCACGGGATCTTCACGAGATGTGGACCGGTTTAGGCGGAGAATCGGGGTTCCTCGCGAAACCTTGACAATAGAGTTCGCTGAGGGACTCATGGGAATCGGGTTTGGCGGATACGAATGGATCGAAAGGAAAGCGATCAGGTCAAAGTCCCACAGTTCGAAGGATCTCTGGAACAACTCCTCCATCTCGCCAGGGAGGGGAAGATTGACCTTCTGGAAATCCCCTTGGGTGAGATCGCTCAAGAGTACCTCCACAAAGCCCGTCACTCTCTCGACCTCGAAGAAGCTACGCACCTCTTGTGGGTGATGGCCTCATTGTTGGAGTTGAAGTCACGGCTCCTCCTCCCCAAACCCCCGCCTGTGCAAGAAGAGGAGGAGATAGAACCGGAAAGCCTTCCGGAAAGCCTTGCGGAACGGATAGAGGAGTACAGGACCTTCAAGGAAGTTGCTGAGGCCCTTCGGGTCCTGGAGGAGTACCAGCGCAAGATCTTCGTCCGGGCGCACGAGGAGGCGGATCCCCTTCCCCTCGAGGGACTTACCCTGGACGACTTGTTCGGGGCGTTCCGGAAGGTCTTGGAGCGCGCCCGGGAGGTCATCCGGGAGATCCCTGCCGAAGGAGTCACGGTGGCAGAGCGGATAGAGGTGATCCTTCGTTCCCTGCGCAGCCACCCTGAGGGGACCTCGTTCGAGAGCCTCTTCCCTCCCGAGGCTACCCGGCTGGAGATCATTGTAACCTTCCTCGCCCTCCTGGAGCTGGTACGACAGCGGCTTGTGCGCATCAGCCAGGCGCGCCCCTTTGCCCCCATCCTGCTGTTTGCTGTGGAGGAGACCCCGGATGCGGCTATGGGTTGATCCTGACGCACGGAAACGTCTCAAAGGCGCGGTGGAAGCACTCCTATTTGTGAGCAATGACCCGGTCACGACAGCCCAGCTCGCCAAAGTCCTGGAGATCGAAGAAGACCTCGTAGAGGAGTTGCTCGCCGAGCTCCAGGAAGAGTACAGCGACAGGGGGATCCAGCTGAAGGCGGTAGCTGGCGGGTATCAAATGTGCACGCGCCCAGAGTATTCGGAGGTGGTCAAGCGACTCCTGCACCTCGATACGCGCGAGCCCCTCTCCCAGGCTGCTTTGGAAACCCTGGCGATCATCGCCTATCGACAGCCCATCACTCGCGCGGAGATCGAGGCGATCCGGGGTGTTCGGTCCGATCACGTCCTGGAAAAGCTCCTGGAGACTCAATTGATCAAGGTAGCTGGAAGGAAGGAGGCACCTGGCCGCCCCCTCCTGTACGTCACAACGGAGCGGTTCCTCCGTTACTTTGGGTTGCGCGACCTGAGCGATCTCCCGCCCCTCCCTGAAGGCCCCAGCACACCTTCTGAGAAGATTTTGCTGGAGAAAAGTCTAAATACTTCTCACAGGGGTTGATATTTAAGGAAGGATCTCTCGGAGATACGCAAGATCCCCTGAGTTCTCACGATGCGGAAGTTCTCCCTATGGGTTCTCAGTGTTTGGCTCGCTGGCCTCGTGGGATGGATTCTGGCCCTCGCAACGGGCCCAGCCCTGACGCTCCCTGGACCTCCCCCTGTCATGGCCACCGCTGCCGTCCTCATGGATGCGCGGACTGGCCAAGTGCTCTTTGAGCGCAACCCGCACCTCCGCTGGCCACCGGCGAGCACGACAAAAATTCTCACCGCGATCCTGGTCCGGGAACACCTCCCCCTCGACAAGGAGGTCCCCGTCAGCACCCGGGCAAGCATACAGCGGTCGGGTTCGAGCATAGGACTTGAAACTGGAGAACGATGGAGAGTGGAGGATCTTCTGTATGCCCTCCTCCTGAGTTCCGCAAACGATGCTGCAGTGGCCCTCGCAGAGGCGACAAGTGGCTCTGTAGAGGCTTTCGCACAGCTCATGAATGAGAAGGCGCGCGCCATCGGGGCTAAGAACTCCCACTTCGCCGTCCCCCATGGACTCTACCATCCCCAACACTATTCCACGGCTTACGATTTGGCCTTGATCGCCCGGTACGCCTTGCGCGATCCTCTCCTCGCGCAGATCTTCCGTACGCAGAGGTGGACCCTAAACCGTCCAGGGGGCAAGAGGGAGGCCCTGGAGAACCGCAACAGGCTCCTCCAGATCTATCCTGGGGCAGATGGGATCAAGACGGGCTGGATCACCCAGTCTGGCCAGTGCCTCGTTGCCTCGGCGACGAGGGAAAACTGGCAGCTCATCGCTGTCGTCCTCAACTCCCCAGACATCTACGCCGACGCGTCTCGGCTCCTCGACTATGGCTTTCAGAACTTCGCCTTGGTCAAGTTGGCTGCAAAAGGCCAAATCCTGGGGAGCATGTTCATCCAAGGGCAGCGATTGGAGGTGAGCCCCCCGGAGGACGTCTATGCGGTCATGCCAAAGGGGGAACGGACTATTGTCCGTCTCTCCTTCCGCGAGGACCTTTCCCTCCCGATTCCCGCAGGCACCCCCATTGGAGAAGCCACCTACCTTGTAAGGGGAAGAACCGTGGCCGTAACTCCCCTCGTAGCGACGGAAGATGTCTACAAGCCGAATCTGTTCCTGAAGCTATGGCGGTGGCTCGTGAAGCTCCTCTTCTGATCGCGCTTCCGGCCCTAGCTCTTGGATTATGGGCTTGGAGCGCCTGGCGCATCTTCTCCGATGCACGCCACAGGGATGTGGGAACGACACGGGCGTTGGCCTTCGCCCTCCGGTATTCCCTGGCTCCCTCTCGGTACCGGTGGGGACCAGGGTTCGATCTCCGGCCCCCCCAGGAACAACGTGCGCTCCTCCGCGCGGAAGCGGAACGCATGGGCTTGCAGGATGTCACCAATATCCGGTGCCCTTTGTGCGAAACGGAGATCCCTCACGCTCTCACTGTCGATCCCCATGGCCGCTTCGATTTCCCCGCTCACCCCATTCAGTGCCCGAGTTGTGACTTCCGCTTGGATAGCTGCCGCTTCTGCCAGTTTTTTGTTCCTGCCAAAGGGTGGGCAGAACCGGACATCACCCAAGGGACATGCCAGCGCTACAGGGAATGGCGGGAAGTGGAGGAGGCCTATCCCCATTATGCTTCTCGCCTCCACGACCTCGGGATCACCAAGGTTCATGTCCCCAAGCGGATTGTGGATTCCTACATCCCTCTTGAGGAATGTTCCGGGGCGACCTTAGATCCCAAGCGACTAAGCAGAGGAGTACCGGGCCTGACCCGCTACCGGAAACAGTTGATCTTCCTACGGCAGCGGGTGGGCGTTTCAGCAGCCCATGAAAGAGGGACCCCAGGCAAAAGTTTGTAAGTTTTACCGGGTGCCTAGGCAAGGAGATTGTTTGCACCTGGAGGAATTTGTTTAAGGGAGGGCAGGAGGTGAACAGGTGGAGAAACGCCTGTACCGCGCTAGGGATGACAGATGGATCGCCGGGGTTTGCGGCGGGCTTGGGAAATACCTTGGAGTTGACTCCACGCTTGTCCGCATCGGCTTCATCCTCCTAGCCTTTTGGAATGGGTTTGGCATCCTCCTGTATATCCTGATGGCTCTGATCGTCCCAGAGGAGCCGCTCCCTGAAATTGTCTCAGAGCCTGGTCTCCCCTCCGCTCCCCCGTCCCGTGAGGAGAGCGAGCGGCGGCTCCATGTCCTAGGGCTCCTCCTGATCCTCGGGGGCCTCTACGTCTTGATGCGGAATCTCTCCCTCTTCCCCCCGTTCTCCACTGATCGGGCCATTGCTCTGGCCCTCATCGCGGGAGGGATCCTTCTCCTCATTCTGAAGCAACGCGGAAGTTAAGGAGTGAGCGAGGCAACATGGGGAACATCTACGTGGGGACCTCCGGGTGGAGCTACAAAGAATGGATCGGTCCTTTCTATACCAGTGGAAAGAACCTCTTCTCGCAGTACTGCCAGGTCTTCCGTACAACAGAAATCAACTCGACCTTCTACCGTCTCCCCACGCGAGATTTCATCGAGGGACTCGCTCGGACCTCCCCAGAGGGATTCCTCATCGCCGCGAAGATCCCCAAGGAGATCACGCATAAAAAGCGCCTGGATCGGCGCAAGGGAGCTCTCGAAGACCTCCAGCGATTCCTGCATGCCCTGGAACCGCTGGAAGTGGAAGGAAAGCTCGGGCCTCTGCTCCTACAGCTCCCCCCAGCTTCGAGGGAAGAGCTCAAGCACCTCGATGACTTTCTTGCATACCTCCCCTCCGACCGTTACCACTTTGTCGCAGAGTTCCGCGACGAATCGTGGATGCGGGAGGAAACCTTCGCCTTGTTGCACCGTTCCCGCGTGGGCTACTGCATCGTGGACGAACCCCTTCTCCCCGCCCGGCTTGAAGTAACCTCAGAGGTCGGGTATATCCGCTGGCACGGCCGGGGCCAGCGTCCCTGGTACTATTACCTCTATACCGAGGAAGAGCTGCAGGAGTGGGTTCCCAAGGTCAAGGAGGTCGCCAGTCGCTCTAAAGTCCTGTTCGCCTACTTTAATAACCACTTCCGGGGCTATGCTCCGCGCAACGCCCTCCAGATGCTCAACCTCTTGGGGATGGCCACAAAAGTCCAGCAGGAGAAGCTGGAGCAGGTCAATGCCTATTTCACCGCGGGCGCCCTGGAAGAGCGTCGGTATTTGGCACAGGCCGCTCTCGCGCGGGACGCCGGGCTGAAAGAGCTCCTCGGGATCTTCCTGGATCCCAAGCGCCTCCAGCGCGCCTTGGAAATCCCGGATCAGGAGCTGTCCATCGAGGAAGCCTCGGAAGATCGCGTTGTTGCAAGAATAAAGGAGTACCGCCTGTGCATCGACCGGGAGAACTCCGTGATCGCCCACGATTGTGACGACTGGCGCAAGCGGCGGGAGACCCGCCAGTTCTGCAAGCACATGGGAAAGCTCTTCCTCTTCCTCCCCCTCGAGCTCGCCTCAGACCTCCTCCGGGATATCTCAGAAAACCTCGACCAGTGGGAGTTCAAGGGGACAATGGAATAGGAAAGGATGAACCGCCGTTCAACAAAGTAAGCAACAGAAGAAATCCGTACCCCGGCGGAAGTCTTTTGCCTTCTGCCAGGGCAGGGAGGTGGAGGTATGGGGAAAATCGTGCACACCGCGCGGGTCAAGATCTACCAGGACAAACGGCCCCAGCGCCGTGCCTACATTGCGGACTTTCCCGAACCTGTGCGCTTCGGGGTTCATGGAGGGATCCAAGAGTTCTACAAGATCAAGCCCGAGGTAGAGCTCCCTGCGACCCTGGACTATATGGTCGCTGCCATCGCCGGCTGACTGACGGGGACGCTGGCTGGCGCGCTGGAAGCGCGCGGGATCCCAAGTTACCCAGAGAAATTGTGGAGCGAGGCCGAGGGGGACATCGAAGCTTCAGGAGGTGTGATGAAGATCACCCGCATCCGCGTGCGCTACCACCTACGCATTCCCACGGGCAAGCGGGCGGAGGCGGAGCGGGCGCTACAGGTGTTTGAGCGTGGGTGTCCAGCGGCGCAGAGCGTGAAGGGGTGCATCGCCATCGTGCACACGGCGGAGATCGTGGAGGAGTAGGAAGTGGAGTGATGTCGCGTGGAGCAAACACCTCGTGGAAAAACTGGAATCCGTTGGGTTGACAGCAATGCAAGAGGATCGTATACTGTTCCCAAATGGAGGAAAAGGTTTTCCGGAAATCCTTTTCAACTCCCACGATCTTGGACGTCGCCCACGCGGCAGGCGTTTCTCCCGCTACGGTCTCCCGCGTCCTGAACAGCACCCACCCCGTGAGCGCGCAGACCCGTGAAAAGGTCCTCAAGGCGGTCAAAACCCTTCGATATTACCCGAATGCCCTCGCCCGTAGCCTCCTCAAACGACACACGGCGATCCTTGGGGTGCTCATCCCCGACGTCTCTAACCCCTACTATTCTGTGATCCTGCGTGGGATCGAGGATGAAGCTCGCCTCCACGGGTATTCTGTGCTCGTATGCAATACGGACCGAGATCCCTCACGCCTGGTCCAGTACCTGCGGACCCTCCAGGAGCGTAGAGCCGATGGAGCCATCGTCACAGGAGGGCAGATGGACAAGGCTTCCATTGGCCTCCTCAGGGAGACGGGGATGCCCGTTGTCACAATCGGCCGACACCACGCTTCCCTCCCTTCAGTCCAGGTAGACAACATCGCTGCCGCGTTCAAGGCAACACAGTATCTCATCTCCCTCGGGCATCGTCTCATCGCCACCATCACAGGCCCAGCGGGATCACCCACTTCCGCAGACCGACTCGAAGGATACCGGAGGGCCCTCTCGGAAGCGGGGATCCCCCTCAGACCGGAGTACATCGTAGAAGGAGGCTTCCTCGCCGAAGGAGGCTATAAAGGAACCAAGCACCTCTTCACCCTGCCCTCTCCCCCTACTGCAATCCTGGCTGGAAACGATCGGATGGCCTTCGGGGCCATCCGTGCCCTCCACGAGATGGGCTTGCGGGTCCCGGAGGATGTCTCTATTGTCGGGTTCGATGATACCCTGGTCGCCCAGTACATGGTTCCCGCCCTCACCACCGTGGCGATCCCTATGTATGAACTGGGAAGGAGGGCTGCCTCCATCCTTTTCACCCGTTTACAAAGGAAAAGAGCACCGATGGTCGTCGTGTTACCCACCGAACTGCGGATCCGGGAGTCCACAGGTCCGCCAGCTACGGTGCGGAAGAGAATAAGGAAACGGTCATCAGGAATGCAGGAAATCACTCTCTAAGGAGGGACCTTATGTCCAACCAGCACGAACATCTTAACATCCTCGACCTCTCGTTTGTGGACATCGCGCGGAAGGTCAAGGAAGAAGGCGTAGATGTGATCCTTATTCCTATCGGCTCCTGTGAGAAGCATGGACCGCACCTCCCACTAGGGGTCGATAGCTACATTA
This sequence comes from bacterium, assembly GCA_030550015.1. Lineage (GTDB taxonomy): Bacteria > Sysuimicrobiota > Sysuimicrobiia > Sysuimicrobiales > Thermofontiviventaceae > Thermofontivivens > Thermofontivivens primus. Next base: position 16,065 of record JAUQQG010000116.1, on the reverse strand, counting down.
CCATCGCTGTGGTGGAGCGTGCCGCCCGCAGGAGCAACGTGTTTTACACCCCGCTCATGCCCTTTGGCTACTCCCCGCACCATATGGGCGAGTGCGACCAGGGAACGGGTACCGTGACATTGTCCGCTCGTACCTTTCGGGCGGTCCTTTACGACATTGCTCGGAGCTTGATCTTCCATGGATTCAACAAGCTCATCTACGTCTCCCACCACGGCTCTAACACCAAGCCCATCGATGAGGTAACACGCCGCATTCGGTACGAGACAGGGGCGTTCGTTGCCTGGTACAAGACTCCTACGGAGCGTGAGCTCAATGTGCTGGCAGATATCCTCGAGGGTCCCCCGGAGGAGACCCCGGGGTGGCACTCGGGAGAGTTGGAAACTTCCACGACTCTTGCGCTTCGCCCGGATACCGTGGTCATGGAGCGCGCCAAGCAGGACCGCGCCCACGCCCCGAGGTGGCTGGGACCTGCGTTCTCCAAGAAAGATGGCACGGGGACGGTGATCTTCCAAGGAAGCGAGAACATCTGGATCCCCATGGAGCACCACGAGTACAGCGACATTGCCATTATCGGAAATCCCTTCCGTGCCTCGGCAGAGAAGGGGCATCGCATCATTGAGCGCATGGCTGAACACCTTTCTGCGTTCGTGGAAGAGGTCAAGCGCATTGAGGTGAAGGTGAACCGGGAGAAGCGGGAGTTCCCAGAAAGAGCATAAGTTTCAGCCTCAGGGATGAGATGCCTGGTGCCCAGGGAATTGCCATCATAGCGACCCTCGATACGAAGGGGCCGGAGGTCCGGTTTCTCGTGGGGGAGGTCCACATGCGTGGTCACCTGCCTGTCGTCGTGGATGTGAGCCTCCTGCCACATCGCGAGGAGATTCCTGCGGGATCTTGCACCTTGGTGCCACGGGAGGTGATCGCCCGCCGCGCGGGAGTAGACCCAAAGGGGCTTCCCCGGATGCCGAGGGCGGAAGCGATTGAGGTGATGGGGAATGCGGCAGGATCTCTCCTGCGGGAACTCTGGGCTGCAGGACGGATCACTGGTGCGCTGGGAATCGGCGGGAACCAGGGGATGGCGCTGGCTTCCATCGCCATGCGCCACCTCCCGCTGGGAACCCCGCGCCTCATCGTCTCCACCGTAGCTTCCGGGAACCTCCGGCCGTATCTCCAGCATCACGACATTGCTGTTCTGTTCCCTCTCGCTGACCTCGCGATGGGCCCGAGCTGCGTGACTCTGCCCATCTTGAGGCGCGCCGCTGCAGCGATTTGCGCGATGGTGGAGAGCTTCCTGCCGTTGAAAAGAGGAGACCGTCCAGCGATTGCCCTCACGGCGCTAGGAAACACGCACCCGGTCATTGCAGAAGCAGCCCGCCTCCTGAAGGACCGGGGAATGGAGCCGGTGGTGTTTCACGCTTCTGGGGCATGCGGGTCTGCCATGGAGGAGCTCGTGGAGGCAGGGATATTTGCTGGTGTCCTGGACCTCACACCCCACGAGCTCATCGGGGAAGTTTTCGGAGAGGACATTTACACCCCTACGCGTGCGGGCCGCCTCCTGGGCGGGGCAGGCCGTGTTCCAAGGGTGGTGGCTCCGGGAGGGCTAGAGTACTTTGTGTTTGGCCCGCTGGAGTCGATCCCTCCGCGCTTCCGCGGACGACCCACCTACATGCACAACCCCTTCAACGCGAACGTCCAAGCAACGCGAGAGGAGATGGCCATCCTCGGCGAGGAGGTGGCCAAGCGCCTCAACGCAAACGGGAACCGCGCTGCCTTTCTCCTCCCCTTGCGCGGATGGACGGTGGTGGCCGGTCCCGGCGGCCCTCTCTATGACCCGGAAGGGAACGCAGCCTTTGCCCAGGCCCTGCGCGCACATCTCAATCCGGAAGTTCGCCTCGTGGAGGTGGATTTAGAACTGAATGACCCCCGTTGCGCGGAGATTGCGGTGTCCCTGCTGGAGGAGCTGATGGGAGTATCCCTCCAGTGAAATCAGGGCCCCTGCGAAATCTTGTCACAAGATTTCCTGGGGCGAGAGGGTGCCGAGAATTTGTCGAGGCGGGTCCCCGCCTATCGAGGAGGTAGAAGCCATGGCTGTCGAGATCGAAAAAGTTCCTCAAACCATGCGGGCAGCGGTATTGTTTGGCCCCCAGGACATTCGCGTCGTAGAAAAACCTGTGCCCAGGCCCGGTCCTGGGGAGGTCCTCGTGAAGGTGGCCGCTTGTGCTATTTGCGGGACCGACCTGAAGATCCTGGCCCATCCTGATTTCCTCCACTCTCCCCGCCTGGGGGAGTTCACGCCTGGACACGAGTACTCGGGAACGGTTGTGGCGGTAGGGGAAACGGTCGATGAGTTTCATATCGGCGACCGGGTAGCGGTAGAAGCCCACAAGGGGTGTGGCCGGTGTGAGAACTGCGTCATGGGCTTGTACACGGCATGCCTCAACTATGGCAACGTGGCCAAAGGGCACCGTACTGTGGGGATGACTGTAGACGGGGGATTTGCGGAATATGTGATCAACCATGTAAATACCCTGTACAAGATCCCAGACAACATCTCCTTTGCTGAGGCGACGCTCGTAACCACGGCGGGCACGCCTATCTACGCCATTGATCAGAGCGGGAGCCTCGTCGCAGGCGAGACGGTAGCTATCCTAGGTCCCGGACCCATCGGCCTCATGGCTGTCCAGGTGTGTCGAGCCATGGGCGCTGATACCATCTTCCTCACCGGGACCCGCCCAAGCCGGTTGGAGCTGGGCAAACAGATGGGGGCCGATGTGACGATCAACGTCCGGGAGAGCGATCCTGTAGAAGTCGTCATGGACTATACGCGTGGTCGTGGGGTCGATCTCGTGCTGGAGTGTGCTGGCGGGCCTGACTCTCCCGATCAGGCTGTCCGGATGGCAAAGCGCGGGGGAAAAGTAGTCTTCGTGGCCTACTACAAGGGACCGGTGACCCTTGACCTGAACGTACCTGTGCGGAACAACGTACAGATGTACACGATCCGGGGAGAAGGGAGGCGAGCCTGCGCCCGGGCCCTTTCGATGATGAGCCGGGGTCTGATCCACGCCGCCCCCTTCATCACCCACAGGTTCCCCCTTGAGGCCATCGGGGAGGCTCTGCGCACTTTCGCCGAGGACCGGGACAGGGCGATTAAGGTCGTTGTGGAGCCCTAGCTCGTCTCAAAAATTCGCAAACCGAAGTTTGGGGGACCCGGTGCCACGTTCGGAGGAGGAAGGGCCATGTCAGAAACCTCTGAGGACCGCAAGAAGATCCTTCGGGAGGAGATTGCCCGCGTCTGCCACATCTGCTATAGCCGGGGATTTGTCGCTGGGGCGGGAGGGAACGTGAGCGCGCGCCTCCCGGAGAGCGATCTGATCCTCATCACGGCAACTGGCGTCTCTCTTCGCGATGCAGGACCTGAGGATATCGTGGCCATCGGACTCGACGGCTCCCTCCGTGAGGGGCAAAAGAAGCCTTCCAAGGAAGTGCCCTTCCACACAGAGATCTACCGCAGGCGCCCGGACATCCACGCCGTGCTCCACTTACACCCTCCCTTCGCTACGACGTTCGCCGTCCTCAGGCGACCCCTGCCCATGGTGACCATCACTGCGGAGGTGATCCTGAAGGAGGTTCCCCTCGTCCCCCGGGCGCCGTCTGGCACGCGGGAGCTCGGAGAGCTCGTCGGCCGGTACGTGGAAGAACACCCCAGCGCAAAGGCTTTCCTGCTCGCAGACCATGGGATCGTGGCGATGGGCCCGGATCTCACCGGGGCTCTGAACATCGCTGACCTCGTGGAGGACACTGCGAAAGTCGCTTGGCTCACCCAAATCTTCAAATCGCAAGGATAAAGGGGGGAGGTTCGCCGTGCGACGTCTACTGGGTTTGATCTGCATGCTCGCGATGATCATCTCGGGGGCGGGCGCCGTGCTCGCCCAGACACGGTTGACGATTGTAGGAGGCGTGGTCGGGGGCGCAGGATACATGCAGGCGCTTGGTCTCAACCAAGTCCTCCTGGATTACCTCAAAGGGGTGGTCATCCCCACGGTCCAGGGGACGCCCGGCTACGTGGCGAATGCGAAAAGGCTCTACGAGGGCCTCGCGGACATCGGCGTGGTGGTCACCGTAGACGGCTACGAGATCCTGAACAGGCAGGGGGAGTTCCAGGAGGTCAAGCACGCTCCCCTGCAGATGTACCCTACCCTCCCGCCCCTGTACGTCCACTTCATCGTCCGCAAGAACTCCCCAATCCAGGGGTTTAAGGATCTCGATGGGAAACGCATCAACCTCCTGACGAGAGGATCCCTGGCGGAGAAGGTCGGGCGCCAGCTCCTCGTGGCGCTGCGCATCAAACCTGCCAAGATCTACAACTATCCTCACGGGGAAGCCGCCAGCGCCCTGGCGAGTGGCACTGTGGACGTCGTCGTCGCCGGCGGTGTCGCTCCCAACTACGCCGAGGTATCGCTGCGGGAGCCCCTCCGGGTCCTCTCCCTCACCGAGGAGGAGATCGCCCTCGTCAGGGAACGGATCCCCCTCATCCCGATCGAGGAGGTGGACTTCAGCGAATTTTACAAGGGCGCGGAAAAGGCCAAGGTCCTTGCTCCCTGGGCAGTCATGGCTGCCCGTCATACCTTGGATGCGAACCTCGTATACCAGATCACCAAGGCCGTGTTCGACCACTACGATGAGGTGGAAAAGATCTACAAACCGGCGAGCGGGCTGACGCCCAGGATGGTCCTGCAAACTGGATACCCCGTGCATCCGGGAGCGGCGCGCTTCTACCGGGAGAAAGGCGTGCGATTGCCCCAGGCGATGCAACCGCCAGACTGGCTGTATAAAAAGAGATAGGTCGGCAAGTTGACAGGTTACAGGTAGACAGAGTGCCAAGTGCGAGGTCTCAGGTTTAACCCACAACTCCTGAGGGCGGCCTATGGTGTTGTAGCCATCCTGTTCTCCCTCACGTTCCTGTATGCGGCGTGGCAGGGAGGGCTGGACCTCTTCCTCCAGCGTAGCCTGTTCGTTTTGTTCGCCCTGGTCCTGATCTTCCTCAGACCTCTCGCCGAAGGGAAACCGCCACGCCCTCTCGACCTGTTGCTGGCGGTCCTCACGGTCATCTCCATCGGATACATCGCCCTGTTCTACGAGCAGATCGCCTACCAAGCTGGGATCGCGAGAGGAGGGCAGCTCCTCCTGGCCGCCATTGCCGTCCTCCTGGTCCTGGAAGCCTCCCGCAGGCTCCTCGGGCTTGCCCTCCCCATCCTTGTCCTGCTGTTCATCGCCTATGCCTTCCTCGGGAGGTACATCCCCGGCGGTTGGGGGCACGCCGGGTTCAGCCTTGCAGACATCTTGGGCTACCTGTACACCACACCGGATGGGCTGTGGAGCCTCCCGGTAGGGGTCGCATCCACGTACATCCTGATCTTCATCCTCCTTGGCGTCTTCCTGCTGAACTCCGGGGTCTCCGACCTCTTTAACGCCCTGGCCATGCGCGTCGCCGGGACCGTCCGGGGAGGCCCCGCTCAGGTCGCCGTGATCGCCAGCATGGCCTTTGGAACAGTCTCGGGGTCGGCCCCGGCAAATGTCGCCACGAGCGGCTCGGTGACCATCCCGTTGATGAAGCGCTTTGGCTTCCCTCCCGCGTTCGCGGCGGGTGTGGAGCTGGCCGCGTCCGCGGGCGGCCAGCTCATGCCGCCCGTCATGGGGGCGGCAGCGTTCATCATGGCCGAGCTCCTGCAGATCCCCTACAGCAAAATCGTCATTGCAGCCATCATCCCTGCGATCTTGTACTACCTCGGGGTCGGGTCCTCCGTGTATTTTGGGTCAGGGACGCTGGGGATGCGGGGATATTCCCGCAGGGAGCTGGCTGAGGCCCTCGGCTCTCTCGGCGAGACAGTAAAGACCCGCATCTACCTCCTGATCCCCCTCGTGCTGCTGGTTACCCTGATTATGAGGGGATGGTACCCACCTCGAGCGGCCCTCTATACCATCGGGGCAACGATCCTCGTCAGCCTACTCAGGCCAGAGACGCGCCTTGGCCTGCGGCGCATCCTCTCTTCACTGCAGAAGGGGAGCGAGCTGACCCTGGAAGCGGCCATGGGGACGGCCTGTTCGGCATTGATCTATTCCATGATCGTGTTCACGGGGATCGGGGTCAAGTTCTCCACGTTGGTCGTCCACCTCGCTAGCGGGAACATCCTCGCCCTTCTCGGTCTCGTGGCCTTGGCCGATCTTATCCTTGGCCTCTCCCTCCCCACCACTGCCTCTTACCTCATCGCAGCTGCCACCTTAGCGCCGGCGCTCGAGAAGGTTGGGATCCCCCCACTCGCCGCCCACCTTTTCCTCTTCTACTACGCAGTCCTGGCCACGATCACGCCTCCAGAAGGGATGGCGCTGTTCACGGCGTCCGGCATCGCAGGAGCGCCCTGGATGCAGACAGGGCTTGTGGGCATGCGCCTGACCCTCTCGGGATATCTTGTCCCCTTCGCTTTCGTGTTCATGCCCCAGCTGCTCCTCCAGGGAGACTTCCTGGCAATCCTAGAGCGTGTCCTCGCGGTAGCGATCGGGGTCATCTTCCTCTCGGCAGGAATCATGGGATACCTGTTCCGCCCCCTGGCTATCTTAGAGCGGGCCGTCGCCCTCATAGGCGCCTCCCTTCTCTTCCATCCGGCATGGATCACATCGGCTATCGGTGCCCTTGCAGTCGCAGGTCTCGCGATGTACAACAGGCGCCCTGTCCTCCAAACAAGGGGAGGCTTCAATCACCCTCCAAGTAGCCCTCGCGAAAGCTAGGCTTGCTGGGTCCCTGCGAGAGGAGGCAACAAGCAAAAGATTGACAGGAAGAATCGCATTGTTACTCTAAGGGTGGAAAGCGGGCTTGACCCCAAAGAATCGCTTTACGAATGTTTGGGGATGCGAGCTTGGAGGATAAGGCATGGGGGAATTGGACCGCATCAAATGGGACCAGCGCTACCGGGAGGGTGACCGCGTTCACGATGGCGCCCCATCCTGGTTGCTGGAGCGTTGGCTCCCCCTATTCCCCAAGGGGAAAGCTCTTGATGTCGCCTGCGGTCTCGGCCGGAATGCCCTCTTCCTGGCGCAGCATGGCTTCGAGGTAGATGCTGTGGACATTTCCTCTGTTGCCATCGAGGAAGCAAGCAGGCGAGCACTGTCAGCGGGACTCCATATCCACTTTGTGGCTGCGGACCTCGATACATATCCCCTGCCCGATGGGACCTACGACCTCGTGGTGAACACCTACTTCCTGAAGAGGGACCTCATCCCGAGCCTCAAGCGCGCCCTGAAGCCAGGCGGGTTCATCGTGTTCGAGACGCACGTCCGCAGCGAAGAGGAGGTCTTCGGCCCTAAGGAACCCGCTCACCTCCTCGAGCCGAACGAGCTCCTCCACCTCTTCTGGGATTTCCACATCCTCTTCTACGAAGAGACCCTTGAAGAGGAAGGCAAAAGGCGCCAGGCCGTCGCCCGCCTTGTTGCCAGGAAGGTCAGGAGTTGAGATGCCTAAACCGCTGATCGAAGTCCGGGAAGCGACTTGTAGCTATGGGCCCATCCCGGCCCTCCACGGTGTGTCCATCCAGATCGCCAGGGGAGAGTTCGTGGGGATCGTGGGGCCCAATGGCGCTGGGAAGTCCACCCTCCTGCGGGCAATGCACGCGCTTGTCCGACCGCAGGAAGGCGCGATTCTCATCGACGGCCGTCAAGTCAACAGGTTGAGCAGCCGCGAGCTGGCAAGGATCCTTGCCGGTGTCCCCCAGGAAGCGGGGAACCCGGTTCCGTTCACGGCCTTGGAGATCGTCCTTATGGGACGGAATCCCCACCGTAGGGGACTCTCCTGGGAAAGCCCGCAGGACCTGGCTATCGCCCGCCAGGCGATGGAACGTACACATACCTGGCACCTTGCCGATAGACCCTTCCAGTCCCTGAGTGGCGGAGAGCGTCAGCGCGTGCTCATTGCCAGGGCCCTCGCCCAGCGTCCCCAGATCCTCCTCCTTGACGAGCCTACCGCCCACCTGGACATTGCTTACCAGCTCGAGATCATGGAATTGCTTACCTCTCTCCACAGGGAAGGGCTGACCATCCTTGCCGTGCTGCACGACCTCAATTTGGCCGCAATGTTCTGCGAGCGACTCATCCTCATGTCCAAAGGGACAATCCTTGCTGACGGACCACCAGGGGATGTCCTGAAACCAAAGTGGATCCGAAAGGCCTATGGGGTTGATGCGCTCATCCGCACCCATCCCCTTACAGGTCGCCCGTATATTACCCTTCTCTCCCCTTCTCGCCTGGATCCTTTCAGGGATGCACCCTCCGTCCACGTGATCTGCGGAGGAGGTTCCGGCGCGGGCTTGCTCAGCACCCTCCTCCATTCTGGGTTCCGCGTATCCACGGGCGTCCTTAATGTGCTCGATAGCGACCACGAAGCGGCCCAGGCGATGGGTATCGAAGTCATCGAGGAGGCCCCCTTCTCCCCGATCAGCGAAGAGACACACCGACTCAACCTCCTGCGGATCTTGGAAAGCGACGCAGTGGTCATCACCTCTGTCCCCTTCGGGCATGGCAACTTGAAGAACTTAGAAGCCGCGGTGGAAGCCCGAAATCGAGGGATCCCAGTCTTCCTCCTTGGGCACGGGCAGGGTGCGGTACGGGATTATACAGGAGGTCTGGCCGAGGATCTCTTGGAACGACTGCTCATGATGGGAGCGTCACAGGTGGAAAGCGTTGAGGAGTTGCTTCGTGAACTGGTAGAGCTCTCAAATCTTCGGCAAACGAGATGAAACACACCATGAGGGCGCGACCCATCCTTGCGATCGATGGACCCATGGGCGCCGGGAAGAGCACCGTGGCCCGGGAAGTAGCCCGTAGGCTTGGGTACCAGTATCTGGACACTGGTGCGATGTACCGCGCCGTGACCTGGGTGGCCATCTTTGAGGGTGCAGACCTCGAGGACGAAGAACGGCTTTCGGCCATTAGCCGCAAGCTCGCAGAAGGCGCACTCCAGTTGGTTCGATCGGACGACCAGCTCAAGGTCTTTGTGGATGGCCGCGATATCACGATGGAGATCCGCTCCCCTGAGGTTACTGCCTCTGTTGCCAAAATCGCCAGAGTACCAGGCGTCCGGGAAGCTATGACTTCCCTCCAGCGCCGCCTCGCCAGCGGCGGAGGGGTGGTCGTCGAAGGGAGGGACATGGGAACGGTCGTGTTCCCCGATGCGGAAGTGAAGGTCTTCCTCACCGCTTCCCTGGAGGAACGCGCTCGCCGCAGGCAGAAGGAGTTGAAGGAGCGGGGAGAGGAGATCCCATGGGAGCGCGTCTTCCAGATCGTCGAGGAGGACGACCGCGTCGCGATGACGAGGGCAGTGGCGCCTCTGCGCCCTGCGCCCGACGCCGTGGTCATCGATACCACGGGTCGGACCATTGAGGAAGTTGTGGAGGAGATCCTCCGCATCTTCAAAAGCAGAGTGGATTGAGTGGATCGCCTTTGTCGTAGGTTACGTGAGCGCAATGAACGCAATAAACGCGATAAACGCGATAAACGCGATAAACGCGATAAACGCCTATGTGGGTTTGGCTGTATAAAGCACTCAAACCATTCGTGGTGGTGATGGCGTGGCTCCTCTTCCGCCTGCGCGTGGAAGGGCGGGAGAACGAACCCCCCCGTGGCCCTTTCATCGTCATCTCCAATCACGCCAGCATCCTTGATCCCATCCTCCTTGGGTGTGCCCTCCGCCATCCCATCCGGTTTATGGCGAAGGAGGAGCTGTTCCACATCCGAGGACTGAGGACATTGATAACCGTCCTCGGCGCATTCCCTGTGCGCAGGGGCGAGCCTGACCGCCAGGCTATCCGGCGCGCCCTGGAGATCATCAAAAAGGGAGAGGTCTTGGGGATGTTCCCTGGCGGAACTCGCACCCCTGACGGCCGGTTGCACCGTGTGGAGCCAGGAGCGGCAGCCCTTGCCCTCCGGACGAGGGTCCCTATTCTCCCCGTGGCCATTCTCGGGACGGAGCGAGCCCTTCCGCGCGGAGCAAAAGTCCCCCGCCTCATCCCCATTACCATCCGTATCGGACCTCCCCTCTCCCTAGACGGGTTCCATCCTGGACCGGAAGGTCCGGCACAGCGACCAGATCACAAGATGATTGAGCGGATGGGGAACCTGTTCATCCAGGCGATTGGGCAATTGATGGAGCGACAACCCGGAGAGTCTTTGGAAGTATACGGAAGGTGACGGGGATCTCCCCGACGAGCTCGCCATCTGCATGGACGGCCAGCGACCTCGCTGCTGAAGTCACGGCCACCTCGCGCGCCCGGAACACCTGGACTTTCCGATACGAAGTGTGCGTCCCCAGATAGACCCTGGGCAGGAGAGCGAGAGTCTCCAGCCGCCCTATATTGCCTGCGACCACGACGTCCAGTAACCCATCATCAAGGACAGCGCCCGGGCAGATTTTCATCCCTCCGCCGTACCGGTAGCTGTTCCCTATGGCTACGAGAAAGACCCTCTGGTGGTGAACCTTGCCATCCAGGACGAACGTCACCTCGGTGGGGGAGAACCCCACAAGGGTTTTCAGTACCCCGAGGAGGTATGGAATGGTCCCTGAAGCTCTCCACCGCCAACGGTTGACCTCACGGACGACCTCGGCATCGAACCCTACCCCAGCGACCATGACGAAGTACCGGTCGTTCACCATACCCGCGTCAATATCCCGTCGGTGCCCGCTCGCAAGGAACCGCGTGGCCTCTGGGACAGTGAGGGGAATCCCCAGTGCGCTGGCAAAGTCGTTGGCCGTGCCCACGGGGATGATGCCAAGAGTGGCTTCCCCACGCCCTTCCTTACGGGCGCGGAGCAACCCATTGGCCACCTCATGGACCGTCCCATCCCCTCCAATGGCCACCACAAGCTGGGATCCTCCTTCTACGGCCTGGAGGGTCAGTTCGATGGCATGAAGGGGGGCCTCCGAAGTGACCATGGTGAACTCCAGGCCTTCTTCGTGGAGAAGGTCCCGGATGGTAGGCCACAGGCGGACCCCCTTCCCCCCACCCGCGATGGGATTCACGATCACCACTGCAGATGTTGCTCGTTGTGGGGAAACGCTCTCTTGCTTCAGGGAGTGTTCCATGGTTTTTCAATTATGTTCCCGCCTGAGGAGGCAAACTCCTGCAGGAGGATTACGGCATCACGGAAGTGAATAGTACATCTGGATCATGACAGGAACAGGGGAAGTTCTGAAACTGAGAACTAAAGGAAGGAGGTGGGATCCACGAACTAAACTTAGGAAAGAAATCCATATAAGGGGGGCGGTGAAATGTCTCCGTTTTGGCTTGTCGCACTGGCCCTGATTGCCTACTACGTTGCTTACCGCGTGTACGGCAAGTGGTACGATCGGACGGTGTGGCGGCCTGATCCCAACCGGACCACACCTGCACATATGTACATGGACGGGGTGGAGTTCTTCCCCGTCAACCGGTACGTCCTGTGGGGATACCAGTTCAAGTCCGTGGCGGCCCTAGGCCCGATCCTCGGCCCATTCATTGCCATCACCTACGGCTGGCTTCCTGCTTTCCTCTGGATCGTTCTTGGCAACTTCTTTATCGGCTGGCTCCAAGACTATGGAGCGATTATGGTTTCAGTACGGAACGAGGGCCGTTCCTTTGGCCCCATTAGCTACGAGTTCACCGGGGCTGCTGGACGGAATACATTGCTCTATTTCATCCTCTTCTACCTGTGGATCATCTCGGCGACCTTCATCTTTCTCATCGCCACGTTCTGGAACATCTTCCCAAGCACTTTCGTGGCCACCCTCGGGATCCTGGTTACGGGTGTCCTCGTCGGGCAGATGCTCTACCGGTATAAGATGCCCATCGGCACCATTACCATCATCGCCCTTATCCTCGTCGTCGTGAGCATCTGGCTCGGGATGCGCCTGCCGACGCCAAAGGACTTCCTCGGACCGTGGACTCTGGCCTTCTGGGCTGCGGTGACGTGTGTGATCCTGTACCTGGCATCGATCCTTCCCATGCCCACGTTCATCCAGCCTGTGAACTACGTTGCCTTCTTCCCAGCTTACCTGGCGATCGTGTTGATCCTCCTTGGGGCGCTCATTTCGCCTCTTACCGGAGTGATCCTCCAGCAGCCGGCTTGGAAGACGGCGTACGCGCCCTTCGTCGGGCCGATCTGGCCCATCCTGTTCGTGGCAATCGCCTGCGGGGCGATCTCCGGATGGCACAGCCTCGTGGGGAGCTCCTCCACGAGCAAGCAGCTGGATATCGAGCCTGATGCCCATCCTGTGGGTGCCGGCGCCATGCTCTCTGAGGGAATGTTGGCGCTAGCGTCGGTCACGGCCTACATGGTCCTCTCTCCCGACGAGTTGAAGGGGATGACGAATATCGGGGCCTGGGTCCTGGGGGCTACTAAGCTCACAGCCCCCTACCTGGGAGGCGACGTTTCCAAGGCCGTCCTGACAACGTTCTTTGGCTTGACTCTGGTGATCTATGCCTTGACTGTGCAGACCCTCGTGACGAGGTTCTGGCGCCTTGTCGCCGGGGAGATTTTCGGAGAGAGCGTCCTCGGGCAGAAGCATGTGGCCACGTTTATTGGCCTACTGATCCCCTGGATCTTCGCAGTCTCGGGGAGCTGGATCAACCTCTGGCTCTACTTCGGTGGAAGCAACCAGCTCATGGCTGGGCTGGCCATCATGCTCATCACCATTCACCTAGCCAGGGTGAAGGCCCCGACCATCTATACACTGGCGCCCGCGACATTCATGATTGTCACCACACTCTCCGCGCTTGCTGTTCAGACCTTTTACTTCTTCCAGGCGACGATGTACGGGCTCGCCAACGGGAAGCCCCACCCTGCGTTCGTCCGGCCACCCCTTGACCAGTACCCAGGGGTTGCGATATTTTTAAATGGCGTGTTCGTCCTCGTGGGGGCTGCCCTCTTTATCCTCGGTATCCGCATGGCAGTTCTCACCTATCGGGCCTACGGAAGGTTCCGGGCGGCACCTGCCGCGCCTGCAGCGGTAGCCGGAGGTTCCAAGGAATAACACGAGGGCCGGGTTAGCCCCGGCCCTCGTGAGGATCGACCCATCTATCGCCCCTTGGGCCGATCCATCGGGACGAGCCCAGGGGCTGATTGATGTGGAGGGAGGGATAAAACATGGCGTCGAAGGAGCAGAAAGGGGAGGAGAAGCGCCCAGGGTTTGGGGAGATGATGAAGGGTGTGCTCTACGGCATGGCCTCCCACGGCCACGTGATGGCGGCCTTACGCACCAGGATGTACCTGGAGCACCTCTTCATGTTCATCACCCTTGGAGACATGCTGGGGATCCCCGTGCTCCCACCGTACTATTCGCTGCGGATCCTCCCGTACGCTGTCCCGAACATTAAGTCGTGGAAGATGCGGGTGTTCCGGGAGAGAGACTTCACCGACGCCATCTATTAAGGTATTGCGTTCATTGTGTCGTGGGATCCAATAAGTGAGGTGAGGCATGAAGGGGCTCAAAGAGTTCTTTTCGCGTCATAGGCCGGAGATCGTCATCTTCGCAGGGAAAGGCGGACTGGGCAAGACAACATGCAGCGCGGCGCTTGCCTATCACATGGCTACCCAGGAAGGCAAGCGGACCCTTTGCTTCTCCACCGATCCCCAGGCCTCCCTCTCGGACATCTTCGAGCGGAACATCTACGGGCAGGGAGTCATCGAGCTCTTGCCCAACCTGAACGTCGTAGAGATCGATGCCGACAGAAGGGTCTCCGACTACCAGCAGTCCATCAAGCGAAAGATCCTCGATATGTACGGCCTGGACGAGCTCCCCGCAGAGATCGAGGAGTACATCGACTCCACCTCTGCCGAGCCGGCAATGTACGAGTCCGCTACCTACGACGCTATGGCCGAACTCGTGGCAGCGAAGGAGTATGACCTGTACATCTTCGACATGCCCCCGTTTGGGCACGGGGTCCGGATGGTGGCCATGGCGGAGATCCTTGGGAAGTGGGTAGAGAAGATCACCGAGGCCAGGACCCAGGTCCAGGAATATGAGGCCGTTGCAGCCACCCTCAAGGGGGAGAAAGCCACCGAGGACCTGGTCATGAAGGAACTTGTGGACATCCGGAACAAGATCAAGACCTTCACCGATCTCCTCACTGATAGCAAGCGCACGGCGTTCTTCATGGTCATCATCCCAGAGCAGATGGCCATCTTGGACACGGAGCGAGCCCTTGGGATGTTCGACGCCCTGGGCATGAGGATGTCCGGCCTGATCCTCAACCAAGTCTATCCCAAGGAACTGCTAGAGAAACCCAACCTGAGCGAGTTCCTCAAGAACAGGATCGAAATGCAACAGCACTACCTGGGGATCATTCGGGAGAAGTTCGGGGATCTGGTTGTTGCCGCCCTCCCCATGTACACACGAGAGCCTAAGGGACTCCAGATGCTCGCGCAGGTCGCCGAGGATTTGATGTACCCCAAGCTTGCCTTGTAAGGAGGATTCGCCGTGACCACACTCGAGCAATTTCTCCGCGCCCATCCAGATCTGAGGTTCATCTTCACCGGGGGAAAGGGAGGGGTTGGAAAAACAGTAACGGCGGCAGCTCTTGCCTACTTCTTCGCCACCCAGGGGAAGCGAACCCTCCTCGCCTCCTTGAACCCTGTGCACTCCCTTAGCAGCATCTTCGCGCAGGACTTGACCGGGGGCGAGATCAAGCCTGTGAAGGGGGTCAATAACCTCCAGGCCGTAGAGGTGGAGACGAAGGACGTGGTCGCGCGGTACCGGGAAAACATCTCCAGGCGCGTCCGGGAGTTCTTAAAGTGGGCAGATATCCCTGTGGATCCTCGCCCCTTCGTAGACATCGCTGTGACAAACCCTGCCTTCGAGGAGTCGGCGATGTTCGACAAGATGATGGACATGATGGTCCAGGAAAAGGAAGCTTTCGACGTCATCGTCTTCGACACGGCCGCGGTGGCCAACGCGGTGCGCCTCATCGGCCTCTCCAAGATCTATGGGCTGTGGCTTTCCCGAATGATCGAGAGCCGAAAAGAGGCCCTCTCCCTGCGCGTCCAGCTAGCGTTCCGCAAGGACAAGGTCATGGAGGAGGTAAAGAAGGATCCCCTCCTTGCCGACCTCCTGTCCATGAACGAGCGGTTCAACCAAGTGAAAGAGCTCCTCACCAACGGGACCCAGACGGCGTTCTTCTTCGTCACCCTCCCCCTCGCCCTCCCCATCTCCGTGGTCAAACGGTTCATCACCATGGTGAGCGCCTATGACATCCCAGTAGGAGGGGTCCTCGTCAACGGCATCCTTGACCGCAAAGTGGCTGAAGCCTCTGACGAAGAGTACCTCCGCAACAAGTTCGAGGAGCAGTTGGGATACCTACAAACGATCAAACAGGACTTGGGACCAATGGTTCGCAGCTTCATCCCCCTGTATCCCCAGGAGGTCGTGGGGCTCCACACTGTGGCAACCGTGGCCAATGATATGCTCCACTACATGCCGGATTTCTGGGAAGACTTGTGAGGAAGCACGTCATCGCCGCAGAGAACTTCCTCCTCGGTGCCACCAACTTCGTGGTGGTAACACTCCCCGAGGGGTGGAAGCTCCTTCGGGGAATCTCCCCTCCTGAAGTGGACAGCAACCGCCTGTTTGGAGAGGTCCAGTGGGTGACGAGCGGGAGGAGCCCACATCTCCTTGTCCAACCGGAGCGAAGGAGTGGGGCCGAGTTGCACGTTCTCGTCAACCGGGGGAGGAGGATGCTCGACAAGCTCAAGGCCTCCCCTGGGGCGCGCCCCTTCTTCCTCCACTCCGGCCATGAGGCGTTCCTCCTCCACCATCAAGTCAGGCGCGGCCTGTGGCGGGGGTATTTAGAAAAGGGAGTTCGCCTTTCCCTCTTCTGTGATCGTACAGACAGGACCATCACCTTAGAGATCACAGGCCGTATCGGGGAAACTGAAATCCAGGAACTCCTAGAAGCTCTCCAGGGAGTAGAGTGCCACTAGGCAGTGATGAGGGATTGGTCACGAGTGACGAAGAACTGATCACTGGTCCGTGGGGGCCATGCGAAATCGCGA
>JAUQQG010000113.1 GCA_030550015.1 bacterium | reverse complement strand
CGCCTGCTGTACCCACGCGATCCTCTCAGGTCCCGCCATCGAGCGTATCTCCGAGGGGCCGATCCAGGAACTTGTGGTGACCAATACCGTCCCCGTCCCGCCGGAGAAGCGCATCGAAAAGATCACCGTCCTCTCTGTGGCCGGGATCCTTGCTGAGGCCATCCGGAGGATCCACGAGAACCGTTCGGTGAGCGCGCTGTTCGAACAAGGATGAAATACTTTACGATCCCTTCCTATTTCCTTGTTGCGTTGATCGCCTGGGGTGTGACCGGGGCGCTGACACCGTACGTGCGCAAGATCGCCCGCTGGACTGGAGCTGTGGATTACCCTGGGGGGCGGAGGATCCACAAGCGTCCCAAGCCGCGTCTGGGCGGTCTAGCCATCTACGCTGGATTCGTCACCGCACTCCTGGTTGCCATCCCAATGAGCCGGACCATCGAGGTCCTGCGATCAGCGAACCAGCTCATCATCCGGATCCCTCTCGTCCCCGAGAGCGACCGGGCGATGGTGGGGATCCTCCTGGGAGGGACGCTGATTACACTCCTGGGAGCCATCGACGACATCCGGGGAATGCACCCTGGTGTGAAGTTCTTGGGCCAAGTTGTGTGCGCAGCGCTCCTCATCCCCTTCGGTCTTTCCACCCTGTTCCTGACCAATCCCCTGAGCGGGATCATGTACATTGGAAGATGGGGGGCCCTTGTGACAACCCTTTGGGTCGTGGCCACGACCAATATCATCAACTTCATTGACGGCGTGGATGGGCTTGCCGCTGGGATCTCCGCCATCGCTGCGATCGTTCTCTTTCTGACCGCAAGCCAGCGCCAGGATCTCCCAGCCATGGCTATGATGGCTGCCGTAGTGGGGAGTAGCCTCGGCTTCCTGCGCTACAATTTCAACCCCGCCCGGATCTTCATGGGGGATTCTGGATCGATGTTCCTTGGCTATGTCCTCGGCGCTGTCTCCGTGATGGGGCTCTACAAGAGCGTAACGGCAATCTCCCTCCTCGTCCCCCTCCTCGCCTTGGGAGTCCCGATCTTCGACACCGCCTTCGCCATCGTCCGACGGCTGCGCACCGGCTACCCCATCTACCTCCCTGACCGTGGCCACCTCCATCACCGCCTCCTCGACCGCGGCCTCACCCAGCGGCAAACGGTGCTCCTCCTCTACCTTCTGAGCGCATTCCTCGGGATCGGTGCCCTTGCCCTCGCGGGAATCAACCGGGTCCCCGCACTCATCACCCTCGGGGCCATTGCTGTAGTGCTCATCGTTGGCGCGAAGCGTATGGGCCTCCTGCAGTTCCATTAGGGAGGATCACGATGGCAAGGACTTCCCCGCCTGCGGTGCCGGGTCCGCTTCCCATCATGCTCATCTTCGGCACGAGGCCTGAGGCCATCAAGATGGCCCCGGTGGTGAAAGCCCTTCGTCGCTTTCCTCAGGAGTTTCGGCCCATTGTCACCGTCACTGCCCAGCACCGGGAGATGCTCGACCAGGTGCTCACCCTCTTTGAGATCGTCCCCGACTACGACCTCGACATCATGCGACCAGAGCAGTCCCTCATGGATATCACCATTCGCTCCCTCACCGGGCTGGACCGCGTCCTCCGGGATGCCCGCCCAGCAATGGTCCTCGTCCAGGGTGACGCGGCGCCGACGTTCCTAGGAGCTCTTGTGGCGTTCTACCACAAGATCCCCATCGGCCATGTCGAAGCAGGACTCCGAACTGCCAACAAGTATGAGCCCTTCCCCGAGGAGATGTACCGCCGAATGACCTCAGCCCTGGCAGACCTTCACTTCGCCCCTACTGCCTGGGCGAGGGACAATCTTTTGAGGGAAGGTATTCCGCGTGAGGCAATCTACGTGACAGGGAACACGGTCATCGATGCGCTCCTTGAGGTGGCGTCCCGTTCTTACCCCCTTTCCTCCTTAGGGCTCCCCTCCCTGGACGGCCGCCGCGTCCTCCTTGTGGAGACCCATCGCAGGGAGAACTGGGGGGAGCCGCAGCGCCAGATTTGCCTTGCCCTGCGCGACCTCCTGGAGCGTTTTCCAGACCTCCTGGTGATCTTTTCCGTCCATCCCAATCCGGTCGTGGTGAGGACTGTGGAGGAGGTCCTCAAGGGCCACCCCAGGGCATACCTGATCCCTCCACCCGATTACGGACCGTTTGTCCAGCTCATGAAGAAGGCCACGCTGATTCTTACCGACTCGGGAGGAATCCAGGAGGAAGCACCATCGCTGGGAAGGCCAGTCCTAGTACTGCGCCGGGTGACCGAACGGCCAGAGGGGGTGAAGGCGGGGACGGTCAAGGTGGTGGGGACGGACCGCGAGAGGATCGTGGAGGAGGTCACGTGGCTTCTGACCGACTTGAAGGCGTACCAGCGTATGGCTTGCGCCGTGAACCCCTATGGGGACGGTCGCGCCGCTGAGCGCATCGTCAGTGCCCTCCGCTACTTCTTTGGGTTCTCCTCTCATCCCCCGGAAGAGTTCGCCGTCACAAACTCGGTGGATTTCGTTGGGGAGCCGGGGGTTTGACACCGCAACCCTCCACCCCTATACTGGGAACTGATCCAGGTACTGTGGCCCTGGCGGGAATTCTTGCGCCGTGGGCGTATTTCTCTCTTTGGGGGAGAGCCTGATGCGCGCGGCCACATGGACCGCGCTCGCGGTCCTAGCCATTGCAACCCTCCCGGCCTCCGGCCTCTCTGCCCCAGCTTGCGCGACGGAGATCGTGGAGATCTATCCAAGTGTGGCAGGAGTTGTGGTGAAGGTGCCCGAGGTGGGTGCACGCGTGCGGGAGGGGGACGACTTGGTCTTCGTCCGGACATCTACAAACCCGCAGGCTGTCACCGCCAGGGCGACCGTGGATGGGACCGTCCTGGAGGTCCTCGTCAAGCCGGGGGATATCATTACGTTGGAGATGGTGAGCCGGAGAGCGGTACTCGTGCGCATTTGCAAAGGATAAGGGAAGGAGGAAGAATGCGTGAAGGGTATACGTGTGCTTGTGGTGGCATTGCTCCTGTTTACCCTGCTCGTCCCATTGGTCGGGCTCGGGTTTGCCCAGCAGGATCCTGAAATCCTCCCCGTCGACCAAGTGAAGCCGGGGATGCGCGGGATTGGAAAGACCGTCATCCAGGGGACGAAGGTTGAGACATTTGACGTCGAGATCTTGGGTGTATTGAGGGGCGGGCCGCCCATCCCTGTGCGGCACCTTGTCATGTTTCGGGCCACGGGCCCGGTGATCGAGCGCTCTGGAGGGACGGCAGCAGGGATGAGCGGGAGCCCTATCTACATCAACGGCCGCCTCCTTGGCGCGCTCAGCGCAGGGTGGACGTTCGCCGGTCCTGACAGCAACCTTGCTTTGGCCACGCCTATCGAGGATATGCTCAAAGTCCTGGAGGGTGGGCCGAGCACCACAGAGGTCCCCAAGGTGTGGATCGCCGAGAAGCCCATCAAAGTAGGCGACCGGACGATCCAGACTGTGATCCTTGCGGGAAACGACCTGGAAGCGAAACGGTGGAATGCCGCAGGCCTCCCTGGTACCATCGCCATGGCCCCTGCAGCGGTTCCCCTGCTGACTACCGGGATGAGCGATCGCGCCTTCTCCATCCTTCGGGACGTCCTCAAGACCTACAACGTCGTTGCTGTCCAGAGCAGGGGAGGGATTGGCAAGTTCCCTGAGCCGCCCCTGGAGCCAGGGAGTGCCATGGGAACGCACATCATGCGGGGAGACATCGGGCTTGGGGCCATTGGGACGGTCACCTGGAGAAAAGGCAATAAAATCTTGGCGTTCGGCCATCCCTTCTTTAACCTGGGGGATGTCGACTTTACCTTGACCCCTGCGTATATCTTCACCGTCGTTCGGAGCATTGAGCACCCGTTCAAAGAGGGGATCGTCGGCTCGGTGATCGGGCGCATCTCCCAGGACAGGGCCGCCGCCATCGCCGGGGAGATCGGCAAGTTCCCGCGGATGTTCAACGTGCGGGTCCAGGTCACCAACCGGGACACCGGGAAGGTCGTGGCTATGAGCTCGATGGTGGCACGGCGCCCTGACCTCGCCACAGTCCTCACCCCGTTCGTGTATGTGAGCGCCTTGGACCGCAGCATGGACGCCATCGGCGAGGGGACGGCGCAGGTGAAGATGACCCTGATGAGCAAGGGGTTCCCTCGCCCGATTGTCCGGACGAACCTTTTCTACAGCAGCCGCGACATCGGCCTTGCCTCGGCACTGGAACTTCCTGAGGCGATGCGATTCCTGTTCAACAACGAGTTCGTTGCCACCGACCCCATTGAGATCTCTATCGAGGCTTCGGTCGAGCGGATGCGGCGGACGGCAGCCATTGTACGCGCGGAAGTGGAGAGGCGCGAGGTTCCCAGGGGAGGGAATGTGCGAGTGCGCGTACACATGCGCCCATGGCGCCAGGCCGAGCAGATCTCCAAGGTCATCGAGATCCCTATTCCACAGAATTTCCCTACGGGACCGGCGGTTCTCCTCATCCGATCGGCTGGCATCCAGCCGAGGGAGGAGTTCCCCCTGGAGGTCCGGTTCACCCAGCTCCTGCTCAAGGAACCAGAGCCCATCCCTGCCAAGAACCTGGAGGAGGCTATTGACTTCTTCGAGAACTTCGGCCGGAATACAGATCTCTTGCTCACAGTCCTGCCCTTCGGGTTCCCTCAGCTCGGCTCCCTGGACGTGAACTTCCTCAACTTCGACGTCCAGGCTCTGAAGCTCGTCGAGACGGAGTGGGTGGTCCAAGGAAGCTTTGAGGTGCCGCTCATCATCCGATGACCTCCCGGAGTCTCTGGGGCTATTCCGGAGGAAGCGAGGTGTGTCGCTGGGTGACCCTGGGCGGGCGCTGGAGATGGGCAAGGGGAGAGGAGTGAAGGGGTGCGTCTCCTTCGTGCGATCTCCCTGTGCGTGGCAGGGTTTGCGCTCGTTGCCCTCGGCGCCGTGGTTATCATACAAACAGGTCTGGGAACTTCCCTCCTACTACACCAGGCTGCTGTTCAGCTTCTCTCTGGCGCATTCCGGCAGCAGGTTACCCTCTCTTCCGTCTCCTGGAATTTCCGGGAGGGGATGCTCGTCCTGACAGACGTCCAGGTGGGGCGTCAGGAGGCAGCTACGGGCGTGCCCCTGTTTTCCGCACAGCGCCTCCTCGCCCGCCTCGACCTCAGGGAAGTCGCCTTCCTGCTGCTCCGCAGGCAAAGCCTTCTCCCGGCGATCCGTGAGATTGCCCTGCAATCCCCTTCGCTTCTCATTGCCCGCGACAGCTACGGGAGATGGAACGTCTCCTCTCTCTTCGCACGCCCCCCTGGCCAAGCCCCTATGCAAAGCTTCCGCGCACAGGTCTCCATCCGCAACGGGACCATCTTCTTCCGGGATGCGAGGGCGTCGTCCTCTCCCTTCCAGGCGACGCTCACGCAGGTAGAAGGATCTGTTGACCTCGCGCGCAATCCTCTCGTGGCGCTGGATTTGAAGGGCAGGAGCCAAGAGGACGGAAGTACGCCTGTCCGCCTCCGGGGGAAGTACATTCTCGGGGAGGGGACGATAGACCTCGAGCTAGCTACGGGAAAGGTCGACTTGACGCGGTGGGGAAGCTACCTTGTCCCCTCCCCCTCCTTCTCCTGGACAGGAGGCCAGGTTGAGGCACGTCTGAACTTGCTGGTTTCACGGAGGGGCGCTCCCCTGGACTACCGCGGGAATCTGGTCTTTCACGGGGGAGAGGTACGCTTGGCCCGTGGGCTGCGGATCACGGGCCTCGCCGGTCCTGTGGAGGTAGACCCGATCCGCCTGCGTACATCCGGCCTTCGCCTCCAAGCCGGTGCTAGCCCTCTCCTCCTCCGGGGGGAGGTGCGCCGCGTGCCAGGACTTTCCGTCGACCTCGTCGCCTCCTCCCCATTCTTGGACCTGATCACTCTGAAGCGCCTGCTCTTCCCCTCAGCCCAGGTTGTGATCTCCGGGAGTGCCCGTGGGGAGGTTCGAATTCTGGGCCCGCTGACAATCCCGCGCATTGAAGGGATGTTCGCTGCAAAGGGGAGGGTCAACGGCCAAAGAATCGACCAGCTGAGCTCCAGGGTTTCTTATGACGGGCGCTCCTTCCTCCTCTCCTCTGCCCGTCTGTGGCTTGGGGACGGTGTCGTGAGCGGCAGCCTCTCCTGGGATCTCCAGGAGAACCGGATTACCCTGGAGGCCGTTGCCTCGGGAGTCCAACTGGGGGCGCTACGAGGGCTGGACCCGCTTGGCGCTGGGAACATTGCCGGGCGGTTCTCCGGGGATCTCCTCGCCTTCGGGCGGGGGGGCGAGTGGTACGCGTTGGCAGGTGGTCGCCTGGAGGGAGTGCGGGTTGGTTCCGTGGAGGCGAAGACGGCCGAGGGCGTGTTCTGGTACGACCATGGCTCCCTCACCCTCGATTCCATTGGCCTCCGCGTGGGCTCCGGTCAGGTCTTCCTTACAGGTCAGGTCTCCCCAGGGGGGTCCCTTTCCCTTAGGGTTGCTGCCTCAGGCTTCCAGGTGGAGGAGCTTACCCGCGCCTTTCGGTGGGGGGGAGGGCTTGCGGGCGATGCAGAGATCGAGGGGAGGATCGGGGGGAGGACGGGAGATCCGAGTTTCAACGGAGATGTGACCGTGCGGGGAGCTAGGGTAGGATCCGTTGCCTTCGACCGCATGCAGGCAAGCCTCCAGGCGAGCAAGGAGCGCGTCACCTCCAGAGTTTTCCAGCTCCACATGGGCTCCGGAGTGATCCGTGGAGCTGGGACGCTCTCCCTTGTCGGTGGGAGGATCCGTTCGGTGCGGGCATCTGCCGAGATCGAAGATTTCCCCCTGGACCGGATTGCACAGCTGGCCCACAGCCCCATGGAAGCAGCTGGGAAGCTTTCAGGGGTCCTGCGCCTGGAAGGTTCACCTGGAGCATTGCAAGGACACGGGCAGATCCGCCTGGAGGGTGCGCGCATCGCTGGCCAGTATGTAGATGGCGCGGAGGCGGCCGGGACCTGGAGGGATGGCGTGCTCACCCTCGAGCGCGTGGAAGCCCGTGTGAACAACTCAAAGCTCTCAGGGCGGGGGAGGGTGACCTCAAAGGGGGAGTTAGACCTCTCGGTCTGGGCCCAGGGCCTGAACCTTGAGGACTTTCCCCCGCTCTCTCGGGGACCTCTGAGGATGGAAGGTGTTGTCGACCTCCAGGGGAGGATTGGAGGGACGTTGCAGAGCCCTTCGGTCCGCGGCGAGATCGCCTCCTCTAGACTCTCGCTAAATGGCCAGGCCTTCGATAGTGCCAGAGGGCGGGTCGCTTGGAGTGAGCACCGCCTCTCCCTCGAATCCCTGGAGCTTCGCCAGGGCACTGGGGCCTACCGCCTCGTCGGGGCCGTAAACTTAGGTGGCCAGCGAGCGGTAGACCTTACTGCGGAGGTTGTGCGCGGGCGGCTCGCTACCCTTGTGGGTCTCTCCGGCTTCTTTCCGGGCCTTCCTGCAGACGGGGAGGTCTCCGGGAGGGCTTCCCTTGCAGGTCCTATCCAGAATCCCTCAGGGTCCCTTGATCTGAGGGTAGAAAACGGCATCCTGGGAGGCGAACGCCTCCGAGAGGCGGTAGGGAGGGTGAGCTGGCAGGATCGTTCTGTCAAGATCGAGCGCCTGGAAGCGATCCTGGAGCACGGCCGACTGGCTGCACAGGGAACGGTGGACCTCCGCGGAGAGAGCCTTGTGGAGGTCAGCGGACAAGGTCTCCACCTTGGGCTCTTCGCCCCAATCCTCCGCCGCGTTCCTGGGGGCGCCGGCACTCTGCGTGGAACCGTGGATTTCATTGCTCAGATCTCCGGACCGTACGACGATCCCCTCATGGGCATCTCCCTGGAGATCAAGGATGGAGGCCTCGAAGACATCTTCTTCAACCGGCTTACTGCCCAGGCGATTTACCAGCGGGGGACCCTCGTTCTTGACCAAGCCCTTCTCTCTCGGGATGGGCACAAGGCAAAGATGCAGGGCGAGATCCCTCTCGATCCCCTGACCCTCCAGGTCCCTGGGGATCGCCCGGTGAACCTCCGGGCAACCCTTGTCGATGCTGACCTGAGTCTCCTTCGCCTTCTTACCCCGGTGGTGGAGGAGGCGCGAGGGACGATAGAGGGGGAGGTCTCCCTGACGGGATCGATTGCACGTCCACGGATGGCGGGCCGCCTCGGCGTGGCGCAGGGAACTATCCGCCTTGCAGGGCTCGAGCCTGCCCTGGAGGGGGTTGTTGCAGATCTCTCCTTCACGGAGGACAGAGTGACGATTCGCAGGCTGGAGGCAGGGTTGGGAGGGGGGAAGGTTGGAGTTGCAGGCGGGATCACAATCCGAAACCTCCGCCCGGAGACCGTCGACCTGCAACTTTCCCTTACCCCGGCCTCGGTGAAGCTTCCTCCTTATTACTCCGGGAGGGTGGAAGGGGAACTGTACCTCCGTGGACCTTCCCGGAGGCCGAACCTTGCAGGGAAATTCGTGCTCTCTCAGGGAGAGCTTACACTGGCGAGGGGGGAGGCTAGATCGACGCGCCTGCCGCCGGTAGGTCTCGATCTGCTCGCCGCTGCGGGGAGGGATCTTTGGGTCCATGCAGGAGCGCTGCGTGCACGCATCGAGGGAGAGCTCAGCATCACAGGAACACTCTCTACCCCTTCCGTGGAGGGGATTCTCACGGCAGCTGAAGGGGAGTTCAGCTACCTCGGGACAACCTTCCATCTCGACGAGGGGAGGGCCTCGTTCTCCCCGTTCCGCGGTCTGGAGCCCTACCTCAATGCGAAGGCCTCGACGCTTGTGGGGAGCACCCGGGTCCAGGCTAGCGTAGAAGGGACGCCAAGAGGGTTGAGCCTTACGCTCTCCTCCGAACCGCCCCTTCCCCGGGAGGAGATCGTGGCCCTGTTGAGCAGGCAGGCTGGTCTTGAGGCCTTAATGCAGGGGGACGTGGAAGGCGCGCTGCGGCTGGAGCTGAGCCGGTTGCTCTTTGGTCGGTTCGAACGGCCCATCCGGGAAGCCCTAGGGCTGAGCGAGTTCCGGCTGGAGTACGACTTCATCCATCCCCCTCGCCTGCGCATTGGGAAGTTCCTCCTGCGCGAGCTGTACTTTACCATCACCACGATTTTTGACAGCGTCCGGCAGTCCACGGCAGCGTTGGAGTACCGCCTCACCCCGAATACCAACCTGAGCCTCAACTACGACCCCACAAGGCGTTTCAGCATCTCCTTACAGACCCGGATCCGCTTCTGAGCGACACGGCGAAAGGTTTTTGGTTTTTCCGGGCATCCTGGAAGGGAAATAGGAAGAAAGGGCGAAAGGTGAGGATGTGCTCACTGAATACCTCCGCGAGCTCCACAAAGTCAAGCTTCTCTCTGTGGAAGAGGAGCAGCGGCTGTGGCGGCAGTACCGGGAACGCGGGGACGGGCTGAGCCGCCAGCGCATCATTGAAGCCTACCAGCCGCTGGTCTTCAAGGTTGTGATGCATCTCCACATCCCGGAGCCCTGGCTCATGGATATGATCCAGGAAGGAACTGTGGGGCTCATTGAGGCGGTGGAACGGTACGACCCGGACCGGGGGATCCGGTTCTCCACCTACGCCCACTACCGCATCCGGGGTCGGATTCTCAACGCGTTGCGGCGGGAGCGGGGAGGTCTGCCCCTTGAGGAGATCGAAGCCGACCTCTCCCTGAGCGAACGGCTTGCGGATCCAAGGGCAGAGGAGGAACTTGGGGATGTTGAGAACGCCCTGATGATCCGCTCGGCGATGGAGGCCATGGAGCGCCTTCCATCTCGTGAGCGGGAAATCCTCAAGGGGACGTATCTCGAAGCGAAGGAGCCCGGGAGGATTGCCAGGGACCTTTCCATCAGCCTCTCTCACTTCTATCGCCTGCAAAAACAGGCCCTGGAACACCTGAGGGCGATGATGAACCGGCCCCTCCAGGTCACCGAGCGGTAGCGCGTGGATGCGAGAAAGGTTTCTTCCCAGTGGATACTATACTATGGAATCTCCCAGACCGGCAGACTGGTGCGAGGGATGAGGGATGGGCGTTGACGAGGTAATCCGTCGGATCGGGTTTGCGGAGGGATGGCTCCGCCGGGCGAAAGGGAATTACCGCATGGGACAGGTGGTGCGGGGAGAACTCAACCTCTCCCTTGCCGAAGCGGAGATCCGACATGCCTGGGAGCTGAGCCGAGCGCTCCCGAGGGAGGGACTGTACCCTCAAGGTTTGCGGGGCTTCCTGGCGATGGCGGCGCTTGCAGGCATGCTGGTCTTAATCACCGCCTTCCTCGGGTCAGGCCTCGTCCCCGCCCTCCCCGGCACATCTACTGGGAAAACCTCTCTCACATCCCCTCCGGGCCGACCTGTGATTACATTCCCCCAGCCCGTTGGGGATCTGCTGAAAGAGATCGACCTTCCAGCTCCTGCAGTGGAGGGCGAGCACACTTCAGGTAAGGTAATAAGCCAGAGATCCGGTCCCATGGTGCCAACTGGAACATCCCAGGCTCCAGGGACCTCCCCGCATGCGGTTGCGCCGGGGAGGACTGCAGCACCACCAGCCCAGGCGCGTCTTCGGAGTTCCAGTTCTCCTACGCCCTCTCAGGCTGCGGTCCCACAGCAGGCGGGGAAGCAGTCCATTGCCCTTCCAGGTCCTTCCCTCTCCGGGACTCCCGTGATGGCCATGGAGGACCTCATTGACCTCGTCCTCACCGCGGAGCGAACCCTGCGGGGGACACCTTGATCTCTTCCTAGGTACGGTGGTACGGTGATGCGCGCGCGCTGTCGAGCGAACCGAGCTTTCCTTGTGCTTTCTCTTTCCATCTCGCTGCTCGTCTTGAGCGCATCGTGGACAACTGCCCAGCAGCCACCTCCTCAGATCCGACGGGTCGCTGAGGTGGTGATCCAGGGGAACGTCCTCGTCCCCACGGCAACGATCCGGGGTGTAATCTCCACACGGGTCGGGGAGGCCTTCGAGGAGGAAAAGGTCCGCCGGGATGTGCAGAACATCATGGATCTCGGGTTGTTTGCCGATGTCACCGTGCGCATCGAGGAGGTCCGGGATGGCCTGCGCATCATCTTCATCGTCCTGGAGAACCCGGTTGTCCGTGAGGTGCGCGTCAGTGGCAATACGGTGATCCCCACGGAGGAGATCCTGAAAGCGCTCAGCGTCCCTGTGGGGGAGATCCTGAACACCAAGACCCTCTCCGCCGGTGCACGCAAGGTGGAGAAGCTCTACGAGGACCGTGGCTACGTCCTTGCGAGGGTGGCAGATGTGTCCATTGATGAGCAAGGCCGCCTGAGCCTTGTGATCTCCGAGGGACGGTTGGAAAGGGTAGAGTTCAAGGGTCTCGTTAAGACGAAGGAGTTCGTCGTCCAGCGGGAGCTTACCATTAAAAGCGGCGATGTATTCAACGTCGAAGCGATCAACAAGGACCTGCGGAAGCTCCTCGAGCTTGGTTATTTCGAGTCGGTGCGTGCCCAGCCATCCCCCGGTTCTACCCCAGACAGCGTGGTCCTCACCATCGAGCTCGTCGAGCAGAAGACGGGGGAGGCCAAGTTTGGCCTTGGCTACAGCGACCGCACAGGGTTTGTGGGGTCCATTGAGTTCGGAGACAGGAACTTCCAGGGGCGTGGCCAGCAGCTCTCCCTGCGCCTGGAGCGGGGCGTCACCATCGGTTCGTTCACTGCCCCCACGACGCCCAAGCTGAATTACGAGATCACCTTCCGCGAGCCCTGGTTTGATGTCCAGAGGACCTTCGTAGAGCTCAGGACCGGCCAGATCTTCTCCCTGGAGCGGGAATATGGGAGCGGGGGTGTGATCACGGGGGAGTACGAGCTTGGAAGGACTGGAAGCAGTATTACTATTGGACGCCCCCTCGATCCCTTGCTTACAGCCACCCTGACCATCCGTTCCGAGCAGGTGACGCTCGATGTGCTCAGCGGGGGAGTCTCCTTGTTCACCCCTGGCCGGACGGTGAGCCTCGCCCTCGGTGCCATCCGGGACGCACGAGACAACCGTTTCAACCCCACCTCCGGGGAGCGCATGGCCCTCCAGGCGGAGATCGCTTCGAGCATCCTCGGGAGCGACTTCTCCTTTGTCAAGTCCACCGCTGAATACAGCCGGTACGTCCCCATGGGAAAGGAGGCCACCCTCGCGGCCCGGGCGATGGTGGGGATCTCCTCCGGAACCCTGCCCCTCCAGGACCGGTTCGTCCTAGGCGGTCCCCTCACTCTGAGGGGATATCCAGTTGGTCGCCTTCGCGCGACGAGCATGGGGTTCATGAACGTGGAGTACCGGGTAGATCTGAGGAGCCTCTCCGAGCGACTTCAGGATATCCAAGGAGTTATCTATGTGGACGCCGGGACGGCTCCCCTCACTGGTGGTCCCCTCGACCTGCTCACCAACTGGGGATTGGCCGTCTCCGTGAAGACGCCCATCGGGCCCATCCGTATCGACTACGCGGTGGGTCGGGAGGGAAGCCAGACGTGGCTGACCATCGGCCACCCATTCTAGGATCGATCGGGTCTACAAATCTTCGAGTTTACCGTGTCGTTGCGTCACGATGTTGCGCAGTCACTAAACTCAGTCACTAGGGTTACGATGGCATCCAGTCACCGCATTTTCGGGAAGCATTTCTCACGCTGGGTGGGGATCCTTCTCCTCCTGGCGACGCTGGCACTTCCCTCCCTGGCTGCAGAGGAGGTACGCCAAGTTGTCCTGGTGGTGGCGTTCGAAGGCGATAGCCCACACCCCCTGGTGCGTGACCGTATCGTTACCACGGCCCAGGCGGTCGCTGAAAGGCTCCTGGTAGGTCGCCCTGTTCATGTGGTGACGGGGGAAAGCCCTGTGCTTGCCCGGGCGCTCTCCACCGTCTTAGACCGTGTCCTCTCCGGATACACCGTGTCCAGTGTGGTGATCGCGCCCGGCGTGGAGAGCAGGGTCTCCCTCAAGCTCCGCCCCCAGCCCCCGGTGATCAAGCGCGTCCAGGTGGCTGCTGGTCTTGAGACCATCCACCCCGGTGCACGCCCGCTGGTACTCCAACAGTTCGAGCGCCTGGTGGCTCCTGAGGTAGGAAGCCTTCTTCTCAATCTCCCCGTGGAGGCACTAGACTGGTCCAGGTCTCTCATCGAGGAAAGAGCCAAAGAGATCGTAGAGGGCTCCCTCCCCGGTTTCACAGGGAAGCTTCACCTCAAGCCCGCGGAGGAGGTGGAGGCGAGCCTCTCCGTTCTCCCTCGTGACTCGCGGGTGATCCGGGATATCGGGGTCCGCTTCCGTTCCTCCTCTATCCCGTTGCTGGTTCTGGACCAACACGCTCCGCAGGTGGCTTCGATGGCAGAGCCCCTGCGGGGGCTTCCAGTGGTCTTTGCTCAGGAGAACCGCCAAGCTTTCGAGGAGTTGATCTCCCGCCAGCTCCGGGAGTACGCCCCAGTGAAGCAATATCAGATCATCGCCCGCCCGTCCATCCAGGTTGGGGAAACGACGTACGTCACTGTCATCGCCGACTCCCTGCTGTACCGGGGGCGTGTCGAAGCACAGCTGAATATCGGTGTCCAGGCCCCCCCGGCCAAGGTGGTGACGCAGCTTGGAAGGGTGGTGGCCCAGGGAGTGGAAGTGTTTATAGAGAGCGACCTGACGCCAAGCCCCCTCTCCCTGCGCTGGAACGTAGGGGTGCGGTACGACCTTTCCGAGCGGGTGGTGGTGGGCGCGAAGGTGGATCCCTTTACAAGGGGGCTTTGGCTCTGGGCAACTCACCAGCTTACCCCAGAGGTGGGCATCCGGTCTACCTTGGACCTTGCAGGGAGCGATGTGGAGGGCGCCGTTGTGTATCGGGTGAACGAGTTCCTCTCTGGGGAGCTTGTCGCGACCACCTCCCGGGGCTGGTGGATCCGGTTGGTCAGCAACCTGTAAGGGAAGGGCAGGCTCATGGGCTTGCCCCTAGAAAAGAGAACCAGGGAGCGAAGCAAAGCTTCGCTCAGAATATGCTACGATTGGAGGTTTGAGCATGCGGTGGGATCGGACGAAGCTGGCAGTCGCTGTCGGAGGAATTGTGATCCTCATTGTTGTGCTGGCTCTGGCGCTCGTGCGGGTAGGACCAGTTCTCAGCCAGCCACTGGCCATTGGCTACGTGGACATGCAGAGGGCCCTAGATGCCCACCCACAGAAGGCGAGCTCTGAGAAGGCTCTGCAAGAATTCTTCCAGGCCAAGCAACGTGAATTCCAGGCCAAGGCCAAGAACCTGACCCCGGCCCAGCGCCAGGAGCTTGACCGCCAGCTTCAACAGCAGATCCTCCAGCGGCGCCAGGAGCTCCTCAGCGGGCTAGACAGGGATATCCGACAGGCCATTGCCCAGGCGGCCAGGGCACGCAACATCACCATCGTCCTGGACCGAAGCGTTGTCCTTTATGGCGGGGTGGACCTGACCGAGGACGTCATTCGGATCCTACAGAAGGGCAGGTAGGACTTCGTCCCGTGGTTTCTCTCCGGAATTTCCTGTTTGCGCTTCTTCTCGGCGTGGTGCTCTCCGGGTGTGGCCCCAGGGTACAAGCGCCTTCTCCGGCCCCGCCGGAGCCTGAGCAGCCTGCGCCCTTCCGGGTGGGCGTCGTGGACTTCGACGCTGTTCTCCGGGCTCACCCAAGGTGGAAGGAGCTGGAGGCGCTGAACCGCCAGATCCAGGCTTTGGAAGTGCAGCGTTCCTCCCCTCCCCCACCGCCCCCGCCTGTCGAGGTGAACCTCGACAAGGTCCTCGCGAGCGAGAAAGCGCGCCTGGAGGCCCTCCTCAAGGAAGAGGTGGAGGTGCGCAGGAAACAGGCCCAGAGGGAGCTAGAGGACTACGCGAGGGACCTCAAGCGTCGCCAGGAGGCAAGGTTGGTTCAGCGCCAGAAGGAGCTGGAGGCACAAGTGAAGCAGGCAGTGGAGGAGCACCACAAGGAGCTAGTGGAGGAGCTCCGAGCGTACGAGCAGCAGATCATGGAGGAGTACCGCATCCCCCTCCTCAACCTGCGCTTGAAACTGGAGACGGTCCGGTTCACCTCCCGCGAGGAAGGAGAGCGCACCGTGCAGGAAATCGAGCGATTACAGGCCGAGCGCGACGCCAAGATCAAGGCGAAAGAAGAAGCCAGCAACCAAGCGCTTCAGGAATTCATCAAGCAAAAGGAGAAGGAAGCAAACGAGGAGCTCAAAGCGTTCCAAGACTCTCTGAACAAGGAATCGCAGGAGCTGGTCGCTGCGCGGGAGCGCGCGCTGAGGGCCAGGATTTCCCAGCTCATCACATCCAGGCAGAAGGAGATGAATGCACGCCTCGCCGAGCGCCGCAGGCAGCTTGAGGCGCAGGCGCGGGCGCAGATCCGCGCGAGGCAGGAGCAGTATGCACGGATGCTGGACGCGTTCGAGCGCCAGGTCATTGCAGAACTCGCTGCCCGCAGGCAGGAGCGGGCGAGACTTGAGGAGAGCATCATGGCCGAGATACGGATCGAAGTCGCCACCCTAGCCCAGCGGGCGGGTGTCGACGTGGTGCTGACGCGCGCTCACTACAGCACAGGGGTGGTCGACCTCACCCAGGAAGTCGTCCGTCGACTGAACAGATAAGTTTGCGTCGATCGCATGTGGTGTGTTCAATCCTATAGATTCGTGAAGCCGACGAACCTGGTGAGCCCGATGAACCCGAAGCAGTGGATTGTCGTGGGCTTAGCGCTGGTCGCCTCCCTTGCCCTTGTCGGATGTACACGCCCTCAGGTCGGGGTCGTGGACATCAACAGGGTCCTCAACGAGAGCGTGCGTGCTCTCTCCTACCAGAAGCAGCTCGATGACAGGGAAAAGGCCATGGCCGCCGAGCTGGCTATTCTCGCATCCCAGCTGAGCCGGGAGGAGCTGGAGGCGAGACGCGCCCTGTATCTCCGGGAGCTCCAGCAGCTCAAGGCGGAGCTGGAAGCAAGGCTCGACCAGGAGGTCCGCAAAGCAGCCGAGGAGGTGGCACGGTCCAAGCGGTTGCGCGTGGTCCTGGTGAAAGGGGCGACCCAGCTCGGCGGGGTGGACATCACCAACGAGGTCATCGAGCGATTGAAGTGACCTGAGCGCGCGGAAGGCCTGAGCGGAACGGAACGAAAGATCTCAGGACCCCGGCAAAAGTCAAGACGATTGCCGGGGTACTTCGTAGGGATAGGGTACTCCCATGCCCTTGCAGGAGGGTGGTGCACGTGCGTTTACAGGAAATCGCTACCATGGTACGCGGTGAGCTCATTGGCAATGGCGAGGTGGAGGTCCTAGGAGTGGCAGAGCTCCAGGAAGCAGGCCCGCAGGATCTCGTGATCGTCGCAGAGGAGAAGAGGCTTCCCGCAGCAGAGGCAAGCCCTGCCGCCGCCTTGCTGGTGAAGAAGGGGATCTTTCCCTCAAAGAAGCCCGCTGTTGCGGTATCTGATGTCCGCCTCGCCATGGCCCTGGTCCTGGAGGCCCTCATCCCTCCTGCCCCTGTGCGCTGGGAGATCCACCCCACGGCGATCCTGGGGAGGGAGGTGTCGTTGGGGTCCCAAGTTGCACTAGGGCCGTATGTGGTTGTAGGGGATAGAGTGTCTATTGGCGAGCGTGTGGTGGTTCATGCGGGGACGGTGATAGGCGAGGGCTGTTCCATTGGTGAGGAAACCCTGATCTATCCGCGGGTCACGATCTACCCCAAGACGGTGATTGGCAGGCGGTGCATCATCCATAGCGGAGCCGTCATTGGAAGCGATGGGTTCGGCTATGCTTTTGACGCCGGCCGCTACCGCAAGATCCCCCACCGCGGAAGGGTGGTCATCGAGGATGAGGTCGAGATCGGGGCGAACACGACCATCGATCGCGCGACCCTGGGCGAGACGAGGATCGGTCGTGGAACGAAAATCGACAACCTGGTCCAGATCGCCCACAACGTGGTCATCGGGGAGGATGCCATCATTGTCAGCCAGGTGGGCCTCGCGGGGAGCTCCCGCGTGGGCAGAGGGGCGATCTTGGCAGGGCAGGTCGGAGTTCCGGACCATATCTCCATCGGAGAGAAGGCGCAGGTCCTTGCACGGGCAGTACCTACCAAGGACGTGCCTCCTGGAGCCATCGTCTCGGGATTCCCCGCCCGCCCCCACCAGGAGGAGTTGCGGCTCCAAGCAGTTCTCCGACGCCTGCCAGAACTCGTCAAGCGCCTGGAGGCTTTAGAAGCGAAGATCGCGGGCGTGAGTCGTGATTCATGAGTCGCGGGAAAGACCAATGCATCAGCGGACCATTGCCAGGGAAGCGGTTGTGGAAGGGATCGGTTTGCATAGCGGGAGGCTAGCCCGTGTTGTGTTACGCCCGGCTCCTGCAGGGAACGGGATCGTCTTTCGCCGGGTGGATCTGGCCGGAAGTCCTCCTGTGCGGGCATCCCTGGACTCGGTGGGTGGGACCGATCGAGGCGTGACCCTTCGATCTCCGGTCTCCGATCTCCAATCTCCCGTCTCCGTGGCGACGGTGGAGCATCTCCTCTCCGCGGCCTACGGCCTTGGCATCGATAACCTTGCTGTGGACGTAGAAGGGGAAGAACTTCCGGCTGGGGACGGGAGCGCAATCGTTTACGTAAAGGCCCTTCGGGAAGCCGGGGTTGTAGAACTGGACGCACTTCGCTCCCGGATCTGCCTTGAAGAAGCTGTGTGGGCGAAAGACGATGCAAGCTGTATCGTGGCGCTTCCCTTTCCCAGGTTGAAGGCGAGGTATATTGTAGAGCTGCCGACGCTTGGGGTCCAGGTGGCCACTTTCGATGCAGGCTCCGATCGGTACGAGGAAGCCATTGCACCAGCGCGCACGTGGGGTTTCCTAGAAGAGGCGGAGAGGCTTCGTCAGCAGGGCCTTGCCTTGGGGGCATCGGAGGAGAACGTCCTGGTCCTCAGTCACCAGGGGTACGTGAGCACTCCCCGCTTCCCGGAGGAGCCCGCCCGCCACAAGATCCTGGACCTCCTAGGAGCTCTTGCCCTCCTTGGGGGAGAGGTGCTGGGGGAATTTCTGGCTGTCGGCGGGGGCCATACGTTGCACGTGGCTCTCGCCCGGAAGATCCTCGAGCAAGGAAAGGTGTCGGTTTCCGGTCCTTCGTGATCCATCTTGGGCCAAGCAGCCCATGCGAGATCGTTTGCCGGGCACTGTGCAACCTCGAAGATCCATAACCAAGAACCGAAAGCGGAGGGTTTCCCGTGTTGGACATCAAAAGGCTGCTTGATCTGCTCCCTCACCGTTACCCCTTCCTCCTGGTGGATCGGATCCTGGAGGTCGAGGACGACCGACGCGTGGTGGGGATCAAGAACGTGACCATCAACGAACCTTATTTCCAGGGTCATTTCCCTCGCCATCCCATCATGCCGGGCGTCCTCATTGTAGAAGCAATGGCGCAGGTGGGCGCCGCGTTGATCCTCAACCGTCCGGAGCTCGCTGGCAAGATGGCGTATTTCGCTGCCATCGACAAGGTGCGCTTCCGACGTCCCGTCACTCCAGGAGATCAGCTCGTCCTGGAAGCGGAGCTGGTGGCCATGAAGGGGCGGGTAGGAAAGCTCAAGACGACAGCCAAGGTCGAGGGGCAGGTGGTGGCGGAAGGCGAGCTGACCTTTTCCCTGGTGGATGTGGATGCTGTATGACGACGGTACATCCCACGGCCATCGTAGATCCCACTGCCGTCCTTGAGGAGGGCGTTGTCGTCAAGCCTTATGCCATCATCGGCCCTCACGTCGTCATCGGGTCGGGGACTGTTGTGGGCCCTCGCGCGGTCATTGAAGCAGGGACGATCATCGGGCGAGGGAACCAGATCTCTGCAGGGGTAGTCATCGGGTGTCCTCCTCAGGACAGGCACTTCCGGGGGGAAGAGAGCCGGGTGGTGATCGGGGACGGCAACATCATCCGGGAGTATGCGACCATCAGCAGGGCGACAGGGACTGGTACAGAGACTGTGATTGGGAACGAGAACTACATCATGTCCTACGTGCGCATCGATCATAACTGTCGCATCGGGAATCACGTGGTCCTTGTGAGCGGGGTCCAGCTTGGAGGGTACGTTCAGGTAGATGACCAGGCATACGTCGGCGGGCTCTCCGGCATCCACCAGTTCGTACGCGTCGGGCGCCTGAGCATGATCGCCGCCTGCTCCATGGTGCGCCAGGACATCCCGCCGTACATGCTCGCCGATGGCCATCCTGCGCGAATCCGCGCCCTCAACCACGTTGGCCTCCGGCGCGCCGGCATCCCTGCGGAGAGCCGCAGGGCCCTCAAGCGTGCCTTCCGCCTCCTCTACCAGTCGCAACTCACCCTCTCCCAGGCCATA
Organism: bacterium; assembly: GCA_030550015.1. Lineage (GTDB taxonomy): Bacteria > Sysuimicrobiota > Sysuimicrobiia > Sysuimicrobiales > Thermofontiviventaceae > Thermofontivivens > Thermofontivivens primus. The sequence goes on along the minus strand of JAUQQG010000113.1, from coordinate 10,356 downwards.
GAGAAGATTGAGCAGGAGCTCGGGGAGGACGCTGCAGTGGGCAACCTGCTGGAGTTCCTCCGTGCGTCCCGGAGAGGTGCCCCAATGACCCGCGGGGTGGCCCGTTGGGAGCCTCCGACGTAGCCCACCCCAAATGCACACGACATCTTTGGCCGCGGGCATCGTGGAAAGCTATTCTTTGAAGACTCATCTTAGGAAATGCGATGGGCTTGACCCTCTTCTTCGTCGCCGGGGAGCACTCAGGTGACCTCCTCGCCTCCCAGCTGGCCGGTGCGCTCCTGAGGCGGGATTCGACTCTGCGCCTCGTGGGAGTGGGAGGGCCGCGCATGGCCCGTGCCGGTGTGGAAATCCTTGCGGAGACCACGGAGTGGGGCGTGGTGGGCTACCTGGAGGCTTACCTGCGGATCCCGATGTTCCTCCTGCGCTTGCGGCGGGTGCTCTCTCTGATCCGTAGGGTCGCGCCGGATCTTCTCGTTCTCGTGGACTTCCCCGGGTTCAACCTCCAGGTGGCCTCGCGGCTCAGGGGGAAAGTCCCCATCGTCTACTTTGTCCCCCCGATGGTCTACGGCCGGCGTGGGGACCGTGCCCGAAAGATCGCCAGGCTGGGCATGAAGCTCCTGGCCACATTGCCTTTCGACGCGGAGTGCTACGCCCGTGCAGGGGCAGATGTCGTGTTCACAGGGCACCCCGCCAGGGACCTGGTTCGACCGTCCGATCAGCCAGAGATCCTGAGGGCTTCGCTCGGTGCTTCCCCCACAACTCCTGTGATCGGTCTGCTCCCTGGAAGCCGCCGGCAGGAGGTAGAGGGGATTTTCCCTACGATGCTCGGGGCGACAACCTTGATCCAACAGGCTTTCGGCGATGTCCGGTTTGTCGCGGCTCCCCTCCCTTCTCACCGGTTGTTCATCGAGGGAGTCCAGGCGAGAGGCCCTGCTCTCACCATCTGGGAAGGGAGGCCCTACGACGTCATGGCCGCGAGCGATCTTCTCCTCGTGACCTCTGGGACGGCGGCGCTTGAGGCAGCCTGTCTAGGGACGCCCATGATCGTGGTCTACCGTCTCTCCTGGCTCTCCTGGATCATTGCCAACAGGGAAGTGACGCTCAAGTACGCCAGTCTTCCGAACCTTCTTTTGGGGCGCGCGGTTGCTCCGGAGCTCCTCCAGGACCGGCTTACTGCGGAATCCCTGGCGGCGGAAGCGATCACCCTGCTTCAGGACGAGGAGAGACGCAAGACCATGCGCGCGGACCTCCTTCAGGCGGCCTCGATGCTTGGCCCGGGGGGAGCCTTCGAGCGCGCCGCTGAGGAGGTGTTCAAGGTGCTTAGCGGGTTGTAGGGGTAAGTGGCGATCATCGTCGCCCAGCGGGAGTTCCCATTGCAAGAAGGACGATGTTCCCCTAAGATGGGTGGGGAGGCTCCATGCATCCTGGATCAAAGGGAATCTGGCTGGTCTTGGTGGGGGCGCTTATTGGCGCTCTCCTTGCAGGAACCGCGGCCTTCCTCCTGAGGGAGCGTGGTGCGCCATCGCACGCACCTGTCGAGCCTCCCCAAAAGGCGCCTGCTCCCGCCTCCCCAGCCGAAAGCCCAGCGGTGGCGCAGGTAGAGGGGGGACAGTTCTCTGGCGTAGACGAGAAAGGGCGTAAGCAGTGGGAGGTCCGCGCCCGGGTTGTGAGCCTGGACAGCAGCCGGGAGAGGGCGACACTCCAGAACCCCACAGGGATCCTGTACAGGGAAGGGAGGGCAGTGCTCAGGTTCCGCGCCGATCAAGGCCACGTAGATATGCAGGCACGGGAGGTGGAGCTCTTGGGCAACGTCCAGATGGAGAGCGCGGAGGGTCGGCGCCTGCGTGCGCAGAAGGTGACCTGGTCTGAGAAAGCGGCCAAGATCACTGCCAGCGGGGAGGTCTTCCTCTCTGAGGGGAAGCTGACAGTCAGGGCTGATTTTCTTGAGTCCGACCCGGACCTGACGAAGACGCGGTTGGTGGGGAATGTGCGCGTGGAACAGAGCGAGTAATAAGGAGATCTGGTAGTGGTGCGTTTGAGATTTCTGCCCTTCATTTTCTTTGCCGTCCTCTTGGTCCTTCCATCGCCCTTGCACGCCCAGGGCGAGCCGGTGGAAATCACTGGTGCCTCCCGTGCGGAATACGACGACCGCACAGGGGTCTGGGTCCTGCAGGGAGAGGAGGTTCTCCTGAGGAAGGGGGACCTAGAACTGCGCGCTCCCTTCGTGCGCTACAGCCAGAAAGAGCGTGTCGCGTTTGCGAGCGGGGGCGTTGTCGCCCGCTCGCGGGACCAGGAGGTCCGGGCTCCTGAGGTGCAGGTCTTCCTGGAGGAGGAACGGGCCGTTGCCCATGGCGGAGCGATGGTCAGATACTCCAGGGAAGATGGAGAGACAACCCTTACGGCCGATTGGATCACAGCCTGGTGGGGGGAGGGGAGGGCCGTGGCCGAGGGGAACGTCGTGGTGACCTCAACGGAGGCAACGGCCCCAGCGACTCCAGGAGAGGGAGTCACGGTCACCACATTGCATGCACAGCGCGTGCAGGTGTGGGATCGCGGCAGACGCGCGGTGGCGGAAGGTTCGGTCACCGTCCACCGGGGCGACACCGTGCTCACAGGGGAGCGCCTGGAAGTCGATCAGAGGAAGGAGACCATCGTTGTGTCAGGATCCCCATGGGTGCGTGTCAAGGATACAGAAGGCAGGGCGGGCCTCATCGAGGCGCGCACACGGGAGGAAGTAGTCTTCCTGCGTGGAGGGGTTCGCATCACCCGGGGGTCGCTGGAAGCAACCGCTCCAGAAGGGGAGATCCGCCGCAAAGAAGGGTGGGCGCGACTCTCCGGGGGCGTCACCTTGATTCGGACGGTGGAGGGGAAGAGGGATCTCCTCACCGCGGAGAGCATGACCGTCTACCTCGATGAGGAGCGGGTTTTGGCGGAAGGGTCCCCACGCGCTGTGGTGTACTTGCGTCCATAGCGCTTTTTTGACACGTGCTTGGAGTGAGGCACAGAGTGGTAGCGGAGTGCCGTTGAAGGTTTTTACGCTACTTTACTTCGTTTGAACGTGGTAGACTCAACGAACCCGATATGCTTGTAGCGGAAAACCTCGTCAAACGCTACGGGACGCGCACCGTGGTCCAGGGAGTCAGCCTGGAGGTGCACCCCGGAGAGATCGTGGGCCTCCTCGGCCCCAATGGTGCCGGGAAGACCACGACTTTCTATATGATCATGGGACTTACCAGGCCGAATTCGGGGAGGGTTTACCTCAACGGTTTGGACATCACGAACTTCCCTGTCCACATGCGTGCGCGAGCTGGGATTGGCTATCTCAGCCAGGAACCATCGGTATTCCGGGGCCTCACGACGGAGGAGAACATCTGGATGGTCCTGGAGGCCACCGGGAGGAAGGATTTCTCAGAGAGCAGGCAGATCGTAGACCGCCTCCTGGAGGAGTTCGGGCTTACTCCCTTGCGTCGGCAGCTCGGCGCCACCCTCTCCGGCGGGGAGCGGCGCAGGGTAGAGATCGCCCGTGTCATGGCGATGGAGCCTCGGTTCATGCTCCTTGATGAGCCGTTCACGGGGATCGATCCCAAGTCCGTGACAGAGATCCAGGAGATCGTCCTCTACCTCCGGAAGAAGGGGATCGGGGTGGTGATCACAGACCACAATGTGCGTGACACCCTGGCGATTACCGATCGCAGCTACATCCTGTATGAAGGCCGAATCCTGGCCTCTGGCACCTCTGGGGAGATCCTGGAGAATGACGAGGCGCGTCGCATCTATCTGGGCGAACGCTTCGAGATGTAGAGGTTCTGTGGCTGTTTGTGGGAGAATGTGAACGCCTATCGCGCGATGCGGCTGCTAGACCGGTACCTGCTGAAAGAACTTGGGGGCGCTCTCCTGTTCGCAGCAGGGATCTTCACCTCCCTGCTCCTAGCGAACCATCTCTTCCAGCTCGCTCGCCTGATCTTTCAGCAGGGAGCCCAGGCTTCTGTGGCTATTCAGCTTGTGCTTTACCGTCTTCCCCTCCTCCTCACCTACAGCTTGCCCATGAGCGTGCTCCTGGCGACCCTCCTGGCCTTCGGCCGGCTGAGCGACCGGAACGAGATCGCAGCGCTGCGCACAAGCGGTATCAGCCTCTACCGCCTGGCCGTCCCCGTGCTGGCCATTGGCGCGTTCATGAGCCTATCCACCTTCCTGATCACGGAAGGTGTGGTACCTGGTGCCGAGGACCGGTATCGCCTTATCTTCTTCCGAGAGCTCCTCAAGCAAGAGCCCCGTCCTCAGGAGAACGTCCTGTTCCGGGAGGAGATCGATGGGATTGAGTCCATGGTGTTTGCCCGCCGCTTCCATCCAGAGACGGAGATGATGGAGGGGGTTGTGGTGACGCAGTTCCGGGAAGGCCGGGTCTTTCGTGTGATCGAGGCGGCAAAGGCCATATACCGTAAGGGGCAGTGGGAGTTCGAACGCGGGATCCTATACCTGTTGAATGCATCTGGGACGGTACGGAGCCAGTTCGCGCGTCTGCGCGTGAATCTCCCGCGTTCCCCGGAGGAGGTGGCCATTCCGGCGAAGGATCCCTCAGAGATGAGCGTGCGGGAACTCCGACTGGCCATCGATGTCCTGCGCCGCAGCGGCCAGGAGTTCACCAGGTACCTCGTGGAGATGCACACGAAGATGGCTACCCCAGTTTCCGCAATCGTCTTCGCCATCCTCGCAGTTCCTCTCGGCCTCCGGCCGCATAGGTCCGGACCATCCATTGGGCTGGGGTTAAGCATCGTAGTGATCCTCCTGTACTACCTCCTCCTCTCCCTGAGCCTCAGCCTAGGGCACGGGGGGCGCCTCCCGCCTTTTGTGGCGGCATGGCTTCCAAACACGGTGATGGCGTTGGTTGGGGGCTGGTTGCTCTACCGTATGGAGCGGTGATGTCCTTTTATGGGATGTCGTGAATCGTGAGCCGTGAATTGTAGGTCGTGAATCGTGCATCGTGAGTCGTGAATCGTGAGCTGTGAGTGTTTAGGTAGACCGTGCAGACTGTGTAGACTGTGCAGACCGTGCAGACCCGTCCTATGAGAACCTACGGGATCGCCCTCCTTTTCGTGCTTGGAGCTCTCCTGTTGTTCACCTTTCACCTGGGGGACATGAGCCTGTGGGACAACGACGAAGCGAAGTACACCCAGATCGCCAGGGAGATGGCGACATCCGGCGAGATCTTGACCCTCACCTATGATGGGCGACCGTGGTTCGTGCACCCCCCGCTTGCCTTCTGGCTCCAGGCTTTCACCGGGCGCCTGTTCGGCTTCAACGAGTTCACCGCTCGGATATGGCCTGCGCTCTTTGGCGCCATTGGGGTGGGCGTAACCTACCTGTTTGGGCGCGCGCTCTTCTCAGAACGCATTGGCTTGTGGAGTGCGGTGATCCTTGCAACAATGTTCCAGTACTTCGCCCAGTCAAGGCTCGTGGTCTTCGATACGATCCTCGTAGTGTTCATGCTCGCTAGCCTCTACAGCTTCTACCAAGGCTATGCCCGTTCGCCCTCTCCAGCCCGTTCATCCGAGGCTGGGCCCTCGATTCCTGGGGAGAACCCGCTACCTTCCTCTCCCTGGACGGGAGATAGCGCAACGCGCCGTTCCTACCTCTGGGGGTTCGCTTGGGCGGGACTCGCCACTTTGACGAAAGGTCCCGTCGGCCTCCTCCTCCCTGCCATGACCTTTCTCGCCTTCCTGGGGATTCGCCGCGAGCTCAGTAAGCTGCGACAGATTCCTGTGCTGCTCGGGTTGGGCCTGTACCTGTTGATCGGGGGGACGTGGTATGTGGTGGAAGCGATCCGCCACGGCTATCCCTTTATTGCTCGTGTCATCGGCTATTACACCTTCTACCGGTTCTTAGGTCCTGTGGAGGGGCAGTCGGGACCGTTCTATTACTACGTCCCCGTCCTCCTCCTTGGCGCCTTTCCCTGGACAGGTTTCCTGTACTCCATGGCCACCTACCACGCGCGCCGGCTGGATCAGGATTCGAGCCTTCTCCTCATTCTTTGGTGTGCCATTGTTTTCATCTTCTACTCCATAGCTGGGACGAAGCTCCCCAATTACATTTTGCCTCTATACCCGCTTTGCGCCATCGGGATCGCCAGCACCTGGGAAGCGTTCCTCCAGAATCCGCAGGAACACCGGCGGAAGATGGCGGTCGGCGCACTCGTCAACTTTCTCGCTACCTTTGTTGTGTTCACCGAGGTGGCCCTCTTTGCCCGGTGGAAGTATCCCGTAGAGCTCGTGCACTTAAGAGAAAGTCTTCTGCTCCTTTCCACGGTCCTGTTCTTAGGCCTCCTCCTCGCAACGGTGGCCTTCTTCGCCCACCGGGAGAGGTGGAGCCTTCTCCTGATTCCGGCCACGATGGTAGTGGCCATGATTGTCCTCGTAACTGCGGTGCTCCCGCAAGTGGAGGTGATGCGCCCGATTCGGCCCCTGGCCCGACAGATCCAGGTCGAGGTGTTAGGTGGGAATCCTGTTGTGGCCTTGATGCCGGAGATCCCGAGTCTGCGTTATTATCTGAATCATCCAGTGGAATGGATCACCGATCCGGGACGTTTTCTAGAAAGTATCTGCCGAGGCGAGAGGAAAGTCGTGATCGTCCGGGGAGGACTTGACAGCGAGCTGGAGAAGGTGCTGAAAGGAAGCGAGGTCATCGCTCGCGAGGGGCCCTTCGTGGCGTTTCGCATCGATGTCCCTATGCGGAGTTGGTGTAGCTCTTCCCCGTAATGTGAGGGGAAGGTCTCGTCTATCGTGAGTCGTGAATCGTCAGTCGTCCGCACGGGCAAGAGCCCTTTGTTTGTGCAAGTCATGGAGCGAAGCGAAGTTGCGTAGACTGTGTAGACCGTGTAGACTGTGTAGACCGTGCAGACCGCTTTTCCTTTGAGGAGGGCAGGGTGCTTTCTGTCATCGTCCCTACCTACAACGAGCGCGAGACCTTGCCAAGGCTATTTGAGCGGCTCCGGCAGGTGGCCCATGAGCTCCCTCTGGAAGTCATCGTTGTAGATGACAGCTCTCCAGATGGGACGGGAGCTCTGGCCGAAGAGTTGCGCCATTACTTTGCCTCTGAGTTTGCGGTGACCATCGTCCACCGTCCCGGGAAAGGAGGATTGAGCTCAGCAGTGCTGGATGGCCTTCGTATCGCACGCGGGGATTGCATCACCGTTATGGACGCAGATCTCTCGCATCCACCGGAGATGCTCTCGCACCTGGTTAAGGCAATCCAGGAGGGGTATGATATTGCCATTGCGTCGAGATACGTGCCAGGAGGCGGGATCGAGCGGTGGCCACTGTGGCGAAGGATCGCCAGTGTTGGCGCCACGGCGCTAGCCCGCAGGGTCCTTCGGATATCTGTACACGATCCACTCTCTGGGTTTTTCGCCGCACGGCGTGCGATTCTCGAGGGCCGGCCCTTTCTGGCCTTGGGCTACAAATTGTTGCTGGAGGTCCTCGTGCGGTCTCCCGGCGCCAGGGTGATCGAGGTTCCCTACACATTTGTAGAACGGCAGGGCGGTAAGAGCAAACTCAGCCTCAAGGAGGTATGGGACTTCCTCGTGCTCTTGGTGAACTTGAAAAGAAGTCCCTCACAAAGTTTTAATCATGCACACCGTGTAGACCGTGCAGACCGTGCAGACTGTGCAGACTGTGTAGACCAAGATAGGAGGTAGCAGAGTGGAGTTCGGACTTTTCCTGATCCCCTTGCTTCTCGTGATGAGCGGCGTGATTGCCTACATTGGAAACCTCGTCGGCCGCAACATCGGCCGCCGCCGCCTGAGCATCTTTGGTCTCCGGCCGCGGCACACCGCCCAGCTCATCACGGTTCTCAGCGGGATGCTCATCACCGTGTTCACCCTTGTCACGGTCCTCGCTCTCTCCGAGAGCGCCCGCGTAGCGCTCTTCCGGCTCAACCAGCTCCGCCAGGAGATCCAGGAGCAGGAGGTCCGCCTGCGCCGGCTCCAGGTTGGGGAGATCGCCTACCTTGCTGATCAGGAGGTCCTCCGAACGATCATCGACGGGAGACAGCCTTTAGATTCCGTGCGCCGCCAGGTCAACGCCTTCTGGGAGAGGGCTTCGGAGATCGCTTTGGCCAACGGGGCAGGGCCAGATGTGAACAGCCGGGAGGTGCTCAAGTTGACGCCTCCAGGTGTCCGCCTGGAGCAGATCGCCGCCATCATCAAACAACGCAATACAGAGGTCGTGTTCCGGTTGGTTGCAGCCGAAAACACAGTGAAGGGCCTGCCTCTCAAGGTTACGCCCATCTGGTTTCCCAACGACCTCGTCTACAGGAAGGGAACGGTGTTGCTCCAGGGCGTGGTGGACGGCAGGCGGTCCAGGGATGAAGTAGGAAACGCGCTCCTTCGCCTCATCGACAGCGCTGCGCTCAGAGCGAAGGGGAAGGTGATCTCGCCACCCTTCACGCTTGTCTCCGCTGGCCCTGATGTTCGGGCTGATTTCGACCAGGTCCGGGCCACAGTTACACGAATCGTAGCTACCAGGCGCCAGGTGCCGGTAGTCGTAAAGGCGGCGAAGGATATATACACCATTGGCCCCATTGAGGTTGAGCTGGAGGTGCTGGAGAGGTAATGCCCGATAAGTCTGGGAAATCGATGGGCGCGGTCCTGGCCGTTGATCCCGGGCGAGAAAAGTGCGGCCTTGCTGTGTGCACTCCTTCCGGAGTCCTCGCAAGGGGGATTTTTCGCATTACGGAGATCGAAAACGCCGTGGCACAATGGGTCAGAGAGTATCGAGTAGAACGGATCGTCTTAGGCGATCGTACGGGCTCGGGGGAGGTAAAGAGGAGGCTCCAGGAAGCAGGCGTAGACGTGCCGGTCATCCTGGTCCCCGAGCATGCGACGACACTCAAGGCCCGCCTGCGGTACTTTCAGGATCATCCCCCGCGTGGCTGGAGAAGGCTTCTCCCTCTCTCGTTGCAAACTCCCCCGGAGCCCTATGATGACTATGCCGCCGTTGTCCTTGCCGAGGAATTTTTCAGAAAAATTCCTGGAGGAGAAGAAAAATTTTTGGGAAGATAGGAGGAGTTCATCTGAGCGCGTCGTATCATAAAAGCAAAAGCGTCCAGTTGCATTCTGAAGATTTACCTTGACAAACGGCTATTGAAGCCGATAGAATTTGGCTCGGTTTGGTAAAGAAGCTGTTTTCCCTGGATTGCTCTCCCTAAGCGATCATACAACCTTTCTCTCCTGGAGGGAGAAAGAAGAAGGGGGAGAGAAAAGAGTTTTCGAGCTTCATCTGCCGCCTGGGAGAAAATCCCTGCGGCCTCCGCAGAGAAAGGAGGTGAGGAAAATAGCGAGGGCCCTCAGTGGCCTGCGGTCATTGCGGAGGCAAGGTGGTAGGTGAGACCGGGCCGAAGGTCTAGAGGGGATAGAGGGAGGAAACGTGAACACTCACTCTGTTGTTCCCCCGAGGCCGGAGGCTCAATCCTGACGAAAGGGGGACTAGGCAAGTGAAAAAGGCTGCCTTATTTGTCACTGCAGCACTTCTCCTTGCTCTTGTAGCCCCGGTTTTTGCTCAGCCTTTCGCAGATGTGCCCACTGATCACTGGGCCTATGACGCGATCGCTGAGCTCGCCGCGAAGGGCCTCGTCGAGGGCTATCCCGACGGGACCTTTAAGGGCGACCGGGCATTGACCCGCTATGAGATGGCCATGATCGTCGCCAGGTTGCTGGCGCGCATCGAGGCCGTTGCTGCTCAGATTCCTGGGCCACCACCGCCTCCACCGGCACCTGAAGTGAGGAAGGCGGATATCGATGCACTGCGGAGCAGCATCGACACCATCAACCGGCTGGTCCGGGAGTTCCAGACCGACCTGCAGGCCCTGGGCGTCCGCATCGAGTCCATTGAGGAGGAACTCCGGACCCTGCGCGGCCAGCTGGACAAGACGAAGATCACGGGGGACTACTACGGCGAATACAACGCTGCTGTAGTAGGTGTTCCTGGAGTTTTTGCAAGCCCCGTGACCTACATTAACAGGATCCGCTTGACGGCCCGTGGCCAGATTGCGCCAAACGTGGCAGGGGTGCTGAGGGTCCGTGCATACAGCTCTCTGTATGGGGGTGGAGCTCCATATAACTTATCAGCATCTGCTCAGCAGGGCACTGGGATCTATCTGGACTTCGACCGCCTCTACATCGATGTGAACAACGTCCTGGGCGTCCTAAACTTCCGGCTTGGCCGCCAGACTATCAGCTTCGGACCTTACGGTCTATTGCTGAACCAGGATGGATTGAATACCCGTCGTGATGCTTTTAAGGTAAGCACTTCTGTCGGCGGGATAGGCTTAACTGCGGCCGCAATTCATCATAGCGCAACCACC
>JAUQQG010000097.1 GCA_030550015.1 bacterium | reverse complement strand
TCCGCAAGGTGATCGTCGCTTGGATCGGGAACGTCGGCGGAGGCCCTGGATACAACTTCCGTCGCGCCGTGGAACAGTCCATCCCTCTCCCTCTGGAAGTAGAAGACCACACGAACCTCACCATCGCCCTCGGCCTTCAAGCTGCGGCCTGGGGTGTCCCTTACCTGCCAGCAAAGACAGCGCTGGGGACAGACCTCCTCGCCCGCAACCCCTCCCTGCGCCTCGTGCAATGCCCGTTCACCGGTGAGCCGCTCGTGGCTGTCCGGGCTATCCAACCCGATGTAGCCATCATCCACGTCCAGCGTGCCGATGCCGCTGGTAACGCCCACCTGTGGGGGAACTTGGGGATCACCCTTGAGGCTGTGCGTGCAGCCAAGCGCGTGATCGTGAGCTGTGAGGAAGTCGTGGACTCCGCTGTGATCAAGGGCGATCCGAACCGCACCATCGTTCCTGGGTTCCTCGTGGATGCCGTCGTGCCGGAACCTTGGGGAGCGCACCCTTCCCCTGTACAAGGATACTCGCGGCGCGACCATGCATTCTACATGGACTATTACGAGCGCTCCCGTACACGGGAGAACTTCGAGAGGTGGCTAGAGGAGTGGGTACTGGGAGTGAAAGATCGTGCGGAGTATCTCTCTAGGCTGGGAGCGGATCGTATCAGGATGCTGAGGCCGACAAAGCAGCTCGCCCCAGCCGTAGACTATGGGTGGTAAGCCCACAAACTTTTGCCGGGGTACGTAAACCATGCGCACGAAAGAATACACCCTGCGAGAACTCATGGTTGCCGCGGCCGCTCGCGAGATCCGTGATGGAGAAGTGGTCTTCGTCGGTATGCGTCTGCCTCTCTTAGCATTCGCCGTGGCAAAGACTCTTCACGCGCCTAGGGCAATTGGACTGTTCGAGAACGGGATCATCCGTGACACCCCTCCCCTTGGCCCGATCATCACCATGAGCGACCCGCCGAACATCGCCATGGCTGTTTCCTGCACCACCCTGCTCGATGTGATGGGGATCCTCCAGCAAGGCCGTGTTGATCTAGGGTTCCTCGGAGCCGCGGAAGTTGACCGGTTTGGGAATCTCAACAGCACGTGGGCGAATGGAGGAAGGATCCGTCTCCCAGGGAGCGGGGGCGCCTGTGATATCGCATCTCTGAGCCGCCGCTATGTGGTCATGATCCCCCACGAGCGGCGTCGTCTCCCAGAGCGAGTTACCTATCTGACCTCGCCGGGATACGGAGAAGGAGGAAACTGGCGGGAACGCGTGGGCCTCCGGGGCGGAGGACCCACAAGGGTCATCACAACCCTAGCAACTCTAACCTTCGATCCAGAGTCTCGGGAGATGGTTCTGGATACTATTCACCCTGGAGTGGACCTGGAAATGGTGCTTGCAGAAACCGGCTGGCCTCTTCGAACCACATCAAAGATCCGCGAGACTCAACCCCCCACTCCGGAGGAGTTAGAAGTCATCCGGAGTTTCGACCCCGGGAAGATCTGGACGGGAGAATAGAGGCGAGATCCGGCCGCTTCTCGTGTCGACGAGGTATCGTGGCGGGGCTATGCTGGCGGGACATGCGGTGGCGAAAGGACAATAACCGCACTGAAAGCCCGGGTCCCGGCGGTCCGGTTCCTCGAGGGCACGTCGCTTTAATTCCACCATCGCCGTAACCCGCGTCATGACCCAATCCTCCAGGTCGTCATTCCAAGACTCCTCCAAGGTCTCTCCGGTCTCCAGTCCGATTGCGCGTGCCACCCGCGCTACCCTCCCTGTTGAGCGGCGGTAGAGAACGAGGTAGTACCGTAGCTGATCCTGACTTCCTGTGACGCTTCCTGTCTTCCAGTCTAAAACTTCCGCTCCTTCAACCACCACGTCCAGCTTCCCTACCAAGCGGATAGGCTGCGCACCTAACCAGAAGTCCCATTCAAACCGTTCTTCAACAAAGAGGGACTTATTTGCGAGCGAAGGCCGGATCTCCCGTTCAAACCGTTGCAGCCCCAACTCCGCTCTCCGAACAAGTTCTTGAAGGTTCTCTCCCTCTTGAAGCACAAGCTTCGGGGGCAACCAGAATGGCCTTTCGTCGACCGGCAGGCTATACCGCAGACTCCGGGCAATCCTCTCATGGACCTTTTGTCCGACCCAGCTCGCCGCAAAGGGCGCCAGAATATATTCCTCTTGGAGGTGTGTCCTCACATAGCGATACGGGCAAGCGAGTTCACTCTCCCCGGTAGCTGAAAAGGTCCAGCGGTGCAACCCCAACCTCCCTTGTGACGTAGTTCCATTCGAAGTCCCTTCTCTCCCGGTTCAGGTAAGAACCGTCGTGAGGAGGGAATCGCGGGAAAGAGCCAGATTTACGTGTTCTCTTCCTCTGCAACCTCCCGGAGTGTTTCAGTAACTTCCTTCAGGAGGTTCTGCGTGGCGACCGGAAGCTCTGAGGGACGTTCCAGATAGGGATTCAGGATCAAATAGTCTTCTGAGGTAAGACCCAGGCCAGCGGAAAGCCGGTTCCGCAATTCCTCGAGTTCTCGGTCTGTACACATCTGGATTGAGATGTCCTCCAAGACGTCTATTGGTCCGAAGAGGGTAACTGTCACGCATCCTAGAGCGGCATGACGTTTCCGCTGGTCCTGTGAACCCTTCCCAGGATACCTCTTATCGGGCTTCTGGGTAGAGGCCTCTAGCTGGGCCCATCCATCCCAGGGCACGATGGAACCAACGAAAGGGATCTCGGGAATCGACTCGGCGACATACCTGCGATGCCTGAGGAAGTGCACGAGGTTGATGGCGTCGAAGATCAAGGGATTGAGAAAGACACCTTCTATGGCGGTATGAATGCCTTTAGGGATCCCGAATCCATAGCGGAGTGGCCGCACGAGGGGTGCGGCATCAAAGCGTTCCGAGACACCTTCGAGGTCTCTTCCACCGCCCGTGAGGATCATTCCAAGAAGGGTTGCCGTCATAGCATCGGTCACGATGCCCGCCTTCGGGAGCCACACACCCAGGGAAAAATCCAAAGTAAGCTCCGTCAATTCCAAGATTGCGGCGGCAGCAGGGGGAGAGAGGGCATCCAAAGCCCAGCGGATTACCCGGGGCACCTCCTCAGGAGCTCGCTCGACTAGGTCGACGAATGGATGGAACGACTCGCGGAGGATCTTCGTGTAGGCACCCTTCTCGAGCGTGTCCAAGAGACGCTTGGCCAATCCCTCGATCTCTTGCTCCACATTCATGGTTTCTTCATCCCCACCTCAAAGGAGTAGAGAAAGAATTCTCTCCACCCCAGAGGAATCCCTCTATTCCATAAGCCTCTTGACCTTCTGTCAGCCCTCTCACCATCCCAGCAGGATTCGATGAGTTGCCCCCTCTCCCCCATTGGTGGGTCCGAACCACCCGCCGAAGGGGAAGAGGCTCTTCTGTTCCCAATCCTATCCCACCATTAGTGGGAATAAAGTCCAATGAGGTTTCGTCAGGAGGTGTGTAAATTCGTATCAGGCGGCGACCTCCTCCCGCCTTACCTCGACTCCATCTTTGTACTGGACCCGGCGTAGACTTTTGCCAGTAGCTTAGGTGCGTTGAGCCTTCGGAACTTCTTCTGAGCTACTTTCGTGTACCCATGCTTCCGACACCAAGCCTCGAACTCCCTGCGTTTCTAGCTGGCCTGCGCCTGGGTAGGGGCATAGGCAATGGCACTGAGCATGGATTTGGCCGCTCCATGCTGGGTG
>JAUQQG010000078.1 GCA_030550015.1 bacterium | reverse complement strand
ATTCCCCTGGCCATTTCCGACTTGGCGGCCGGGCTAGTGTGGCTTTCCATTTTCAGCGAGCGGGGTTACCTGAACACCATCCTCTACGCCCTCGGCTTTATTGACCTGCCTGTCCCCTTCCTTTCCTATGAGCATCCGGCTTGGCTGTTTGCCTCCGTGGTCACCGCCGAGGTGTGGAGGGCAACGGCGATCGTCATGGTGATCCTCGTGGCGGGGTTGCAGCTTATCCCCAGGGACTACCTGGAGACCGCCGATGTCTTTGGAGCCGGGGCCTGGGCTAAGCTTCGCATGGTGATCCTCCCCCTGCTAAAGCCAAGCATCCAGACCGCTTTGATCATCCGGACGATCTTGGCCTTCCAGGTGTTCGCCGTGGTCCTTGCCCTCACCGGCCGCATCCTCCCTGTGCTTGCCGGGGAGTCCTACTTCTGGTATGCCTTGTACAGGAACGCCCATGTGGCAAGCGCTTACGCTGTGGTGATCATGGTGCTTTCTGCGATGCTCACATGGGTTTACCTCCGGCTGTTACGTGTTCGGGAGGAGCAGATAGGATGACGGTTAACCCCATTCGCCTCCGGCTGATCGGCATCTATCTCTCGATGGCCCTCATTGGCGCTTGGGTGCTGGCCCCGCTTCTGCTTGTCACCTTCGCCACTTTCACCCCCCCACCCGAGCTGTACCGTTGGCCGAAGCCGTTCCTGCCCAGCCGCTTCTCGACAGAGACCCTGGCCTTCTTTCTGACGACCGAAGGAGTCCTGCATTCGACGGTCACAAGCCTCCTTGTGGGAGTACTGACCATTGTACTGGCCATGGCGATCGGCGCACCGGCAGGCTATGCTATGGCCCGTTTCTCCTTTTGGGGGAAGGAGGGCTTCCGACTGGCGATTCTGGTGACAAGGATGTTCCCTGTCGCCATCCTGGCAATCCCGCTGGCGGTTAGCTTCATTAGGATCGGGCTCTACGATACTCCTCTGGGCGTTGCCATCGCTCATACCGCTCTGGCTCTGCCCATCGTCATTCTCATTACCACCAGCGTCTTCCTGGGCGTTCCCAGGGATCTGGAGGAGGCGGCGATAACCCTAGGGTGCAGTCGCTTTCAGGCGTTTCTGAAGGTGGTTTTGCCCCTCGCCCTTCCCGGGTTGGCGGCCGCTGGGATGTTCACCTTCGTCCTCTCCTGGAACGAGGTGTTCGCGGCAACAATCCTCACGGTGCAGAATCGGACGTTACCGGCGCTGGTGGTGTATCTGCTTGGACTCTCTCCCCTCAATTTTCGATTCGCGGGGGGCTTCTTCATGGTCTTGCCAGCCCTCGTGGTGATGTTTGTGATTCGCAAGTACTTAACCCACCTATGGGGGATCACCATACGGTAGGTGATCGGCGTGGCTGAGATCCGTCTGCAGAACGTGTGGAAGTTGTTCGGGAAGACAATCGCCGTCCGTGACCTCACTCTCACCATCAACGACGGGGAGTTCCTTGTTCTCCTGGGGCCCAGTGGGTGTGGGAAGACGACAACTCTCCGCTGCATCGCTGGCTTAGAAGTGCCTGACCGGGGGCGCATCATCATCGGTAACCGCGACGTGACGGATCTGCCCCCTGCACGTCGGGGAATCGCCATGGTTTTCCAGAGCTATGCCGTCTTTCCCCACATGACCGTGTTTGAGAACATCGCTTTCGGGCTGCGGGTTCGTAAGTTCTCGGAAGCAGAGATCCAAAAGCGCGTAAGGGAAGCCGCAGAGCTTTTGCAGATTGAGGAGTTGCTCCAGCGGTATCCTGCCCAGCTCTCTGGCGGGCAGCGCCAGCGCGTTGCTGTAGCCCGCGCCATCGTCATGCGGCCTGAGGTCCTCCTGATGGACGAACCGCTGAGCAACCTCGACGCCCTGTTGCGCCTGCACATGCGCGCTGAACTGAAGCGTCTACACCTGGAGATCAAGTCCACCACTGTCTATGTCACCCACGACCAAGTGGAAGCTCTCAGTTTAGGCGACCGCATAGCCGTTATGAAGGACGGGCAAATTATCCAATGTGACGTCCCGGAGAAGGTCTACGCAGAACCTGAAAATATGTTCGTGGGGAGCTTTATCGGGAGCCCACCTATGAACTTCCTCCAGGGAAAGGTGACGATGGCAGATAGGGCTGTCGCGGTAGAGATGAACGGAGTCCGCCTTACCCTCCCCCCGGGGTTCGAGAAGCTGGGGGAGCGCGCAGGAAGCCAGATTATTGTGGGGATCCGGCCAGAGAACATCGAGATCCTGAGGGAAGCAAGGGAAAATGCAATTCCTGCGCAAGTCATCGTGATCGAACCCATCGGGTTTCAGAGGCTGTTGACCCTCCAAGCCCTCGGTGCGACTCTCAAGGCGACCACTCAGGCGGATGTCACTCTCGCTCCGGGGGAGCAGGTATGGCTGCGATTCGACCTCCAGAAAATCCGAATGATGGATCCCAAAACGGGAAAGGCTATCCCGTGTCGCCATCCTGATGGGTAGGAGATCGCCCTTGGGCCTGTGATGGTCTACTTAGTTCCCGGTGAAAGAGTCCGGTTTCACAAATCGTACAGGAAGCAGGTCAAGGTCCTAATAATGAGCAGGGATCTTTCCAGCACTTTCCTTTACACCACAGACCTGCTGAGGGCAGCCAGCCGGTTCATGTTGTAGGCCAGGACGCCCCAGCCAAGGTGAATGCGTGCACCCTCATGCCACCGCATCCGGCCGCGGTGCCACTCGTATATGCGACTCCCCAGGCTGATGGTGGCCTCTTGGCCTCCCCTCCATCGCTGCAGCCTCCTGAACCATCTCTGATGTTCGAACTCCCTGCGAGGAGGACTGCGACGACCTCGATAGGGAAGGCTAATCCTTTGGACTCCCCGGCCGGCCAGGTAGGCCTCGTTGGCCTTACTGGTCTATCCGCGGTCGGTGGCCACTGCCCAGGGAATCTTTCCCATCACTCGGACATGTTCCTCAAACGCGGGAATGAGCAAAGTACTGTCGGCAGGGTTGCCAATGTAGACATCGCAATGGGTGATGATCGGCTCCTCGGTCTCGGTGAGCACTGCTTTGTAGCCGAACTCCACCTTAACATCGGCCTTTCCCCCGCAGATGGGCCTCGCTCTCTGGATCAAACAGACTCACGACCCTATCAGGGATCGACCGGACCCCCGCGAGATCGAGCACCGTCTGGGCCATGACGCGGGTGACCAAGTTCAAGGTATGGTGCAGCTCCTGCCACAGTTTCTTCCCCACATCCGCTGCGCCTCCCCGCATCTTTTCTACCTTGGCCCTGCTCTCCAAAAGGATGCGCTCAGCCTGATAGACGACCGATCTCATGATATCCAGTGCGCGTATGGCCTGCTGCCGGAGGGCTGCCTTAGCTTCTCTGACCTTTCCTCGCAGCGCATACCCTACTGCCCGCATCACGTTCCTGATTGTACGCGTCCGATCCCGGAAAGCGGCCTGCACTGCTACCCCTGCTTCCTGCAAGCGCTTGACAATCCGCGTGACTACGCGTACCCCATCTGCCAGAAGCCCGATGTCCGTGGGATGTTTGATGGGGGATTGGACCACGGTGGCATCTACCCGTACCTTGCGACCCCGGACCAGCTTTTCCTCCACTGCCTTCCGTACCACCAAGTTGAGCAGATCCTCTACAACCTTAGGCCCGTATTTGCTTGTCAGCTTGATCAGGGTCGATCGATCTGGCACTTCCCTGTCCAGGGGGATGCGGCAGAAGATACGCCAGGCGATGCTACTAGACACCTC
>JAUQQG010000088.1 GCA_030550015.1 bacterium | reverse complement strand
AAGCATCTCGCTCTCCCGCACATCCAGCGTTTTGATAAGCTCCACATCCTTGGCGGTAGCCCGGATCCTCGTGGCTACTTACACCCCACCGCCGAGGGTTGCCCAGAGGTACAAGGCTGCGTAGCTTCGCCAGCCTTTCCAGCGCTCGGCGATCTTTCGCAAGACTTGCTCGGTCGGGCGTGCTTTGAGCCTTCGTAACCGCTGCACGGCAACGATCAGCCCCAGATCAGCGGCCGGGAAAACGTCCAGCCTACCCAATCCGCGCATCAGGACGACTTCGGCAGTCCACCGTCCCACGCCAGGGATCTCCATGAGCTTGGCTATGGCAGCCTCATCGGAAAGACCTGCAAATGTACTCTCCTCCAGCGCCCCCGCTGCAGCGCGTTCGGCGATCTCCAGCAGGTATCTGGCCTTCTGGCGGCTGATCCCGCAACGTAGGAGCTTTGCAGGAGGAACGGAGAGGAGGCGCCTTGGGGGAGGGTAGTTGAGATATTCCTCCTCGTCTACCACGATGCGATCGCCCAGCTCCTCCAGGAAACGACGGCGAATAGCTGCTCCAGCAGCCACACTCACCTGTTGCCCTAGGACAGCGGTGAGGAGGGCCTCGTACAAATCAGGGGCCCGGATCATGCGGAGGCCTGCATATCGCTGGACCAGCTGCGCCAGGCGGGAGTCCTTGTTCAGGATGTCGTAACATCGACCTAGGTCGTCGTCTAAGCCCCAGATGAACGTGGAGATCCGCTGTAGCTCGGTCCAGTCGGGATGTGGAAAAGCTACCCCCGCGCGATCAAAGGCCTTGAGGCGCAAGCGGCCCGGTTTGGTGAAGTCGAATTCGACCACAAGGGCTGTGTCGTGGACTCGCAGGTGCCGCCTCACCCTACGCTCAAAGAACCGGTAGGGCGTTCGCAAGGACGATGCCCGAAGGAAGGCCAGCGTCTTGTCCGTATCAAACGGTTCAGGTAACGGGATGATCATGGACGCCTTTCTCCTCATCCTCATGCAATACCTACACCTTTCCCCTCATATCCATCCTCCTCTCCCCTCAGGAAACAAGAATTCCCTTGGCAAGGAACTTTCGAAGCCTTTGACGAAGAACGAGCAGGCAATTCTCAGCGCGATCACGATCTGACCCGGCGTCTATTTTCACGGGATCCTAAAAATCTGGTGGATGTTGGGGGATCGAGCGAAATCCTGTCAAAAATTTCCCTGGAGATACTGCGATGAGGGAGGAGGCTTCATGGCCATGGAGGCATACCGCTGTATCCTCACCAAACGTGAGGTTCGTACTTTCCTCCCCCAGGAGGTGCCCCAAGAGACCATCCTGCAGATCCTCGAAGCCGGGAGGTGGAGCGGGAGCAGCCGGAACAGGCAGCCGTGGCATTTTGTCGTAGTCCGGGATCGTCAGCGTTTAAGACAGCTTGCACAGTTCGGGAGGTTCGCGAGACATGTGGCCGATGCAGCTTTCGCTGTGGCTGTCGTGGTGGAAGCAGAACGGGATGCCTTCGACGCGGGACGCTGTGCTCAGAACATGATGCTAGCGGCGTGGGCGCTGGGGATTGGTTCCTGCCCCACTGTCATGCACAGTGAGGCCCAGGCAAAGGAATTCCTTGGGATCCCCCCATCGAGGAAGCTGGCCATTGTGCTCGCCTTTGGCTACCCTGCCAAGAAGCGGAAGAGCCTGGCGGAACGCGCCGTCTATCGTGTGCTCCTGGGGAAAGGGCGAAAGCCACTCGCGGAGATCGTTTCCTGGGAGCGCTTCGGCGCAACAAAATTCGAGGTGCAATAACAACCCATGTACGCTATGCTAATGGTAGATGGAGGTGTTCCGAATGATCGACTGGGGTGAAGTGGCCGAGCTTGCCGATTTGTGTGAACGCCTTGCTCAAACCAAACCTGAGGGTGCCAGCGACCGTGCCTTCCAGTTTCGGCGGGGCTACTTCACTGCGCTCCTGGGGATCCTGGACGCCATGGGAGAGGCGGAGCAGGGGAAGGAGCTTGAGGCCATCTTGAGCTTCATCCGGGACGTCGTGCGCGGCGAAGGGAAGAATGTGGAAGAGGATGTGCACGAAGCCGCCGGCACAGGGTAATGTTACCCCTGAGCAAAGGGGAGGGTTACCCTCCCCCTGGGCCTGCGGAGAAGCCCGGCTCGGTCATGCGGACCGGGTCAAGGATCCGTTCGAGCTCCTCCTCTGTGAAGTTCAGCTGTTCCCGCGCCACCTGCCGCACGGTTTTCCCCGTCCTATAGGCCTCCTGGGCGATCCTGCTCGCGGCGTCGTATCCCACAACAGGTACTAGGGCAGTGGCAAGCATCAACCCTTGTTCTACCAGAGCGGGTCCGCGTTCCGTTGCCACCAACCCGGCGATGCATTGCCTGGCGAAATTCCGCGAAGCCCCCGCCAGGAGCTGGATGGACTGGATAAGGTTATGGGCGATCACCGGCATCATCGTGTTCAGCTCGAAGTTCCCCCACTGGTTCCCGATGGCCACGACGAGGTCGTTCCCCAGTACTTGCGCGCAGATCTGGAGCACCGACTCCGGGATCACTGGGTTCACCTTTCCAGGCATGATCGAGCTCCCCGGTTGCACAGCGGGTAACACGAGCTCCCCAAGCCCTGCCCGCGGGCCCGATCCCATCCACCGGATGTCGTTGGCAATCTTCATCAACCCTGTCGCATACGCCTTGAGCGCGCCGCTTGCGAAGACGAGCGCATCGAGGGAACTCTGCCCCTGGAAGTGGTTCTCCGTCTCCCGGAGGGGGATCCCGGTGAGGGACTCGATCCTCGCGCACACGCGGCGGGCGAACTCGGGGTGGGTATTGGTGCCTGTCCCTACCGCTGTCCCGCCCAGTGGGACTTCCCGGAGGTCCTCGGCCACCGTGCGCAGCCGTCTTTGGGCGCGTTCCACCTGTCCCGCATATCCCATGAACTCCTGTCCAAGGCGGATCGGCGTTGCATCCATAAGATGGGTCCGACCCGTCTTGATGATGGGCATGAACTCCTCCGCCTTCCTGTGTAGGGTGTCTTGGAGCTCCGCGAGGGCCGGGAGAAGCTCCTCTCCCAGGAGCATGAGGATCGTCAGGTGGATCGCCGTGGGGATAACGTCGTTGGAGGATTGGCCCAGGTTCACGTGGTCGTTAGGGTGAACAAGCTTCGACCCGCGCTCGCCTCCCAGGAGCTCCGTGGCACGGTTGGCGATCACCTCGTTCGCGTTCATATTGGTGGAGGTACCCGAGCCCGTCTGGAAGATTTCCACAACAAACTGGTCGTCGAACCGCCCGTCAGCGACCTCTTGGGCGGCCTCGACGATGGCCTGGCCCCTCCTGGGGTCGAGGAGGCCGAGCTCCATGTTCACCTCTGCGGCTGCACGCTTCAACAACCCAAGAGCGCGGATAAAAGGCCTGGGAAAGCGTGGCCCCCCGTAGGGGAAGTTCCGGATCGCCCTGGCGGTCTGCGCTCCATAGTACGCTTCCCTGGGAACTTCCATTTCTCCGAGACTATCTCGCTCGATGCGTACCTCTTTCAGGGCCATACCCTTCCTCCTTTTTCCTAAGGTCTGGGAGCCAGTAACGAAGGGAAGGCGCCCCGCACTTCTTCGAGGGCCTGTGTAGCTCCCCTGAGAATGAAGCTAACCTCGCTGGCGTAGCTCACAAACCGCATCCCCTGGCCCACCCAGTATTTCACCAGTTCTAGCTCCTGGAGGTGGATCCCAGGCGTCACACCGTGCCGACTGCAGGCCGCGATCACCTCCTTGATGGCTCCTTCCACATCCGGATGGGTGATCTCCCCCGGGCGGCCCAGGCTGTGGGAGAGGTCTGAGGGACCCACATACGCGACGTCGATGCCTTCCACCGAGAGGATCTCATCCAGGTTTTCGATCGCCTTTGCCGTCTCGATCTGGACGGCAATCGTCGTCTCCTCATTGGCCTGCTGGGTGTACTGAACCGGGTCGACCCGTTTGTACAGGGTATGGGCCCGTCCCAGAGCGACTCCCCTCTGACCGAAGGGAGGATATTTGGCGAACCGCACGATCTGCCGGGCGGTTTCTGCCGTCTCCACCATAGGGACGAGGAGCCCCCCCGCACCTGCCTCAAGGGGGCGCAAGACGTGCGCGCGATCGTGCCAGGGGATCCTGACAATGGGGGTGATCCCAGACCCTCTCGCCACCAGGATGTTCGCTGTCACTGACTCCATGTCCATCCCACCGTGCTCGGTGTCCAAGAGGAAGAAATCAAACCCTGCCGTCGCATAGATCCGGGCGATGGTGGGGCTCCAACACTCGGAGACAAATGTGCCCAACACAAGCTCCCCGCGTTTCACTGCGCGTCGAAGTTCTGCTGCGTCCAACGTTCACACCTCCTCAGAAGAGTTTGAAGGATCGATCACCGGGGAAGGATTCGAAACGTAGGGAGGAAATCCTCTTACGCCATCTAAGTAGCCCTAGCGAAAGCGCTGGAGAGCACCTTCTTGAGAAGGAGGCTTCCCATGGTCCTATCGCGTGTGATACGAACCCGGTGGCGTACCTGGGTAATTCCCTCCCTCCTTGGGGTTGCGCTTCTCGGAGTTCTCTCCCTCGCTGGAGCACAACCTGCATCTTTTGGGAAAGCGCCATATGCCATCCTCCTGAGCATGGACGGAGCGCGCCCCGACGCCCTTCAGGAAGTCGGCGCCTCCTGGCTCTTAGAGGAGGCTAGCTACACGTGGAAAGCGAGGACCATCTTCCCGAGCGTCACCCTTCCGGCCCACGCCTCCATGGTTACTGGCCTTACCCCGAGAAGGCACGGGATTACGCAGAACAGGTGGAACCCGGGAATGCCTCCCATCGAGGTTCCTACGCTCTTTGACTATGTGAAGGCACGAGGCCGCACCACGGCCATGGTGATCAGCAAGGAGAAGCTCGGGGTGTTGGCCAGGCCCGGGGCTGTGGACAAGGTCGAGGTCGTGCGGGGTAGGGCCGCAGTGGTCGCGGAGAGAGCCATCGCCGTGTTAACCCAGGAGAAGCCCGGGTTCCTCTTCATCCACTTCTCCGACCCGGACGTGATGGGGCACCTCCACGGGTGGATGTCGCGCCCCTACCTCGACGCCGTTAGCAGGACGGCCGCGGCAGTGGGCCGGATCCTCAAAACCGCTCAAGAGGAGAAAAGCAGGAGCTTTTTCGCCGTCATCACCAGCGACCATGGAGGTCATGGCACAATCCACGGGACGCGATCACCCGAAGACATGACCATCCCCTGGATTGCCCTGGGGGACCAAGTCCGCCGTGGCCACGAGATCCGGGTGGAGGTCCAGATCGATGACACAACTCCCACGATCCTCTTTGCGCTGGGGATCCCCGTCCCTGCCTCCCTTGAGGGGAAGGTGATCTCTGAGATTTTCACGAGCCCCTAGGAATCGATTCCGGATCTTCCCCAGCCCATCAGGTTCCCCGGCATAAGTCCAGGAACCTATTGCCGGAGACGCAAGGGGGAGAACGAACCACTCAAGCCGAGGTCCGCTTTAGCAGAGGGCAATGGAGGGGCAAGGAGCTAGGCGAAGAAGTGATGAAGTTATAGAGAGCGGGCGACATGCTCCAAGAGGAGGGATCACAATGGAACCTTTGCCGCTAGCTCGCCGTATGGAGGTCCTTGGGACAGAGACGGCGTTCGAGGTCCTGGTAAAGGCGAAGAATCTGGAAGCACAAGGGAAGCATGTGATCCACCTGGAGATCGGAGAACCCGACTTTGATACCCCCGAACACATCAAGGAAGCAGCCATCAAGGCTCTCCGCGAGGGATACACCCATTACACTCCTGCTGCTGGGCTTCCCCAGGCTCGGGAGGCCATTGCTGAGTACATTTCCAGGACACGCGGGATCCCAGTGGATCCCTCCGAAGTTGTGATCACGCCTGGTGCGAAGCCCATCATGTTCTTCACCATCCTCGCCCTTGTGGAGAGCGGGGATGAAGTGATCTACCCAAACCCTGGTTTCCCCATCTACGAGTCCATGATCCGCTTTGTCGGGGGAACCCCTGTCCCCCTTCTCCTGCGCGAGGAGAACGACTTCCGGGTGGATCCCGAAGAGCTCAGGCGCCTTGTCAGTCCGCGCACCAAGCTCTTGATCTTGAACTCCCCCCACAACCCATGCGGGTCTGTGCTCACGCGCAAGGACGTGGAGGCGATTGCGGAGATCGCCTCTCACCACCGGTTCTTCATTCTCTCCGACGAGATCTATAGCCGGATCATCTACGACGCCGAGCACGTGAGCATTGCTAGCCTTCCTGGAATGAAAGAACGGACCATCATCCTCGACGGCTTCTCCAAGACCTACGCCATGACCGGGTGGCGACTGGGGTACGGTGTGATGCGACAGGATCTTGCCGCACGGATCGCCCAGCTCATGGTCAACTCCAACTCCTGTACGGCTGCGTTCACACAGATCGCCGGCATCACCGCCCTCCGTGGGCCCCAGGATTGCGTAGCAGAGATGGTTGCGGAGTTCCGCCGCCGGCGCGACGTGATCGTGGAGGGTCTGAACAGAATTGCGGGGATCACCTGTCGTCTGCCTGGCGGGGCTTTCTATGCCTTCCCCAACGTCAAAGCCATCGACTCGGATACCAACCGCTTCAGCGACTATCTCCTGACCGAGGCCGGGGTGGCGTGCCTGTCGGGGACAGCCTTCGGGGAGTATGGCCGGGGGTATATCCGCCTCTCCTATGCCAACAGCATTGAGAATATTCAGGAGGCCCTCCGCCGCATCGAGGAAGCAGTCAGGACCTATCGAGCGAGGATCAAAGTGTAGGCATCCAGGGAGTTTTTCTGACCTTCATTGGGAAGAGTTTTCAGTGAGAACATGGCGTTGATACTCCTTGTGGGGATTGCTTCATGGGAGGCGGTTTGAGAAGATGGCGACGAGGACTGCGCCCATTCGCGTGATCCATTATGGCCTTGGCCCGATTGGGCTTGGGATCGCCAGGATCCTCGCCCAGCGCCCTGGGTATGAGATCGTCTCCGCCGTTGACCTCGATCCTGAGAAGGCTGGCAAGGACTTGGGGACCCTCCTGGGAGGAAGCCCATGGGGAGTCCCGGTAAGCGAGGACGAAAAGCAGGCTCTCGCCCAGGAGGCCGACGTGGTAGTCCATGCAACGCGCTCTCACCTCCCGGAGGTCCTCCCTCAGCTCACCACCATCGTGGCCCGAGGCCTGAACGTGATCTCCACGTGCGAAGAGCTCAGCTATCCCTGGTGGCGCTACCCAGAGGAGTCCCGGCGTCTTGACCACCTCGCCCGTGAGCACGGGGTCACTGTGGTAGGAGCCGGTGTGAACCCAGGGTTTGCCATGGACGTGCTCCCGATCCTCCTCACCGCCCCTTGCAAAGAGGTACGGGCGATCCGGGTAGAGCGCGTCGTGGACGTCTCCCTCCGCCGAGAACCCCTCCAGCGCAAGGTTGGCCTCGGCCTCTCCTCCAAGGAGTTTCACCAAGGGGTCCAAGAGGGGCGCATTGGCCATGTCGGGCTGGAGGAGTCTGTGGCCATGATCGCAGCTGCGCTTGGGTGGAACCTCCAGCGCATCGACCACTCCATCGAGCCAGTCCTCGAGGACGGGCGGGTCAAGGGCCTCCACCAAGTTGCCCGGGGAGTGCGGGACGGGTCCGTGGCGATCCTCCTTGACCTGACCATGGTCGCGGGGACTGCTGGCCAGAGAGACGCTGTGTGGATTGAAGGGGATCCGCCCCTTCGTGTGGAAGTCGACGGAGGGATCCCCGGGGATATCGCCACCTGCGCCATTGTGGCGAACGCGATCCCCGCTGTGCTGGACGCACCTCCTGGGCTCCTCGCCCCATTCCAGATTTTCCCTGTCTGGAAGCAGAGGGGCATGTGAAAGCACCGATGGCATGGGAAACATCCCCGCCAGGAAGGCGAACGCACCTCACTCAAGGAGGCTCCTGGCCAGGACCAGTACTGTTACCTTCTTGGCTCCTGCTGATTTGAGGGCCGACGCGCACGCCTCCACCGTCGCGCCGGTGGTGAGGACATCGTCCACAAGGAGGATGGAGCTCCCTTCGACCATTTCGGGATCAGAGGCGAATGCCCCCTGCACGTTGACCAGGCGCGCCTCCCGCACGAGGCCCGTCTGGGCGGGGGTTGCCCGGGTTCTCCACAAGACGCTTGAGAGGAGAGGAATTCCCAGACAGGCGGCAACGACCTCCGCCAGCAGGTGTGCCTGGTTGAACCCTCGCTCACGGAGCCTGCGCGGGTGTAGAGGAACCGGGACGACCGCCTGGGCGTCGAAGACAGAAGGCCACATCGTGCTTACCCCAGCCATCAGGTTTCCCAGTGGGCGCGCGAGGACTTTCTTACGTCGGAACTTCAGCGCATGGATCGCTTCCCGGAGCGACCCGTCGTACATTCCGTAGGCCCTGATGAGGTCTACGGCGCTCTTGCTCTTCCGGCAAGGGATACAGGTGAACACGAGGCTGGAAGGCCCTCGAAGGGGCTTCCCACAACGCTGACAGACGGGCGGGTGGATGGTAGGAAAGCCAACAAGACACGTTGGACAAAGAGGAAAGTCCCCGAAATCTCCACATACCTGACATCGTGGGGGAAAGAGAAGGTTAAGAAGGCCCTCCAGGAAGCCTCCCTTCATTGCGAAGTGTGCGTACCATCCTTTACGTTCCTGACTCCCAGGATTCAAGGTAGCGCCGCTGCTCGGGGGTCAGTTCGTCGATAGAGATGTTCATGGAGGCGAGCTTCAGCCGCGCCACCTGCTGATCGATCTCCGCGGGGACGGGGTATACTTGCTTCTCTAGGTTCGCCCCCTCGCGCACGAGGTATTCGACGCACAGGGCTTGGTTGGCGAAGCTCATATCCATGACGGCTGCTGGGTGGCCCTCGGCAGCCGCGAGGTTCACGAGCCTTCCCTCTGCAAGGAGGTAGAGGCGGCGGCCGTCCGGGAGGAGGTACTCCTCAACGTGAGGCCGCACCGTCCGCTTGGCTACGGCCATCTCCTCCAGAGCGGGGATATCGATCTCGACATTGAAGTGGCCGCTGTTGGCGAGGATGGCCCCATCCTTCATCACGGCGAAGTGTTCCTTGCGCAGCACGTCCCGGTTCCCGGTGACGGTGACGAAGAGATCCCCCACCCGGGCTGCCTCAATGGACGGCATCACCTGGTACCCCTCCATGACAGCCTCAAGGGCGCGCAGCGGAGAGACCTCCGTGACAATGACATGGGCTCCCATCCCCCGCGCACGAAGGGCAAGGCCCCGGCCACAGGAGCCATACCCGCACACCACGAACGTCTTCCCGGCGAGGAGGATATTCGTCGCTCGCAGGATCCCGTCAATGGTGGACTGGCCCGTGCCGAAGCGGTTGTCAAACAGGTGCTTTGTCATGGCGTCGTTGACGGCGATGATCGGGTACTTGAGAACACCCTCCCGGGCCATGCTGCGCAAGCGGATGACACCGGTGGTGGTCTCCTCGGTCCCCCCGAGAATATCGACGGCGAGCTCAGGACGCTCTCGGTGGACAGTGGAGACGAGATCAGCCCCGTCGTCCATGGTGATCTGCGGCTTCCCCTCCAGACACTGGTGGATGTGTCGGTAGTACGTCTCCCGGTCCTCCCCCCGGATGGCGAAGACGTCGATCCCGTCCTCGGCAAGGGCCGCGGCGACGTCGTCCTGGGTGGAGAGGGGGTTGCTGGCGCAGAGACGGATCTTGGCCCCTCCGGCGGCCAGGGTGTAGATGAGGTTGGCGGTTTCCGTGGTCACATGGAGGCAGGCGGCGATCCGGATCCCCTCCAGGGGGCGTTCGCGGGTGAAGCGCTCCCGGATCATCCGCAGCACAGGCATCTCCCTCTCTGCCCAAGCGATCCGCAACCGCCCTGAAGAAGCAAGTTCAGGATCCTTGATATCCGAAGGCATCAGAAACACTCCCCCTCTCCAATTTCGGATTGCGGATGTCGGCATTCGGATTTCAAGCAACAACCCCCGGCTTCTTGGCAATTTCGGATGCAAAAATTTCCGCAATCCGAAATCCAAAATCCGAAATCCGCTATTCGATGTAGTCCTTGAGGCGTTTGCTGCGGCTGGGATGGCGGAGCTTGCGGAGGGCCTTCGCCTCGATCTGGCGGATGCGCTCGCGGGTAACCCCGAACTCCCTGCCAACCTCCTCGAGAGTCCTGGGCCTCCCATCGTCGAGCCCAAAACGCAGCTTGAGCACCTTCCGCTCTCGGGGTGTCAACGTCTCCAGGACACTGGAGAGTTGTTCCTTGAGCATGGTGAAGGAGGCAGCGTCCGCGGGTGCCTGAGCCTCTTGATCCTCGATGAAGTCCCCAAGATGGCTATCCTCTTCTTCCCCAATGGGCGTCTCTAAAGAGATAGGTTCTTGAGCGATCTTGATGATCTCGCGCACGCGCTCGGGGGGGATCTTGAGAACTTCCCCGATCTCCTCCGCCGTCGGTTCACGCCCCAGCTCCTGCAACAGCTGCCGGCTCACCCGGCTGAGTTTATTGATGGTCTCTACCATATGGACGGGGATGCGGATCGTCCTCGCCTGGTCTGCCAAGGCGCGCGTGATCGCTTGGCGGATCCACCAGGTGGCGTATGTGCTAAACTTGTACCCCTTGCGCCAGTCGAAC
This sequence comes from bacterium, assembly GCA_030550015.1. Classification (GTDB taxonomy): domain Bacteria; phylum Sysuimicrobiota; class Sysuimicrobiia; order Sysuimicrobiales; family Thermofontiviventaceae; genus Thermofontivivens; species Thermofontivivens primus. The sequence continues at coordinate 21,457 of JAUQQG010000088.1, read as the reverse complement.
TTCTCTACAGCCCGGATGAGCCCTAGGTTCCCCTCCTGGATGAGGTCCAAGAACAGCATCCCACGACCCACATACTTCTTGGCGATGCTCACCACTAGCCGGAGGTTTGCCTCGATGAGCCTGCGCTTCGCCTCCTCGTCACCCTTCTCCATGCGCTTGGCCAATTCGATCTCTTCCTCGGGTGTGAGCAGAGGGACCTTTCCAATCTCCTTGAGGTACATCCGGACGGGGTCGTCGATGGAGACGCCTTCGAAGTCCAGGGCCTCAGCTTCTTCCTCCTCTTCGACCTTGTGCTCCTCCTTCTCCTTGGGCTCATCGGTGACCTCGATGCCCATCTCCATGAGGGAGCTGTAGATCTGGTCTAGCTCCTCCACATTGTTCTCCACCTCGGGGAAGACCTCCAGGACATCGTCGTGGGTGACATACCCCCGCTTCCGCCCCAGCTCAACAAGCTGCTGGAGTTGCGCAGTAAGCGTCTCCTCGGCTGGCACCTGAGGTTTCCCTTGGCTTGTTGGTTTCTTCTTGGGCATCTCCCTCACCCCTTCTCCAGCCTCCCGTGAATCCCTTCACCGGGATTGTATAGGGAGCCCGGAAGGGGATCCCCCTTCAATTGTCTTCAGCTCATCTAACAAACGTTTCTGCTCCGCCAGGAATTTCCCTACCTGCTCCTGGTCCCCCCGGACCTCAGCCTCCCGGATCAATGCCGGAAGGGCATCCAGCTTCGCCCTCACGCTCTCTGCCTTGATCCGGCGGATGCACCCTTCCTCCGTCTTTCTTGGGTTGAGGATGGGTGTCGCGTCGAAGGCGATCCGGGCAAGGACCTCCTCCGCTCCCTCCTGCTGGAGGTGGTCCCGGACCGAAAGGAACAGGTCCCTCCCCTCCATCGGGACCGCGCCGGACAGGAGGAGCGTTGCAATCTCCCTGTGGCGCGGATCCAGGAAATCCTCCGGCCCGAGGGCCTGGCGCACCCGGTCAACCACGTCCCTGTCCTGCAGCATCAGGCGGAGCAAGAGACGTTCGGCCTCAAGGCGTACCCCTTCCCGGGAGATCATCACCGGCGTTGCCGCAGGTTCCTCCTGGTCCGGCTTCCGGATCTGCCTGCGGCGCATCTGGCGCAAGCGCTGGCGCAGCGGATCCTCACGGAGGCCGAGGCGATCCGCCAAGAGATGGAGGTACTCTTCCTGGCGGATCGGGTTGACCACGCTATTGAGAACAGGGATTAATTCGTCAACCACCGCCGCCTTTCCTTCTACGGTGGAGAGATCGTGGCGAGAGGTGGCCTGCTGGAGGGCAAACTCGAACATGGACAAGGCGCCAGAGAGGAGGCGGCGGAACGCCTCCACGCCGTGCTCCCGGAGGAACCTGTCGGGGTCCTGTTCACCCGGCAGGACGACGATGCGGACATCGACCTCCCCTTCTTCGAATAGGCCAAGGGCCCGCTCGACCGCTGCTCTTCCCGCACTATCAGAGTCGTAGACCAAGATCGCCTTTGAGGCGAAGCGTTTCAGCAGGAGGACCTGATCGAAGGTGAGGCTTGTCCCGAGCGTTGCCACGGCGTTGCTCACCCCGAACTGGTGACAGGTAAGGGCATCCATGTACCCTTCCACTAGGATCACTTCTTGGGATGCACGGATGGACTCCCTGGCCCAGTTCAGGGCGTAAAGGGTCTTGCCCTTGGAGAAGATCGGCGTTTCCTTGGAGTTCAGATATTTGGGCAAGGTCTCGTCGAGGGCCCGCCCTCCAATGGCGACGGGTCGGTCCTGGAGGTCCAAGATGGGGAAGAGAAGGCGGTGGCGGAACATGTCGTAATGAGTCCCGTCCCCCCGGGAGAGGGCGAGGCCTGCCGACTCTAAGAGGGAGGGGGGGAACCCTTTCCTCCGCAGGGTGCCGAGGAGGGAGTCCCCTCCTCCAGGCGCATAGCCCAGGCGAAACCGCCTGGCGATCCCTTCAGGAACTCCCCGCTGGGCAAGGTAGGATCGGGCTGCCGCCCCAAGCCCTGGATCACGAAGGCATTCCTCGTAGAAGGCCACCGCCGCCTCCAGGATCTGGAACAACTGCTCTCGCTCCGAAGCCCTGCGGAAGGCCTCCGGGCTTCGCTCGATCCGTACCCCCGCGCGATGAGCCAGCTCCTCAAGAGCCTCTGGAAAGGTGAGGTTGCGCAAACGCATGACGAGGTCGAACAGGTCGCCGCCCGCCCCACAGCCAAAACAGTGGAAGAGACCCCGGTCCCTGTCCACAAAGAAGGAAGGAGTTTTTTCCTGGTGGAAGGGGCAAAGCCCCTTGTAGTAGCGACCGGCCTTCTTCAGCGTGACGTAGGCTGAGGCCAACTCTACGATGTCCAGGCGCCGTCGGATCTCTTCTTTGACCTCACTCGGAACGATGCCCCGCATATGCCTTTACGTACCCCCAGGAAGAAGCCCCTTGACGTTTGTCGCAGGCCCTCCTTAACCCTTTCCTCCTTCCACCTCCGCCTTCTGCCGCCGGGCCTCGGCGATCACCTTTTCTGCAACATGGGGCGGGACCTCTTCATAGTGAGAAAAGGCCATCTCAAAGGATCCCCTACCACCTGTGAGGGACCGGAGGTCGCTGGAATAGCGCAACACCTCGGCCTGGGGGACCAGGGCCTTCACCACCGTAGTCCCGTCCCCCTGGGGTTCCATCCCCAGGATCCGACCGCGACGTGCATTGAGATCGCCGATCACATCCCCTGTGAGATCGTCGGGGACACGGACCTCCATGCTCATAATGGGTTCGAGGAGGACGAGCCCGGCCTGCTGGACGGCCTCCTTGAGGGCAAGGGAGCCAGCGATCTGGAAGGCGATGTCCGAGGAGTCCACGGGGTGGTGCTTCCCGTCGTAGAGGATCACGCGCAGATCCACGATGGGGTAGCCAGCCAGCACACCCTCCTCCATGGCCTTCCGGACACCCTTCTCCACCGAGGGGATGAACTGGTTGGGGATGGCTGCCCCAAAGATCTTGTCCACGAACTCGAACCCTGCGCCCCTTGGAAGGGGCTCCACCTCGATGAAGCAAACCCCGTACTGCCCACGACCTCCCGTCTGCCGGACGTAGCGTCCCTGGGCCTTCGCGGTTCCCTTAATCGTCTCCCTATAAGGCACCCGGGGCAGGGAGAGACTCACATCCACGCCGAACTTCCGCTTCAACCGCTCGACCACAACCTCAAGATGGACCTCCCCCATCCCCGAGAGGATAGTCTGCTTCATCTCCACATCGCGATGGACGTGGAGGGTAGGGTCCTCCTCGGCCAAGCGGTGAAGGGCGGTACCCATCTTGTCCTCGTCTGCCTTGCTCTTAGGCTCCACAGCCATGCTCAGAAGGGGCCGGGGGAATTCAATAGATGGAAGAAGAAGGGGATCCTCTTTGGAGGTCAGCGTATCTCCGGTCCCCGTCTCGGCGAGCTTGGCCACGACCCCGATATCCCCTGCGACGACCTGGTTGGTCGGTTCCTGATGCTTCCCTCGCAGGAAGAACAAAGTGCCCACACGCTCCATCTTTCCCTTAGAGGCATTGAAGACCTGAGAATCCGCGTGCAAGACTCCGGTGTACACCCGGAAATAGGAGAGTTTACCGACATAGGGGTCCGCCATGGTCTTGAACACGAGCGCTGTCAGCGGACCATCCTCCCCTGGGGAGAGGAGAACTTCCTTCCCTCCATCAGGCCGCACGGCCGCAACCTTCCCCGCCTCCACCGGGCTCGGAAGCAAGGTGACGATGGCATCGAGGAGAGGCCCAGAACCGATGGTCCGGAGGGCTGAGCTGGCGACGACGGGTACGGCCTTTCCAGAGAGGACCGCTGCACGGAGCCCGCGCATCACCTCTTCCGGGGAGAGCTCACCACTTTCCAGATATTTCTCCACCAAGGCATCGTCGGTCTCGGCGGCGACTTCCACGAGCTTCTCCCGCCAAGCCCTCGCCTGGTCGAGCAAGTCCGGGGGAATAGGGACGGTGGCCTTCTTGTCTCCCTCCAGGACGATCGCTTGCATAGAGAGGAGATCGACGATACCGGAAAATGTGCTTGCCGCTCCAATCGGGAGGTGGATAGGCAGGAAGGTCGCGGAGAACCGGCTCTGCAAGCTCTCCACAGCCTTCGTAAAGCTACTGTTCTCTCGGTCGAGCCGGTTCACCACCGCAATGCAGCGAACCCCCTGGCGGGTCAGAAGCGTCCATCCTCGCTCCGTCTGGACCTCCACCCCGGACACACCGTCTACCACCAAGAGGGCACCCTCCACCACCCGGAGGGCGCTCGCCACCTCCCCGATGAAGTCTGGATATCCTGGGACATCGAGGAGATTGATCTTGTAGCCCCGCCACTCGAGAGGAGCAAGGGCAAGGTTGATGCTGTGCTTGCGCCGGATCTCCTCAGGATCGTAATCGGTGGTAGCGTTCCCGTCGTCCACCCTGCCAAGGCGGTCGATAGCCCCTGCCTCGAACAGGAGCGATTCCACCAGGGTCGTTTTTCCTGTCCCACCGTGACCAATGACTGCGACGTTTCGGATACGATCCGGCCCAACCCGTTCCACACTCTCACCCCTTTACCTCGAAACCCGTTTCAACGGCAAGGTTCCACGCGGGCAGGTTTTAGGCTTCCCGTCATCCCTGGGACCTGCATCGTGCAACCTGTCAACATCATCCATCACTCTCACAAAATCTCTTGTCGAGATTTTGCTGAGTACCCCGGCAAACGTCAAAGACTTTTGCCGGGGTCCTCAGTATCCCCTCTTCTTGTCTACGACGTTGAGGAGCGGCTCCCCTCGCAGGTACCGTCCCAGATTTTCACAGAACAATGGGATCGCCCGGTCCATATACCGCGGAGAGGTCCCTGCGACATGGGGAGTCAGGATGACGTTCTCCAGGTCGTACAAAGGGCTATCCGCTGGGAGCGGTTCCTGTTCAAAAACGTCCAGGGCGGCCCCAGCGATCCACCCTTCCCGGAGAGCCCGGATGAGTGCCCTTTCCTGCACAATTGGACCCCTCCCCACATTGATGAGGAAGGCAGTGGGCTTCATGAGGCGCAACTCCCTTTCCCCAATTAGGCCCCGTGTCTGTGGGGTCAGGGGAAGCGCAATCACGACCACGTCCGATTCCATGAGCACTTCGTCGAGGCCTTCGGGTGGAAGGACGCGCTCTACAAAGGGCACTGGAGAAGGCGTCCGTTTGGTGCCAATGACACGCATCTCAAACGCGACGGCCCTCTTGGCGAGCTCCACCCCGATGTGGCCGAGGCCAAGGATCCCCAGGGTTCCTCCTCCAAGCTCTCCACCGACGCTCCCCCGTCGGTCCCAGCGCCGGTGGATCTGCTGACGGATGGCGTAGTGGAGGCGCCTGCTCAATGCCAGCATCATGGCGAAAACATGCTCACACAACGGGATGGCGTGGATGCCGCTGCTTGTAGTGACCAGGATCTCCCGCTCCAGGACCTCGGGAAAGAGGAGTTGGTCAACTCCCGCGGCGGTGGAGTGGATCCACTTCAAGTTCGGTGCCTGGGCGATGGCCTCTCGGGGGAGATTCCAGCCAACCATGATCTCCGCTTCTGGGGCCAGCGAAACGGCCTTGTTCCGGTCGGTGGTCACCATCAATTCGGCCTCTGGAGCGATTGCCTTGATCTGAGCGATATGCCGGTCTTCGAGGTTGGCCAGGATCAGGATCTTCACCGCAGACCTCCCCCCAATCGATCGTGCAGGAGAGCGGAAGCTTCCCGGAACCTCTGAATCACGAACGCACGGTCCAACGCAGCCAGGAACCACCCCGCTTGCGGGCCAGAGTCCTTCCCGAGAAGGACGAGGTAGATCGCCGCGAAGGCTTCCCGGGCAGCGAGGCCCATCTCCTCCTTGAGCGCGTGGATCCTCCCATGGAGCTCCTCCCCGGGCCACTCCCTCTCTTCCAAGATCTGTGCCAGCCTCTTGAGGAATTCCCGTTGCTCTGGGGAGAGCTGGGAAGCTGCCGGGGGAAGAACCTCCTGCACCGTGAAGCGATAGTGGTCGGGAGCGTAGGTCTCAAGCCATTTGCGGGCGTCCCTCACCCGTTGCGCAAGTTCCTCCCTATCCTCAGAGGTGAGCGGGCTCCCTTTTTCTTTCGTTGCCTCCACCACAAGGTCCACGTTGGGCATCTGGAGGAGGAAGGCCACCTTACTGAAGCGCATCCGGAAACACCGGGGTTGCTCCCCCTCAATGCGCGCGTAGAAGAAGGTCCTGGCGAGGTCTGGATCTTCGATCTCCCCGAAGTAGGCAGCGGCTGCACGGTCATATTCGTCGTAGAGCCTGGGGATGGTTTCCCCATCCGGTTCAAACTCGATGGGCCTCCGTGGATGGTTCCTGACCATGAGGAAGCGCACGAGCTCTGGGCGGAGGACCTGCATGATCTCCCTCGCGAACACCCCGACTGCCCGTGAGCTGCTCATCTTCCGTCCTCCCCCTGTAAGCACGAACTCGTAGGGGATCGGGTAGGGCACAGGGTAGTGGAAGATGCGCGTGCTGATGGCCGCCGCTACATCATGGGAGCCGCCCCGGGTAAAGTGGTCCTTGCCCGCCCCCTCCACAGTGACCCCCAAGATCTGCCACTTAGCCGCCCACTCGATCCGGTACGGAAGCTTGGCGTTCCCGTTGAATGGGGACCTCACCCCCCGGTACCCACACCCCTGCGCCCAGGTCACAAGGTCGGGTCGGCACTCGTACTCAACTTCCCGACCATCCCATCCTATCACGGCGGTCGTTCCAATCTTCCCACACCGCTCGCAGATCACATGAAGAGGATAGCGCCCCTCCAGGCGGCGGCTCCCGCGAACCTCCCGCTCGATCTCGCGGATCTCCTCAGCCCGGTCCAGGACGAGACGGATCGCCTCGTTGAACCGGCCCTGGAGGTAGAGGTCGCTCGTCCAGTACACCTTCGGGTGGCAACCCGTCGCAGTGAAGATCTCGATGAACTCCTCCCCGAAATAGCGTGCGTAGCTCTCTGCCCTTGGGTCAGGGGAGGGGATATGGCAGAGCGGCATGCCCATGTACTTCTGGAACTCCTCCCCAAGATAAGTGGGAAGGTCGTCCATGGGGTCGAGGTCGTCAAACCCATAGAGATACTCCACTGCAGCTCCAGCCGCTGTGAGCCCTCGATAGATGCAGTCATGGAGGATCACACCCCGCAGGGAGCCCACGTGGATATATCCGGAGGGAGTCTTGGCATCGTTGATCACGTGCCGTGCCCGCGCTCCCTCGGGAGACCCCGCAAGGATCTCCTCCACAATTCGGTCCACCCACATCCTGGAAAACTCACACTCCTCTCGAGGACAGGCCTAAGAGCCTGTCCTTCCATCCTCCTGCGCGCAAAGACCATACCCTCCTGCCCCGGCGAACGCTTCGCGTTCACCGCGGCAAGATAACCCGTGGATCCCGCCTTCGCTTCAACTCGCTGCTGGACCGGAGAGGACCTGGCAGGGACCCCGACGCAAGCCTTATCAGTAGTCCCTCGTAAGCTGCGCAGCGAACCGTCGTGCACGAGGCACTACTGGCTTCGCTGCGTGCCTTCCTGCGAACAGGAGAATGGGACCTACCCCTCTATGGGAACACCCTGTTACTTCGGAGGAGAGGAGGGAATCTCCTCTCGAAATGACTCAGGCCGATCCCGAAAAATTTTCCCTCGCAGGCGACAAAACCCATCTATGTATTATGAACGATCCACGGATATCGTGACAGGGGGATCCCTTCGCCTTATGATCCCTGGTGCACAGAGTTCTCAGAGCTGGACATCTTGCCACAGAGATGTTCGCGGGGCCACCGAACAGAGGAAGCTCCAGAAGCGATCAGATACCGCAGGGCACGTCGGATCTCTCCTACCAAGTAAAAGGACCCAGTGACACAGATCACGTCCTCCCGCCCCGCCAGGGACAGGGCGCGTTCCATGGCAGAAAGCTGGTTGTCCACCACCTCGACCGATGGGGCGAACCGCCCCACCTCTTCGGCAAGGACTGCTGCATCTAAGGCGTGGGGATGGTGCGGCCTCGTGGCAATCACGTGGGAGGCGCAAGGAGCGAGGATAGCCGTAGTCCCTCGATAGGCGGGCGTCTTGAGCATGCCGTAGACCAGGATCACCCGGCGCCCAGGGAAGTGCTCCTCTAGGACCGCGCGCAGGGCTCCCATGGAGGCAGGGTTGTGAGCGACATCCAAGAGGATATAGGGCCTGCGGGAGAACAGCTCCACTCGCGCCGGCCATCGCACGCGGGACAGCCCCGCGCGGATCGCTGCGGGGGGAACTGGAATCCCGAGCTCTTGGAGGCACTCCACCGTGGCTACTGCAGTAGCTGCATTGACCACCTGATGTGCCCCTAGAAGAGGGACCCACAGATCTTCATAGATCCCCAAACGCCCGAATACCTTGAACTGCTGGCCTTCCCGTGTCGACCGCTCGCGCTTCCAGATCACCTCCTCGCCCACCTGGACCAGGCGTGCCTGTTGTTCCCTGCACGTTGCTTGGATCACCTCGGCGGCCTCCCCCCCTTGCGGGGCGGAGACGACAGTTCCATGCTCGCGGATGATCCCGGCCTTCTCCGCTGCAATGGCCCTCACAGTGTTCCCCAGGATCTCCGTATGGTCGAGGCTGATCGGGGTGATCACGGAGACGAGAGGGTCCGTCACATTGGTGGCATCGAGCCGGCCTCCAAGCCCAACCTCCAGCACGGCCAGGTCCACGGGAACGCTGGAGAAATGGAGAAGGGCAAGGGCAACCGTTGCTTCAAAGTAGCTGGGTAGCCCCCATGGCCCTTCTCGCATCGCCTCACTATGGGGCTGCAGCCGGGCGACGAGGCGGGCGAACGTCTCCCTGCGGACAGGGCGGCCGTTGACCTGGATCCGCTCCCGCACATCCTCGAGGTGAGGCTTCGTGTGCAAGCCCACGGTCATCCCGCTGGCCATCAGGATGGAGCTGATCATGGCGCATGTCGACCCCTTCCCTTTGGTCCCAGCCACCAGCACCACCCTGAGGGAGCGGTGAGGATCCCCCAGGCGACGAAGAAGATCCTTCATGCGCTCCAGCTTGATCTCCGCGTACCTTTGCTGGGAGGTCGCCTCGCTAATCAGCCCGTCGAGGTAGGCAACGGCCTCATGGAAGTTCATGGCTCCAGAGTACACCCATTTCCCTCCAGTTGCGCGAGCGCCGCCTGCAAGGTGTTCCGCAGGAGCATGGCAATGGTCATTGGACCAACGCCGCCTGGGACTGGGGTAATGGCGGAGGCGACTTCCACCACCTCGGCGAAATCCACGTCTCCTACGAGCTTTCCGTCGACCCGGTTCACCCCCACATCAATGACCACGGCGCCAGGCTTCACCATCTCCCCTCGGATCAGGCGCGGGCGGCCAGCGGCCACGACGAGGATCTCGGCACGCCGCGTATGCGCGCTCAGTTCTGTGGTCCTACTGTGACAGATGGTCACCGTGGCGTGTTGAGAGAGGAGGAGCGCCGCGGTGGGCCTTCCCACAATCGGGCTGCGCCCGACAACGACCGCCTCCTTTCCACGTACCTCCACCCCTGCCCAGCGCAACAACTCAAGGATCCCCCTGGGGGTTGCCGGAACCATGCGCGGACGGCCAAGGAAGAGGTAGCCAACATTCATGGGGTGGAGGCCGTCCACATCTTTCTCGGGGAGGATCGCAGAAGTCACCACTTCCTCGCGCAGGTGGGGTGGAAGGGGGAGCTGGACGAGGATCCCGTGCACATCAGAACGGCGGTTGAGATCCGCAATGAGGGCCAGGATCTCTTCCTCGTGGATCTCCCGCGGAAGGCGGAATGTCTCCGAGCGGATTCCCACACGTCCACAGGCCTCCGCTTTCCTGCGGACGTAGAGGGAGGACACTGGATCGTCCCCCACGAGGAGGGCCGCGAGACAGGGGGAGATTCCGTGTTTTTGTACGAACGCTTGTACATCTCGTCGCACCTCCTCTTCCACGGACCGAGCAAGAGCCTTTCCGTCCAGTACGCGCGCCGCCATCCAAACCCTCCCGAGAATCCCAGGATGGTCTTCTGTTTCTTGGAGAAAGAAGCGTTCTCCTGCCCAGGCGGGAAGAGGGAGCAAGGGCGCCGGAAACCATTACCGACTTTGCCGGAGCCTCCCTGGTCACGCAAAGGGAAACAAAAAGGGCAGGTCCTCCCGCAGGACGCCTGCCCTCGTTTGCTGAGCTCGTCGAGCGCTTTACTTCACCGCAGCCTTTAGCTCCTTGCCCGCGGTGAACGCGGGAACCTTCTTGGCGGGAATGCGAATCTTCTGCCCGGTCTGAGGGTTGCGCCCTTCGCGGGCGGCCCTCCTCCGCACGGAGAAGGTCCCAAACCCAACAAGGGTGACCTTCTCACCGCGCTTCAGGCTACCGGTGATGGTATCGATCACCGCATTCACCGCCTCAAGAGCGGCCTTCTTGGTCAGGCCGGTCTTGCTGGCAACGCGCTCGACCAGCTGCTCCTTGTTCATCTATCTTCCCTCCTTCCCTTGCGGGAGTCCGCACCCTGTAGGTGCTTTCGGTTATATATTCGCCATAGCTCCGCTGATTCCTTCTTTTCCCAGCTGAGCCAGTTCCGGTGTTAAGCGGGAGGCCAGCTCCAGGGGTCGACCCCCGGGGACTAGGCAGGTGATCTGTTTTCCCCTCGTGGAGCCCAAGGGTACCCCTGGGCAACAATCCCAGACGTTGCCAGTATTCAAAACAGCGGCTGGACGACCATTGGGTTTGCGGGGATGATCTCTCCCCTGCGGATAGCCTCAAGGACGTGCACGAGCGCCCAGGCGGTGTCGAGAGAGGTGAAGCAGGAGATCCGCGCTTCGGCCGCTGCGCGGCGCAGGCGAAAGCCTTGCTGTTCCCGAGTTCCAACAGGACCTGGTGTGCTGAGGACGACTCCAACCTCCCCCGAGCGGATGAGCCTAAGAAAATCCCCATCCTGGCTGCCCACCGGTGAAACCTCCAGGCCACAGTCCCTTAGGAACGTGCATATCGCATCAGGGGCGTACAGGCGTAACCCCAGCGACTGCAAAGCCCTGAGCAACTCCACGAGCTGTTCCTTGTCGCGATCGGCGACGGAGACGAGCGCCCCGGGAGGGGGCGGGATTTGAACTCCAGACGCCAGGAGTGCCTTGTACAGGGCTCCCTGGAGGGTTGTATCGATCCCCATGACCTCGCCGGTGGACTTCATCTCTGGCCCAAGGGCCACATCGGCGAAGAACAGCTTTTCTGTAGAGAAGACGGGGGCCTTGACGGCGATGAGATGCGGGGGAGGGAGGAGCTGGATGCCTCGGAAACCCAACTCAGAGAGGGGGGTCCCCAGCATGACGCGCGTGGCGAGGTTCACCATGGGCACGCCCGTGGCTTTACTCACAAACGGCACTGTCCGGCTCGCCCGAAGGTTGGCCTCCAGCACGTACACCTGTCCTTCGAACACTACGAACTGAACATTGAGAAAGCCGCGCACCTGAAGGGCGCGCGCGAGGAGCGCGGTGTACGCTACAATCTGGTCTTGCTCCTCCGTGCTCAGGGACTGTGCAGGGAGGACAGCAAGGCTGTCCCCAGAGTGTACACCGGCGCGCTCGATGTGCTCCATGATCGCGGGGATCAGCACTTCCTGCCCATCCGAGATCGCATCCACCTCGACCTCCTTGCCCTCAAGGTAGCGGTCGATGAGCACCGGCTTGGGAGCTTCCCCTGTGCGCAGGGAGGAGTCCAAAGCGGCCTGGACATATTCCCGCAAGGCCGTGGCATCCTCCACGATCTCCATCCCCCTCCCTCCCAGGACGTAGGACGGACGGACAAGGAGCGGGAACCCCAGAGTCTCGCCTAGCGCCATGGCTTCCTCCAGGGAGGTTGCCGTCCCACCCGGAGGCCTCGGGATGTGGAGGTGACGAAGGAGGGCATCGAAGCGGCTCCTGTCCTCGCTGATGTCCAGGCTTTCCACGGGCGTCCCCAGAACCTGAACTCCGGCGCGGGCGAGAGGGACGGCCAAGTTTAACGCCGTCTGCCCCCCAAACTGCACCAGAACCCCCTCAGGCTGCTCACGTTCCACCACGTGGAGGACATCCTCAAGCGTCAGGGGTTCGAAGTAGAGGCGGTCTGAGGTGTCGAAGTCCGTGGAGACGGTCTCCGGGTTGTTATTGATGATCACCGCCTCCACCCCGGCCTGCTGGAGAGCCTTCACGGCGTGGACGGTACAGTAGTCGAACTCAATCCCCTGCCCGATCCGGATGGGACCTGAGCCCAGAACGAGGACACGACGATGGCGAAGGGGCGGGACTTCATCCTCTTCCTCGTAGGTCGAGTAGAAATAAGGCGTGGCGGCAGGGAACTCCCCAGCGCACGTGTCCACCACCTTGTAGACTGGCTTGAGGCCAAGCCCTCTCCGGATCTTTCGGATCTCCTCCTCTTCCTTCCCTGCGAGGATGGCGATGGTTCGGTCTGAAAACCCCAGGCGCTTGGCTGCATGGAGGAGTTGAGCGCTCAGCGTTGTCTGTTGTGCAGATGCAGCGATGGCCTTCTCCATCTCCACAATATTGGCAATGGCCTGGACGAAGAACCGGTCGATACCGCTCACCGCGGAGATTTCCTCGACTGGGAGCCCGCGGCGGAGGGCTTCGGCGATGGCGAAGAGGCGCTCATCCGTGGGGATGGAGAGTCGTTCCCGTACCTCGGCAGCGGACCATCTCTTGGCCGGTGGGTAGAGCAGCCCGTCGACGTGGATCTCAAGCGACCGCAAAGCCTTGAGAAGGGCCTCCTCAACACACCTCCCAATGGCCATCACCTCACCCGTCGCCTTCATTTGCGTGCCGAGGGTACGGTCGGCGGAGCGGAACTTGTCGAAGGGCCAGCGGGGGATCTTCACCACGACATAGTCAAGGGCTGGCTCGAAGCACGCTGTGGTGGCCCCGGTGACTTGGTTGCGAATCTCGTCGAGGCGGAGCCCCACAGCAATCTTCGCCGCCACCCGGGCGATGGGATACCCCGTTGCCTTGCTCGCCAGGGCGCTGCTGCGGCTCACCCGCGGGTTTACCTCGATGACGTAGTACCGCAAGCTGTGTGGATCGAGAGCGAACTGGATGTTGCATCCTCCCTGGATCCCCAGGTGGCGGATGATGCGCAGGGCTGCCGAACGGAGGAGCTGGTACTCCTCGTCAGAGAGGGTCTGGCTCGGCGCGACCACGATGCTGTCCCCAGTGTGTACGCCCATGGGATCAAGGTTCTCCATGTTGCACACGGTGATGACGTTGTCCGCACCATCGCGCATGACCTCGTACTCGATCTCCTTCCACCCAGCGACGCTGCGCTCGATGAGAACCTGCTGGATGGGGCTGTGGAGGAGGCCCCGGTGCGCAATTTCCTCGAGCTCCTTGGGGTTCCTGGCCAGCCCACCGCCCGTACCTCCCAGCGTATAGGCCGGCCGGACGACGACGGGGTAGCCCAACTCCTGGGCGACGGCAAGGGCTTCGGGGATCGAGTGGACCACCGCGCTCTCCAATACTGGCTCTCCGATCTCCTCCATAGCCTGCTTAAACAGCTCGCGATCCTCAGCACGTCGGATGGCCTCAAGGGGCGTCCCCAGAACCTCCACGCCGTACTCCTCCAGGATGCCCTCTCGGGCCAGGGCAACGGCCAGGTTCAAACCTGTCTGTCCTCCCATGGTGGGAAGCAAACCGTCGGGGCGTTCGCGGGCAATGATCTGGCGCAGGAACTCCACAGTGAGGGGTTCGATGTAGACCCTATCGGCCACCTCCACGTCGGTCATGATGGTGGCTGGATTGCTGTTGACCAGAACAACCTCGATCCCCTCCTCGGAGAGGGCCTTGCAGGCCTGGGTTCCTGAATAGTCGAACTCGGCGGCCTGGCCAATGACAATGGGCCCAGACCCAATGATCAAAACCTTTCGAATCTCTCCTCGCTTAGGCATGACCACGCACCATATCCAGGAAGAGGTCATACACTCCTTCTGCGTCCCGCGGGCCAGGACGCCCTTCAGGATGGAACTGGGTGGTGAGTACTGGAAGGCGACGGTGACGCAAGCCTTCCACCGTCCCATCGTGGAGGTGACGGAAGCTCACCTCCACCTCCTTGGGGAGGGTCTCTTCCTCTACGGCAAACCCGTGGTTTTGGGTGGTGATGAGCACCTTACCGCGCCCCACCCACTCCACAGGATGGTTAGACCCCCGGTGGCCGAACTTCATCTTGTAGGTGCGCGCACCCATGGCAAGGGCTACGAGCTGGTGGCCGAGGCAGATCCCCAGAACTGGCTTCTTCTCCAGGAGATGGCCGACTTCCCTGGCCACGTCGACGAGCCTTGCGGGATCGCCGGGGCCATTGGAAATGACAATCCCATCTGGGTTGAACCCCAAGATCTCCTGGGCGGGCATGCGAGGGGGAACGCACCATACCTCGCACCCACGCACCTGGAGCGCTGAGAGGATCCCTCGCTTGACGCCGCAGTCCAAGAGCGCGATCCGCGGTCCATCCCCTGGGAAGTGCTGAGGATGGAGCGGGGAGACTTCTTCCACAAGGCCCTGCGCACCAATGTGAGGGATCGCGCGCGCCATGGAAACGAGTTCTTGCGGTGGATACAGGGAAGGGCCGATGACGCCTCGCATGAGCCCTTTCGTGCGCAGATGGAGCACAAGACGGCGCGTGTCCACTCCGGAAATCCCTACGATCCCTCTGGCACGAAGGGTAGAGTGCAGGTCGGAGACAGCCTTCCAGTGGCTGGGGACGGTGGGTTCCCGGACGACAAAGCCAGCCACGTGGATTTCAGGAGCCTCCCACGCGTCTTCGCTCACGCCGTAGTTCCCAATCAAAGGATAGGTCATCACCACGATCTGTCCCCGGTAGGAGGGGTCGCTGAGGACCTCCTGGTACCCCGTCATGCTCGTGGTGAAGACCACCTCTCCCCTGGCAATCCCCAGCTTGCCCAGGGGCTCCCCCACGAAGGTGGTCCCGTCTTCAAGCGCCAAGATGGCTTTCATAGAAACCTCCCCTGTGTGCGTATAATTATACACATAAGTGAATAAAAATGCAAAGGCTGCGAGGGATCAGGTGGAAGGGAATCGACATAGAGGGGTACACGAAAAGGGGCCTTTCGCAGGCCCCTTTCACCAGAGAGAATGAGAACCCTTCTGCAACCATCGTTCCCTCGCTGGGGCCCATTAATGGCTGCCTGTTTTTGGATTTTGCTTCGACGTACCTCTCCAGATTCCTGCAGGGGTCATGCGCGATTTGGGGTCCTGATGCAATCTCCCTGTGGGAGCCTCTTGGATCCTTTGCACGATACTTTAAGGAAATGGCCGGAGGACCAGCTCGTAGATGACCATGGCAGCGGTCACAACTCCTGCGGTCTCCGTCCGGTACACGAGGGGACCTAAGGAAACTGTGACGGCACCGTGCGCGACGGCCTCCTGGACCTCGCCTGGTTCGAACCCGCCTTCTGGCCCAATGAGGATGACCACCTGTCGTGCCTGCCGGTTGCGAGCCAGCACCTCCCCGAGCGTCCTCTGCCGCTCCCCCTCCCAGGGCATCAGAATCAGATCTGAACTGTCCACCTGCCAAAGCGCCTCTTCGAGCGTGCAGACGCTCAGGACGGAGGGGACAGTGGTCCGCTGGGATTGTTTTGCCGCTTCCCTGGCGATACGCTGCCAGCGCAGGACCTTCGAGGAAGCCTTCTCCTCAAATCGCACAACGGTCCTCCGCGTGACCACGGGGATGAAGGTATCGATCCCAGCCTCTGTCCCCATGCGCACAATGAGGTCCATCTTCCTCCCTTTCGGGACACCTTGGACAAGGGTGAGCGAGAGGGGAAGGATCCCCTTCCCCTCTCGCACCTCCAAGATCCGCCCGGCTAAGGCTTTTGAGCTCGCCGAGGTCACTTCGAATACATACTCCCGCCCGGCCCCGTCAAACGCCAGAGCCTTGGCACCAGGGCCAAGGCGCAAGACCTCAAAGGCATGTCGGGCCTCCTCCCCGACGAGGAGGAGTTCTTCCCCTCGCACATGTTCGGGACGTACAAAGAACCGCCTCATCGCGCACCCGCGGGCGTGAGGACAATACACCTCCACTCCTCTTCCTCGCGGATTTCCACGGGCTGCAGGTTGCGCGCCAAGGCCTCGCGGAGAACCCCCGGGATCTCCCCTGCAACGATCCCCGAAGCCACGAACCGTCCAGAGGGCTCGAGATGCTCGTTGACGTGTGGGAGGAGCTCTCGGATAACCTTCGCGGTGATGTTGGCCACGATCAGGTGAGCCGTCCCGTCCACGGCATTCCATCCCTCCCCATGCCGAACGGTGATCCGGTCGATCAGGCGATTATGCGCGACATTCCTCGTAGCGACCTCCACTGCAATGGGATCGTTGTCCACGGCTACCACCCTTGCCGCTCCAAGCTTTGCCGCGGCAATGGCGAGGATCCCCGAACCGGTTCCAATGTCGAAGACGACCCTTCCCTCTAGAGGGGTTCTCTCGAGGAACTCCAGGCACAGCCTCGTGGAAGGATGGAGACCTGTCCCAAAGGCCATCCCAGGGTCAAGCTCCACGACCACCTCCGTTGGAGAGGGGGCGTAGCTCTCCCAGGTGGGCTTGATCACCAGGCGACCGATCTTCAGGGTGTGGAAGTAAGCCTTCCACCCATGTGCCCAGTCTTCTTCATCGATCTCCCGGGTGGAAAGCTCCCCTTTCCCAAGGTCGAGGCCGAACCCTGGAAGGGCAGAAATCCTCTTGGCAATAGTTCCCAGGGTCACCTCTGTGGCCGGCCCCAGGGGAAGGTAAGCCTTGAGGAGGACCTCTCCAGGAGAGGGAATTTCCTCTACGACGCCTCCGGTGCGGGCTTCAAGGAGGATCGTCGCAACTGCCTCTGCGGCCATGGGGCTGACGCGAACAGAGATCTCCACCCACCGCATGGCCATCCTCCAGGGCGTGCGCACCCGCCCCTCACGAGAACAATTCCTTCACCTTTTCTAAGAGCGATTTCGAAGGAGGTTTGATCCTCTGGCCCCGGAGCTTGGCGAGTTTCAGCAGCAGCTCCTGCTCCTCAGGGGAGAGATCCGTGGGAATCTCCACGCGCAGGCGCACGTGCAGGTCCCCCCTGCGGCCGTTCCGGTCAGGAAGCCCCTTTCCTTCCAAGGAGAGAGTCTGGCCAGGTTGAACCCCCGGGGGGATCGTGAGGGAGATTGGTCCTTCTAGACCGGGGATCTCAATCTCATCACCGAGGGCCGCTTGGACCATGGAGATTGGGATCTCGCACAGAAGATCGCGCCCATTTCGCTCAAAGAGAGGATGCGGAGCAAACGTCACGTAGACATAGAGGTCCCCGCGAGGACCCCCTTGCACCCCTGCTGATCCCTCCCCCGGGATGCGCAGCCGCGTGCCCTCCTCGATCCCGGGAGGGATCCTCACGCTGACCTCCCGCCGCGCATACACCCTCCCTGTCCCTCCGCATTCTCGGCAGGGGTTCCGGAGGATCGTCCCGGTCCCCCGACACCGTGGGCAGGTGGTTATCTGGGTGAAATACCCAAAGGCGGTGCGCCGCGTATGCCTGACCTCTCCCCTCCCCTTGCAGGTGGAACAGGTCTCCGGTCCCCCTCCTCGCTCAGTCCCAGTGCCGAAGCAGGATGGACAGGTCTCCAACCTCCGGACCTCCACGGTCTTCTCGGTGCCCGTGGCCACTTCCTCGAGGGAGATCTCCACGGAGACCTTCAGGTCATCGCCGCGCTGGGGGCCCTCCCACTCCACTCGCTCTGCCGTCCGGCGGGTCCCAAAGAAGGCTTCGAAGAGGTCCTCAAATGGGCCGAACCCGAAGTCGCCCAGGTCTACCTCGAAATCGGGGCGAATCGCCCCCTCCACTCCAGCATGCCCATACCGATCATAGCGAGCTCGTTTCTCCGGGTCGCTCAGAACCTGGTAGGCCTCATTGATCTCCTTGAACCGTTCGTTGGCCTCGGGGTCATCCCTGCGGACGTCGGGATGGTACTCACGCACGAGACGGCGGAAGGCCCGCTTGATCTCCTCCTGGGAGGCGTTCCGGTCAACGCCTAAGATCTCGTAGTAGTCCCGCTTCGCCATGGTCCATAGACATCAAGAAATCCTGGTGGGGTGGGTGAGCTGGGTGAGGGCTTCTCCAAGACTCTCTGCCAGGAACTGGACAGTTGGGATGACTTTCTTGTAAGGCATGCGCGTTGGCCCGATGATCCCCACCGCCCCGGCTGGCCGGCCGCCCACGCGGTAACATGCAGCAATCACGCTACATGCTTGCATTTCCACATACCGGTTCTCGCTCCCGATGAGCACTAAGAATCCCTTAGACACGGCATCACTGAGAAGGTCATGGAGCACCTCCTCCTGCTCGAGCATCGAGAGCAAGGGGCGTACCCTGCGGATGTCTTGGAACTCTGGCTGGAGGAGAATGTTCGCTGTTCCCTCGATGTAGACGCGAGCACGTAGGCTCAACCAGAGGCTTTTCCGGAGGATGCGCTTGAGCTGTTGGATCGCCCTCTCATGGCGAACCGCTTCCTGGATCACCTGCGCAAGCAGACGGTCGGTGATCTCCCCCAGGGGATATCCTGCGAGGCGACGGCTAATGTGGCGCGAAAGGCGATCGAGCTCATCTGGGCTGAACCCGTCCGTGAACTGTACAACTTTCCCCTCGATCACCCCCGTATCGGTGATGATCACCGCGATAGCCTCCGTATCGCTGAGCGGGATGAGGTGGAGGTGCTTTAAGACCCCATGCTCGGGCTGGGGCTCTGCCACGATGGAGGCATACTCGGTCACCATGGCGAGGGTGCGGGCTGCCTCTTCTACTGCTTCCGCAGGCTCCCCCACGGAAAACCGGAAACGGCGGCGCAGTCGCTCCCTCTCCAGGGAAAGGATTTCCTTCTCCTCTTCCTCAACCAGCGTATCCACGTAGAGGCGGTAGGCGCGGTCAGTGGGAACACGGCCCGCGGAGGTGTACGGTTGGTGCAGGTACCCCATCTCCTCCAAAGCAGCCATCTCGTTCCGCACCGTCGCTGGGCTTACCCCTAGGTTGTACCGGAGGGCAATGGTCTCCGATCCCACAGGCTCTGCCGTGGCAATGTACTCGTTGATCACAGCCTTGAGGATCTGCCGTTTGCGCGGGTCTAGTTGCACCATTCTCTCACCGGCCGCGGCCCGGGTGGTGTACTCCTCGGCATCGTCTCGCCAAGAGATTTTGCCGAAGCTCATTCCCCCCTTCCGCATCGAGCTTATCACCCAACGTTTTCGATTGTCAACGCAGGGGACGAGCCCGGTAGCGGAGGAGGTCAAAGACCATCTTCACCTCCTCCACCCTGAGAAGGAAGCAGGCAACGAGATAGGCTAACGCCCCTCCTGCGGCGGCCGCAAAGAGCCTGAGGACCTGGCCAGAGAGACCCCCCAACTCAACCAGTTCCCCTCCCCCGTGGAGGAGGGAGAACGCTGCGACCCCCAGGGCAACCGAGGCGATTGTCACCTTCCCCAGCGTCTGCCCAATCCGCCTTCCGTCCACGGCGCCCCAACGCCGTCGGAGGAGCCAAAGGAGGGTTCCTACATTGGCAATAGCCACCAGCGAGGTCGCCAGGGCGATTCCAGTGTGGCCCAGGACCTGCATGAGCGCAACATCCAAAAACGCGTTGACGCCAATCATCGCAGCGCCCACTTTTACTGGTGTGAGGACATCGTGCTGGGCGTAGAAGGTGCGAGTGAGGATATAGTAGGAAGCGATGGCGGCAAGACCTACAGCGTACCCAACGACAGCGCTTGCCACTGCGGCCGTGGATTCCGGAGCAAACGCCCCGCGCTCAAAGATCAAGCGTACCATGGATTTGCTGGCAGCCAAGAAGAGCCCGACCAGCGGCATTGTGGCGAAGAGGACCATCCGGATCCCCAGGGAGTTCGCCTCTCGGAGAGCAACGCGGTCCCCCAGGGAAGCGTGCCGCGCCAAGGTGGGAAACACGGCTGTCGCGATAGAGATCCCAAAGATGGAAACAGGCGCCTGGACTACCTGGTAGGCATAGTCCAGGACTGCCACGTAGTTGACCTGAGGGGTTGCCGGAAGGAAGGAGGCAAAGAACCTGTCTACATATGCATTGACTTCCACAACAGCGAGGCCCAACATGGCCGGGAGGCTTAACCGGGCCATCTCCCGCACTGCGGGGTGGCGGAGCTCAAGGCTTGGACGCCAGCGGAACCCATGACGGAGGGCGGCAGGCACCTGGACGGCAAACTGCAGGGCCCAACCCAGGAGGAAGCTCACTGCAAGCCCTGTGACCCCAAGGAGGGGACCGAGCAGGAAGATCCCCCCAATGATCACGCTGTTGAACAGGAGAGGGGCGAGGGCGGGCGCGGTGAAGTGCTGGTGCGCATGGAGATACCCCATGGCAAACCCCGAGAGGGCAAGGAAGAACATCGCTCCAAACATGATCCGGGTAAGCCGGACGGCTAAAGGGATCAGGTCAGGATCAGTCCAGCGGAAGCCCGGGGCCGAGAGGGTGACCAACAGGGGCGCTAAGGCAAGACCCGCCAGAACCATGAGTACCCCGAGAAGGACCACAAGGTTGAAGATGGTGGTGGAAATGCGATGGACTTCCTCATCGTCCCCCTTGGCCAGGTACTCACTGAGCGTGGGGATGAACACGATGCTCAACGTCCCACTCAGCAGGAGGCGCTGGATGAAGAACGGGATGTTGTACCCGATGACAAAGGCTCCCTTGGCGCTGGTTGCTCCGAAGAAGGCAGCGGTGGCAACCTCCCTGAGGAGGCCGAGGAAGCGGCTGAGGAGCGTGGCCACAGCCATGAGGCCAGCGGCGCGGGCCACACGTCGGGTTGCCTGCGCTGTTCGTACAACCGCAGGTTCGTCCACCACGCACCATCCAACCAACTGTCAAAGAAGACCTGCCCCATTATAACACGCCGGTCCCCCCGGGAGCTCAAGGGAAGCTTGTCAACCTCCCTTCCCCATGGTAAAATCTCCCCGTCATCCACGGAGCCCAGCAAAATCTCGTAGGAGATTGTGCTGGCTGAGGAAACAGGACCATTTCATTCATCGGGAGGAAGCCAAAGGTGGCGAAGAAGAACCTTTCAGCGCTGAAGCGGCACCGGCAATCGGAAAAAAGAAGGCTACGAAACCAAGCGTATCGCTCCCGGGCGAAGACCCTGGTGAAGAAAGTATTCCAGGCAGGGACCGTGGAAGAAGCTCGGGCTGCTCTCATCGCTGCTGTCAAGGCGCTTGATAAGCTCGCCGCCAAAGGGATCGAGCATAAGAATACCGTGTCCCGCAAGAAGTCCCGCCTGATGCGGGCGTTCAACAAGTTCATCCAGGAGTTGACGCAAGCGGCCGCTTGAAGGTACAATACCCTCGAGTACCGTGACGTACACGCAGGCAACGGCGCCTGAAAGGGGAAAGGCGCCGTTGCCTTTTTTGTAGGGGGATCGTATGGGGCTGCGAGTCCTCATCGCAGA
>JAUQQG010000092.1 GCA_030550015.1 bacterium | reverse complement strand
AACGTTCGTATATCATGGTGGCAACGCTGGGGGTGGGAGTATGCACATGCGCGAGCTGGCGCAATTCGGGTTCCCCGAAGGCCTGATCGGGCATTGGGTTCAAGAACTCGGCACGCATCTGCTGCCTGTTCAGGCCCTTGCCATCGAGAGATTCAATGTGCTGGAAGGAGGGCGCCTGGTGGTCGCTTCTCCAACATCTTCGGGGAAAAGCTTCCTGGCCGAGCTTGCTGCCGTCCACGCCGGGTTGCGCGGCCGCCACGTTCTCTACCTGGTCCCCCTTCGAGCCCTGGCCGCGGAGCGCGCAGAGGACATGAGCCGCAGATACGGAGCATACGGAGTCAGAGTCGCCGTGACCGATTCCGACCATAAAGAAGACGACCCTCGCATCCTTTCCGGGGAGGTTGAGGTCACAGTAGCCGTGTACGAGAAGGCACTGTCGCTCGCCCTCAAAGAGCCCACCTGGCTGCATGGGTTGGACCTGGTTATCGCCGATGAGCTGCAGATCATCGGCGACCGGGATCGCGGCCCTGAAGCGGAGATGTTGCTAACCATGGCCGCAACCCGCTCTCCCTCATCCCGGTTGCTGGCCCTTTCGGCGGTGGTAGGAAATCCCTGGGAGCTCGCCAGCTGGCTTGGTGCCAGGCTGCTTTCGGACGAGCGCAGGCCGGTGCCGCTCAGGAAGGGCGTGGTGTACTGTGGGGTATTCCGCTACCGCGCCGATGGCGGGGAAGAGGGGGAAGAGCCTTTTCCAG
The DNA here is from genome assembly GCA_030550015.1 of bacterium. Lineage (GTDB taxonomy): Bacteria > Sysuimicrobiota > Sysuimicrobiia > Sysuimicrobiales > Thermofontiviventaceae > Thermofontivivens > Thermofontivivens primus. The sequence goes on along the minus strand of JAUQQG010000092.1, from coordinate 3,270 downwards.
AAGTCAACGGGGAAACGTGGGAGGCCATGCTGGTGCAGATGGTAAACGCATGCGTGGCAGCCGGGGAGCAGGTCATGGTGTTCATCCCAAGCCGCCCCAAGTGCAGGGAGTGGGCTGCCCGCCTGGCGGAGGTCGTGGACTGCCCGCCGGCGGAGGGAGTCATCGACGCGCTCATGCCCCTGGAAGTGACGTCGAGCCGTAACCTCCTCATGCGGACGCTGCGAAAAGGAGTAGCCTTCCACAACGGCGACCTCCTGGCCCCGGAGCGCTGGGCCATAGAGGCCGGGATCCGGAACGAGGAGGTCCGTGTGGTCGTAGCGACCACCACCCTCGCTAGCGGGATAAACACCCCGGCAAGGACGGTCATCATCACCCCATGGATGTGGGAGTCATCAAGGACTCCCGCTGGGTACTATCGCAGGCCCCTGCCCCAGTCAGTGTTTGAGGCCATGGCAGGAAGGGCAGGAAGGCGCTTTAAGGACGAATTCGGGAGGGCGGTCCTCCTCGCGCCCTCCCCTTTCCTCAGGGACAGCCTGTGGCGGTACATGGAACAGAACTGCGAAGCTGTTGTCTCGTGCCTTCCGGAGGAGCCGTTGGAGGAGACAGTGCTGCGCTGCCTGGCAGCGCAGGTGGCCGGAAATGGAGAAGAGGTGCAAAGTTGGATGGCTCGCACGCTGGCAGGGAGCAAAGGGTGGCTTAGCTCTGAACTAGACAGGGAGAAGGTCGACCGAGCGATAGCGGTCTGTCGCAAAGAGGGGCTCCTCGAGGTGTCGGAGGGTGGGAAGGTCTTTCTGACGCGGATGGGCCGTGCCGTGGCGTCTGCAGGAGTTCCCCGGTCGGTCGTCGGGGTCGTTCAGGGGTGGACCAACCATGGGACTCCTCCCTCAACGCTCGAAATTCTTTTGACCGCCTGCCGGATGCTCCCACCCATGGAGATTCCCGTTCCTCTGTCAGGGGAGGAGTACAGGAAGGGAATCTACGAGCGCCAGGTCCGAGAGCATGGGATCAACCCTGCGAGAGGACCAACTTGTGCGCAGATAGGGTCGGCTCTCGTGCTGAACTACGAGGAGACCCGGTATGCCAAGCTGGCGCTTGCACTTCAGGGGTGGGTTGAGGGGATCCCCACTTCTGAAATCGAGCAGCAGTACCGGATCAGCGCGGGGACGCTTGTGCGGGCGGCTGAGTCCATATCGTGGGTCGTGCAGGGGATGGCCGATGCTGCAGAGGCGGCGGGAGCCACCGATGCCTTGAAAAGAACGCTCACAGATCTCGCATCCCGCCTGCCTTTCGGGGTCCGAACCCCAGGGCTTGCTCTGGCAAGGCTCCGCGTAAGGGGGCTTGGAAGGGACCACATACGCAGGCTTGTAGAAGAAGGGTTCGGCGATCCTCACTCACTCCTTGAAGTGCCGCTGGACGTGCTCGGCAGGGTGATCCCCAAGGTCATTGTCCGCCGCCTCCTTGCAAAGGTTGGGAGCACTCCAGAGCCGTCCCACACTTCCGCATCTTTGTCGGAAGAGAGGCTGCCTGCAGAGGACGTTCCGGTACTGGACCTCTCCGACCCCGGCTCGGTCCGCTATCGCGGAAGGGTGGTGCACCTTACACCCATGGAGTACAAGTTGCTGGTCGCTTTGGCCCGCACCCCCCAGCAGACCGTGCCATACAGCAGGCTCTGCGAGGAGCTGTGGGGGACCGAGAAATTTGTGGAGCGAAACCAGATCAATTACCACAAGAGCCGCCTGCTGCGCAAACTGCGGGAGGTATCCGGCGGGGTCGATCCTCCGCCTATTGTGACTGTCACCGGCATCGGCCTGAGACTTACTCTTCCGCCGAAGAATCTGACACGAGTGAGTGGCGAGAGCCGGGGAGAGGTAGCGGTGGCTCCTCTCAGAACTCCCCGGCTTTAGCTGTGGGGAGGTTCAGGGCAGTAGAATACGAGAGTCTGGCAACTGTGCAGGTAAAATCGTAACCGTGTTAGATCTCCTTCTCGTAAATTTCACGGAGTTTAGGTTTCAGGGCTGGAAGTTCTTCCTTGATCACCCTCCAAACAATTTCGTTATCCACTGTCCAGTAGCCGTGCAACAGCCAGTCGCGCATGCGCGCCATACTGCTCCAGGGGATGTCAGGGTATCGGTTGCGGACCGCAGCCGGAAGGTGCTTGGCGGCCTCACCAATGATTTCCAATTGCCGCACGACTGCGCTGCTGAGTAGGTCGTCCTGGGAGAACGCTTCAAAGGTCGTTTCGCCCATAAACCGCTCAATCCGCTCTATCGCCTCCAGGATGTCTTTCAGAAATAAGGAATATTCGCGCTTCATACCATCACTACTTCGCTGAGAATGCGCCCGCGGAGTTCCTTACGGATGGATGCCCTGCGTACCAAGTCCACCTGAACGCCAAGCAGGCGGGAAAGGTACTCCTCCAGTTCCAAAAACTTGAGCAACCCCGGCACGGTATCAAACTCCACCAGGATGTCCACATCGCTGCGCCGGCGCTGCTCGCCACGCACGTAGGATCCAAAGAGGCCGATCTCGCGGACACCGTATTTCTCCCGAAGTTCTGCCTTGTGTTCCCGCAGGATGCGCTCAATCTCCTCGCGCCGTTTCATCGCTATCCCTCCTCATAAAGAAACGTTGTTGTCTCTCCATTGTACACTCGCGGCTGCAGAGGAGGCCCTGGAGGGCTCCCTTTCTCCTTGTCGCCCCCGGGCAGAACCTCGCTGATGGGCTGCGCTACCCTCCAGAAAATCTCGTTGGCACCGTAGGTTTGCGACAAGTGCTCGGCCAACTCCTTGCGCCGATTCCTCTCCCACAGGACGCAGGCCCAATAGAGGGCATCCACCATGGTGGCAAACCGCGTCTGCCTGGACGATTTCATTATAACAGTCTTTTGGTGGGTACACGAGGTGCTGAAGAAGCTCTTGTCGTCGGTCTGTGATATTGTCATCTCTGACGATATGAGGTCGGGCCTCCCCTCCCTGCTCAATAAGTCTTAAACTGCAAGAAAAGACAAGCTCGGGAGAAAGGAGGTCCTTCGATGAGAGTATACGTCGGCGAAGTCCAGGGCCTCGGTGCGCACGCCGCAGTCAGGATAGATCACCCGATACCTGGGGAAGCGCAGGATGGTTTGGTGTTGCCAGATAGTCAGGTGGCGCAGATCCTGCCAGGTTTGGTCGTAGGCCTGGGCGACGGCCTTTCTGCATCCCCCGCAGATATACCCTTGGCAGGTACGTTCCAAGGTAACCCTCACGAAGCTGATCGTTGATCGTCATCCAG
>JAUQQG010000110.1 GCA_030550015.1 bacterium | reverse complement strand
TCCTGAGCCCCTTGCCCGCCAGCACCGGGTCATCCCCATTAGCAAGGAGAATGGCGTCCTAACCCTGGGGATGGTGGATCCCCTGGACATCCTGGCCCAGGACGACATCCGGCGTCTCACCGGGCTGGAGGTCCGGCCCGCGGTGATCACGGAAGAAGACTTCCACCGGGTGATCACCCAGTATCCGACCGACGACCGGCGCGTTGAGGAGGAACTGGCCTCCCTGAAGGTTGAGGAAGAGCTCGGGGTGGACCAGCTCAAGGTGCTGGTGGAGGAGGCGCCGGTTGTTCGCTTGGTCAACCGGTTGATCACAGAGGCGGTGCGGAAGCGAGCCAGCGACATCCATATCGAACCTCAGGACAAGCGGGTTCGGGTGCGCTACCGGATCGATGGGGTTCTCTACCAGGTCATGACGCTTCCCAAGCACATTCAGCCTGCCCTCGTGTCCCGGATCAAGATCATGGCTGAGATGGACATCGCCGAGCGCAGGCAGCCCCAGGATGGGCGTATCTATGTGCGCGTAGATAACACCGATTACGACATCCGCGTCTCCACCATTCCGACGGTGTATGGGGAGAAGGTAGTCCTGCGCAACCTGGACAGGAGCACCGCCCTGCTCAGCCTAGATCGGTTGGGGCTGCTTCCAGACGATCTGGAAAAACTCCAAAGCATCATCTCCAAGCCGTACGGGATGTTTCTCCTGACGGGTCCCACAGGGAGTGGGAAGACGACGACGCTCTATGCCATCCTCAACCGCCTGAACTCCCCGGAGGTCAACATCCTCACGGTGGAGGATCCCGTGGAGTACCAGCTCCACGGGATCAACCAGGTCCAGGTCAACCCCAAAGCAGGGGTGACCTTCGCCCGGGCGCTGCGCCACTTCCTGCGCCAGGACCCGGATATCATCATGGTCGGGGAGATCCGCGACGAGGAGACAGCGCGCATTGCCGTCCATGCTGCCCTCACAGGACACCTTGTCCTCTCCACCTTGCACACCAACGATGCCGCAGGGGCATTCACCCGGCTGTTGGACATGGGCATCGAGCCATACCTCGTCTCCTCCTCCGTCATCGGGGCGGCAGCGCAACGTCTGGTCCGCACCTTGTGTCCCCGTTGCAAGGTTCCCTACGAGCCAACTCCTGAACTCCTCGCACGCCTCGGCCTCAATGCCGGTGGAGGCAAGAATTCTCAGGGCTACACCTTTTTCAGGCCTGTGGGGTGCGAGGAGTGCAATACAATTGGATACCGAGGGAGGGTGGGGGTGTTCGAGATCCTGAAGGTGGAGGAGGAGATCCGTCGCCTCATTACGGCGCGAGCACCTGGAACGGCGATCAAAGAAGCGGCTATCCGGCTAGGCATGCGGACCCTCCAGCGAGACGGGATCGAGAAGGTGATCTTGGGGATCACCTCGGTGGAGGAGGTCCTCCGTGTGGTGCACGTGGAAGAGTAGGGCAGGTCCCTCCTTTTCGTGGAGCATTCCCGTGGAGGGGTATGGGTTTTGCTCCTACGCTGTGGTGCTGACCAGATGGATCTCGTGAAGCAGATATGGCCGTCTTCCGTTACAGCGCAAGAGACAGCTCGGGCCGCGTTCTGACTGGGACCATCGAGGCCGACAATGAGGCCATGGTGGTTGCGAAGCTCCAGGAGATGGGGTTCTTCATCACTCGCCTGGAGGAAGAGCGCAGGCGCTTCGATCTCGGGGTGGCATTCCGGCGATTCCAGCGCATTGGCCTGCGAGACCTCACCGTGTTCAGCCGCCAGTTCGCCACGATGGTCAACGCCGGGCTCTCCATTGTACGGACCCTCACCATCCTGGAGTCCCAAACAGAAAACGCGCGTCTGCGTGAGATCATCGGGGTCGTGCGAAGGGATGTGGAGGAAGGGAGCCCTCTCTCCGACGCGATGGCCAAGCACCCAGATGCGTTTAGTAGCCTCGTGGTCAATATGGTGCGGGCAGGGGAAGTTGGGGGAGTCCTCGACGATGTTCTCCAGCGTATCGCCTCGTTCTTTGAAAAGGATCTTGCCCTCCGCCAGAAGGTGCGGGCTGCCATCACCTACCCTCTCGTGGTCTTCACCTTCGCCGTTGGCATCGTCCTCTTCCTTGTCTTCTTCATCCTCCCTCAATTCGTCGCTTTCTTTGAAGGTCTTGACCTCGTGCTGCCCCTTCCTACACGGATCCTGATGGCCACCACCCGCTTCATGACGGCGCGCTGGTACGTCCTTCTCGCCTTGATCGTCCTCTTGGTGTATGGCTTCAGGAGCTACATCCGGACCCCGGAGGGGAGGATGTGGTGGGATCGGTGGAAGCTCAACATGCCCTTGTTCGGTCCCCTGGTACGGAAGGTCAGCATCTCCCGGTTCAGCCGGACCTTCGCCACCCTGCTGGCGAGCGCCGTGCCCATCATTCAGGCGCTGGACGTGGTGGGGCGGGCAGTGGACAATAAGGTCTTTGAGAAAGCTACAGAGCAGGTGAAGAGCAGTATTCGCGAAGGAGAGAGTATCTCCGGGCCGCTTCAGCAGAGCGGGATCTTCCCGCCGATGGTCATCCACATGGTCTCAGTTGGGGAAGAGACGGGGAACCTGGACGGGATGCTCCAGAAGGTGGCGGATTTCTACGATCAGGAAGTGGAGACGATGCTCAGCCAGCTCACCTCCATCCTGGAGCCGCTCCTCATCCTGTTCCTGGGAGTTATTGTAGGGTTTATCGTGCTCTCCTTCTATCTGCCGCTGTATCAATTGATTACGGGCATCCGGTAGGCTGGCTCTTTTTGGTATGGCCAGAATGGTAGAGGCGCCCGTATTTCCTTTCCCTTGATGGGAGAGGGGGTGAGAATGAGATGGAGGAGATGCGCCCCATTGTCCGTGCAACGCGACCACGCCGGTGGCTGAGGGGCCTGGGATTCCTTATCCTGGCCTCGTTGCTCATAGCTTTGGGCGCTTTCCTCGGCATCCTCGTTTCTTCCTCTCCTTACCTCTCGCTTCCCTGGAGCGTCTCGGAACGCCTTCCACCGCCTGATCCGACCCGGACGGCGACTTTCACTGGATCCGGGGTCGAGCTCGGTGATCTCCTCCTCTCCCTGGTGAGAGAGGTGGACAGGGCGGAAGACGAACTAGTAGCCTCAGGAGGTTCTCGGGTTCAGGTAGGTGGGCTTGACATGGAGCTCAGGGTGCTCGCCGTGCAGGGGGGAGAAGGGAAGCTCCTTTTCCAGCTCCCGGGGCCAGGGTACGCAGGCAGGCCAGATGTCCTTACGACAATCAAGGTAAAGCTCCTGCCGCGTCCAACGAAAGTCGAGATGCAGCCTGGGGGCACGGGGAGATCCGAATAGAAGGTATATCCAGCCTATGGGCTAGGAGATCTTGCGCAGCTGGGCCTCTTGACTCATTCCCACTGTTTTCCTCCGAATCACCTTCCTGCAAGTTGTTCCTTGACGATCCGCACAGCGTCCGCGTAGCTAATCCAAAGCCCGGTCTGCTGGTAGATAAGGTAGCGGAGGTAACCGGGGAGGGAGAGGTTTTTGGTCTCCGGGCTGTAGGGACGAAGCTTGGAGACATCAGGATAGGAAGTGGGACTGGAAGGGGCGATCCCCGGTGCCTTCTGGGAGCTTTCCGGAGGGGTTCCCCCGGCACCTGAAGATGCAGTTATCTGGGACCGGAAGACATAGACGACCACGACGGTCTGGTTCTCTAGCCCAAATGCGATACCAAGATGGGGATAGGCGACCCCCTTATATCCTTCAACGACTGTGTTGATGGAGTTTGTCCCGTAGGCTGCGGTGATCTCCTCGAGACGCGAGCCCACCCCGATGTCTTCCCGAGTCCGCAACAAGCTGTTCGTCGTGGAGACCCCTGTAACGACACCATCCCTGGCGTAGACCGTGATCCCGTACCGCCAGAAGATGTAGAGCACATCCTGACCTGCGGTGCGGACCTCGCTTGGCACCCCAAATCTTGCCAAGATCCGCAGGATGCTCTCCTCGAGCCTGATGCCTGCCAGGGAAGCACCGGGGGCAACGAGGGTGGGCCCTGTCTGGGCTGATTGGCGCTGCTGGGCGCCGACGACCACCAGAGTACCAGCCACAAGGAGCAACAACAGGAGGATTCCGGCGACCCAACGGACCATCTTCAGCATCCCCCAAGCTTCTGGAGCATTTCCTAGGCCATACTCATGGCTACTTTTCGCTTTCCCTCCCCTTGGTTCCAGGTTGCTTGAGGGGAGAGGATGGATTGGTTATTCGATGCGCTGTAGAGGTTTCCCTTGGTTGAAGAAATCATAAAATCACACTTGTTCTCCCTAATCTCCTGCTATCAGCCCTCCGAAGTTCTCGTGCATGTCTAAATCCCTTACAAGTGGGGTATATTCCTAAGTGACTGCCATCATAGAGCACAGTGGACTTGGAGAGGTCCCTCGTTTTGCTCGGGAGATTGCAACAAAGGGGGTGTGAACTAGGTTTTGTGAGCCGCTTCATATAGGTCCGTAGGGGGCAGGCCTCCGTACCTGCCCTGGAAAAGGATCAGAGGGTCGAATAAAAGAGATTTCATAGATGAAGGAGGGATTTCCATGTTGACATTTTTTGCAAGACGCCTTCGCGACCACGATCGCGGCTTCACGCTTATCGAGCTGTTGATCGTGATCGCCATCATCGCCATCCTGGCGGCGGTGCTGATTCCCAACTTCCTGCGCAGTAGAGCGCAGGCGGCTGTAGCAGCATCGAAGAGCAACATGAAGAACATTGCCACAGCACTTGAATCCTATGCGATAGATCATAATGGGCAGTATCCAGCGAGTCAAGCTGAGCTTTATGATCAGGGATATATGAAGGCTGTCCCGACAATTCCTAATACTACTGCCCAATACACTTACAAGGTGGACAATACCGCAGCCCCTCCAATCTACGGGCTTTGCGATGATGTAACGTTGAAAGCTGTGAGCCCTGGTAAGGTCCTTACTTACCGACCTGACAAGGGCCTTGAAGAGGCTACTCTCGATAGTTGCGCTGATTTTACTGTCCCATAAAAGGTAGTGCACAAAGAGTGGGAGGGGACGAGGCTATATGGCCCGTCCCTGCAATTGCAATAACCAAAATCCTGTAGGGGCGACGCACGCGTCGCCCCTACATTTTTCCTTTTCATAGGTCGAAGATGACGTCCTTTTCGTTTCCCTTCTCCCTGGTGGGAGAAGGTTTCTTGTCCTTCCCCTCCAGCGGGAGAGGGTGCCTGTCTTTCCCACTCCCCTGGTGGGAGGGGGTACAGGGTGAGGGGGTTTGTAGAGGGGGCGTTACCGCGCGCCTACTATTTCGAATATGTAGACAGGAGCCCGGGAATCGCGCATAATCATGACGTGATGTTGGCCATACTCGTCTTCCTGATAGGTCTAGTCCTTGGCAGCTTCGCCAACGTGGTGATCTACCGTCTGCCTCGCGGGGAGTCCATTCTTTTCCCTGGTTCGAAATGTCCTCACTGCGGCCATCCCATCCGGCCATATGACAACATTCCTGTAGTCGGTTACCTCCTGCTCCGGGGAAGGTGTCGGGACTGCGGTGCCCTTATCTCCTTGCGCTACCCGCTGGTAGAACTTGTATCAGGCATCTTCCTCCTTCTCCTCTATCGCCGGTACGGATTTAGCCCTGCTTTCTTTGGCTACTCTCTCTTTTCTTTGATGCTCTTAGCGATCTTCTTCATCGACCTAGATCACCGGATCATCCCTAATCTTCTGACCTATCCAGGGATCGCCGCCGGATTGATCTTTTCTACTCTCACCGGGAGACTCACAAACGCCATCGGAGCCGCTCTTGGGGCAGGTCTTTTCTTCGTCGTGGTGATCCTAGTGAGCCGCGGGGGAATGGGTTGGGGCGATGCAAAGCTAGGCGCCATGATGGGGGCGTTCTTGGGATGGCCTCTGATCGCCGTCGCCCTAGTTATCTCCTTTGTCTTTGGAGGGATTGTTGGCCTCCTTTTGGTCCTCTTGAAGCTCCGGACTCGCAAAGACGTCATTCCTTTCGGCCCGGCCCTTGCACTCGGGGGAATGATCGCCCTCCTCTGGGGAGAGGCCCTTCTTCGCTGGTACCTAGGACGGTGAAGTCGCCTATACCAGGATCGGCGCTTCTGCTCAAATTGTAGAATCATAAAATCACACTTGTTCTTTTCAGGGAATCGTGGTACAATGACGCCGTGACGTGGGAGCAAACGATTGCGCTGATTGTCACCATCCTGGTTGCTGTCATCGCCGGGATCATATACGGCAATCGCCGGTTTGATGATATGAACCGTCGGTTTGAGGATGTGCACCGGCGTATAGATGATTTGCGTTCTGACCTGAACGCTTTGCGATCCGACATGAATGCTCGCTTTGCCGAAGCGAATGTCCGTTTCGGCGAGGTCCGCGAGGAGCTACGTGAGATCCGCTCCATGCTCCAAGAGACTCTGCGCAGCCGGGCCTCCTGATCCACTGCTCTGGAGATTCCCCATTGGTCTTTGTAGCCCTTGGCCGGTAGACCGAAATGCTTGCAGGGCGTGCCTTTTAATGCTAAGATGAAGAGGTGCAGAGAGGAAGTAATGACGATGCTGGAAGCACGAGTAGACAGGTTAGAGGCAGCCCTGCAGCGGCTGATCGAAGCACAAGCTCAGACGCAAGCTGAACTGCGCGCCCTCACCGAAGCTCAGAGGCGAACCGAGGAGCGGCTTGAGGCGTTAACTATTCGCTTCGATCAGCTCAGTGCCCATGTGGACCGACTCACTCTCCGCTTCGACCAGCTCAGTGCCCATGTGGATGATCTCACTATTCGGCTTGATCAGCTCACTGCCCATGTCGACCAGCTTACTACCCATGTTGGCGACCTCACCATGCGGCTTGATCAGCTCACTACCCGTGTTGACCAGCTTACTACCCATGTTGACCAACTTGCTCTGGCGCAGGCTAGGACGGAGGAACGACTCCATGAGCTAGCCGTGGTTGTCCAGCGCCTTACGGAACGCATGGACCACCTGACCGACATCGTAGGCGGGCTTCGGGGAGAGAGTGTCGAGCGGCGCTATCGGGAGCGGGCCGCAGCGTACTTCGATGACCTTCTGCGTGCGATCCATCCTGTGTCCCTGGCGGAGCTGGCACAGATCCTGGACGATGCCCAATCCCGCGGTATCCTGTCCCGTGAAGAGCGGAAGGACCTTTTGAGCGTTGATGTAATTGTACGAGGACGCCGGTGGGAGGATGACACCGAGGCTTATCTTGTGGCAGAGGCTTCTGCTGTCATCGATTCGGGTGACGTTCAACGCGCAGCTCGGCGTGCTGAGTTGCTTGAGCGAATCGTCGGCATGCCGGTTATTGCAGTGGTCGCTGGGGAAACTATCATCCCGGAGGCACAGCAGGCCGCAAAAACTTTACGGGTATGGCGTGTGCTGGATGGGAAAGCCCTCCCTCCTAATGGGTGATCGCGAAAATGGAGGCGGGGTTGGTTGATCCTGCCTCCGCGCATTTCTCACCGGTTCTTGACTATAAACCCCCGCTTTGGCGAGGTCCGCGAGGAGCTGCGTGAGATCCGCTCCATGCTTCAGGAGGCCCTGCACAGCCAGGCCTCGTGATCAACTCACTTGGAGGCTGCGGATTGGCAGCAGAGTCGGTGGAAGCGCGACTTGCGCGCTTGGAAGGGAGCTACGAGCAGATCAACGAGCGGCTTGGGCACCTCGGAAGCGAGCTCGCTGAAACACGCAGGGAGATTCTTGCTCGCATGGATCGACAGTTTTATTGGCTGATTGGTGTCCTCTTTATAAGCCTAGCGAGCTTCACTACTTCACTTCTCGTCCTGCTCAACCACGATGAAGCATCTTGGATTTCACAAAAGGAGGCGGGGATCGGTTACCCCGCCTCCTTTACTGCGCGAATTTCTGCTTTATGTGTTCACCTCCTGAACGTCATCGACCGCCTTTGTCGATGCGTACCCAGTAGGGGATGCGCATTTCCCGATTGGCACTGGTCACGACAATGTCACCTTCATAATCACCTGAGGGCACAGTCGTCGCTGCAGATAAGCTCACCGTGAATGTAGCCTTTTCTCCTGGACCAAGGCCGAGAATCTGCCGGTCGAGTCCTACAGTGAGACCAGACTCACTAGTGTGCTGGTCGATGCTGATGTTGTATGTGCGGTTATACTTTGTAACATTGACGATGGTCACTGTGCGGAATACCGAAATGGGAGCGGAGCCCCTGTGGAACCCAAAGCTCACTGAAGCTGGAACGAATGCAGCTTGCGTATTCACAGCTGCCTCCAGATCAACCCTTCCGCCTCCCCGAGTGAGGACCTTTGTACGAACGGTTCCCTCCTCATGATCGAAGACCGGACGCTTCGCGGTGTTGACGATTGCAGACTTCACGATGTCGGGATAGGGGATCAGTGGTTCTGTACCGAACCGCTGCTGGAAGAACTGCAGCAAGACTGCAGCAGACCCTGTCAGATGTGGAGTCGCCATACTTGTCCCCTGGTAAAACGCCCAGTCTTCCGTTGTCTGTCCAGTCTTGACGAATACTTCCTCGTTGAAGATGGAAGACAGGACGTTCACCCCAGGGGCAGTGACGTCTGGTTTAATGAGGAATGTAAAAGGCGTCGGGCCTCGAGAGCTAAAACCGGCGATGATGTCAGCGTTCTGTGTTCGGAACTCTTTAAACGTCGCTGAAATCGACATCGTTGATGGCGCGGCGCCGATGAAAGCTTCGCCCCCGTTCTTCTCAACCATGACAGCAGGGATTGTCGGCTTCGGTGTGGTGCCATCGTGCCCCATGGCAATCGGGTCTCCAGCAACGTTGTTGACCACAACGACGCCGATGGCTCCAGCATTCTGGGCGTTCCGGATTTTTGTAGTGAATGTACATGCACCCCGGCGAACTACAGCAATCTTGCCCTCGAAGGGTCGTCCTTCGACAGCGGTACAGGCTCGTCCACTCGTGTCAGAGGTCAGACTTCCCCAGAAGTCGTATTGCGCTGTGAGAGTTTCGAAGGCTGCAAAATCTCCTACCGCCCCACCATAGGTCCCGACGCTGGAGACCGTCACCGGTTGGCCCACAAAGTGAGGGTTGGTGCTGGCCCCAGCAGTGAGGGCCTTTTCCGCGCTACCAGGCGACTCTATCGTTGTGTCTCCTGGTCCAGAGTTCCCGGCAGCAACCGCAACGATCAGGCCGGCATCTACGGTAGCATTGGTGGCTTCCGCCAGCGTGTCATGAGGACCTTGGACACCACCACCTAGGCTCATGTTGACCACATCCATCCCATCGGCTACGGCGTCCTCAAGTGCTTTGATGATATCGTGACTGAAGGCGGATCCTCCAAAGGCGATGAACCCGGCTCCCTTACTGGGGAAGACGTTGTAGTTCCCTAGGAACGCCTTTGGGGCAATCCCCGAGAGCCCATGGATCTTAACCCCTGCGATGGTGGCGGTAGCCCCATTCACGCCAGCGGCAGTCCCGGCAACGTGAGTTCCGTGATTAGACCACATGTCGCCAGGTGAAACGTCAGGGCATCCGGAGCAATAAACGCGGGCAACGATCACCTTGTTGCTGGTGAACCGGGTATCACCCTTGGGATAACCGTCAGGAGGTGTGAGAGTCTTGTCGGTGAGGAATGGGTGGGTCTGATCGATGCCGGTATCCACGATAGCGATTTTGATGCCCGAGCCTGCTTTGTTCATCCCTCCTACGGTCTTCCATGCCTCTGTAGCCCCGATGAGATCTGGGCTGACATTCATCGCTGGCCGAACCAAGAAGCTTGGAACTACGGCAGCGACGCCAGGTCCTTGTGCCAGTGTAGCTGGAAGTTCTCCATTCAATTTGATAGCTAGCCCATTGAAGACTACCGAGTATTCATGGATCACCTGTGCGCGAGGGGCTTTGCTTTGCAGGAAGTTCTTATAATCCTGGCGCCTCGAAGCCAGATATTGACCGTACTGGCGTGCAGCATCTGTGGTGAGGTCAAGTTTGCGGCCGGGTAATGGTTTCGTTCTGGGGATATTCTGAATGCCTCCCTCGTAAGACGCGATGGGTGGGTCGACGAGTTTGACGGTTACATAATCATGAGCAGGTTGTACAGGCTGTGGTTGGTCTGTAGCCCTACCGCCAGCGGAGGCTACGTTTGCACTGAACAGACCTCCGATTAAACCAATAACTACGAGCAGCACCAGCAACCGCCGGTGTGCACTCATCGCCGTTCCCTCCTTTGAGGTAGGTCGTACTACAGGCAATCAGCACTGCAAGGGTCTTTTGCCATCTCACCTCCCATGTCATGGGAGTAGTCACAGACTTGTCGAGTTAGAATTCTGGTTACGGTTGTCGGTATCGAGACTGTAAGGGCTGCACATGAGGGGTTTTGTTTTTATATTTCGCCTCAGATCGCCAAAATCCTCTTCTCCTCCAAGGGTTTCGTCCGAATCGCTAAGCTTCCATGTGTCTAACACAAAAACTCTCTTTAACCTCGCTTAAACTTACCTTGCAAATTGTCTGATGATGTGTTATGTTGGTATGTACCCTGGGGTAATATTCAGATTAGCTAACGACTTATCTGAAAGAACGGTAACAAACTATGCCGATCACCGTGAAAATTGGAAAGAGGTTTCAGGTAGTCCTGCCCAAGGCAGTAAGGGAGAAGTTGGCCCTTCGGGAGGGAGATGAGCTAGTCGTCGAGGTTGCCCGGAGGGGCATTCTGCTGATTCCCAAGCCCAAAAGCTACACACGCCACATGGAGGGCCTCCACAAGGAGGTGTGGGAGGGCCTTGACCTTCAAGCCTTCCTGGAAGAGGAGCGGAGGGAATGGGAACGGTAGAGGAGAGACTTTTAGGATATCGTCGTGTTGGCCTCGATCCGATCTGTTTTATTTACCATATGGGCCGCCACCCCGATTATGTGGAGGTCACCACAGAAATTTTTGACCTCATTGAATCAGGGAAACTCACAGCAGTCACCTCTACGCTAACCCTTCTGACGATCCTCACCCGGGCGAAAATGTTGGGACACCAGGCTGCAGCGGACAGCTACAAGGCTCTCCTGACAACCTTCCCGAACCTCGAACTGCGCCGCAGCGACTTCTCCATTGCCGACCTTGCCAGCGACCTCCGGGTGCGCTATCGGATTGGAACACCTGAGGCGATCCAAATTGCCACAGCCATTGTGGAGGGTGCAGGTGCATATCTGTGCGATGATCCTACGTTATCGAAAGTGATGGAGCTGGATGTGGTATTGCTACGTGATCTCCATAGGTAGTAGGGGCTCCCCCTACAGAGACATGATGTAGAAAAGATGCGGAATGCAAATGAGCATGCAAATAGGAAGATGAAGGGCTTCACGCTTCTTGAAGTTCTCATGGCCCTTGCCATTTTGGGGATTGCTCTGATCGGTATCGCTCCCTTCCTGGTTGCTTCCACCGGAGGAGCTTTGGGCGCTTTCCCTACTGGATTTCAGGCTGGCCGCCAGGCAAAAGACTACATCGTCGCAACTGAGGGCGCTCAGGCCATCATGGAGCACATTACAAAGTATCTGGCCACCAACTGGTCAAGTTATCCGGAGGGCAGCTATTTGGGAGGGCGTACCTGCCCAACAGTGCCGACTCCCGCCGACTTAGCCGATTTGGTGAGCAAGTTGAACCTTCCCAGCCAGTTCTCTATTTCTGTGAATATCCAAGCCAGGTCGTGGTCTGGATCAGCATTTGGGTCACCTACGTGCATCTCTCCGGGCGAAGCCTATGTGAAGCAAATTGAAGTTGAGGTGAGATGGGGAGCTGGAGGGAAAGTGAACTTGGTTACCTTTGTATCATCACCTTGAGAGATGGGACAAATGAGTAGGCTTCAAATCCGAAATCCGAAGTCCGAAATCCGAAATCCCACAGGGGTTACGCTCATCGAAGTAGTGGTCGCCACGGCCATCATGGGGCTAGTGGTGACAGTGATCTATGCGGTGCTTCAAAGCGGTATCACTGGTTGGAGGACCAGCGAATTGCGTTTTGATGTACAACAGAATCTCCGCCAGGCATTGGACAGGATGAGTAGGGAGCTCCGGGAGACAGGTCAAGCCGGTGCTGTGCTTATAGAACCCAATACACTCACCAGTTCGCTTGCAAACGATGTCGTATTAGCATTTAAGACGGCGCGGAAGGTTGGTGACGAAAAGCGAGTGGTATTCCGCAATGACTTAGACTGTGCGGTACAGATCCCTCTGGATTATCGGCCCTGCTGGCAGGCTTATATCGTGTACTATTTAACGGAAGAAACGGGAAACAATGGGCCTTATGTTTTACGAAGACAGGTGATCTCCTTGAGCTCCCCGGATACGACATTCTCTTCAGTATCTACTCTATTAACCCCTGATACGGCACGACCAATTGCACGTCGGATCGGAAATTTCGTTGCGGTGACCTCTGGAAGCACAATTGACGTAACTTTAACAGCAGAAGCTGCAGTTCCCAATCTTCCAGCACAATTGCTCACTCAAACTTTGAGGACATCCCCGAGGAACTGAGTATGAGGAACTGCATGAGACCGGATCGGAAAGATCGAGAATGTGGATCCGAAGACATGTGACCAGAAAAACCCAACCACCGCATGGGGAGGACAGGGCTTGTCCCTACAAGATACTCTTGAAACCTTAGTAAAACAACAATGAAAAGCTTCATTGGAAGGATGGAAAGATGAATAATTGCAGCCGTTGGTATAGAAGTCAGCAAGGGTTCGCTTTTATTACAGCCCTTGCGGTTATGGCTATTTTGGCTATTGTTCTCACTGGGTTCATCCGGCTGATGATTGGAGATGTGGTCTTCGCAAGCTATCAAAGTGCCACTACAAGAGCTTTTTACCTGGCCGAATCAGGAGTCCAAGAGGGACTCTTTCGGCTTAGACAAGGATATATTCATCCTCTGCTTTCTGGTGGTTTCATTCGTTTCCCCGTCACACTAAGCCCCACAGATTCCGTGGAAGTTCGAGTCCTTGCACATTCCTTTGGGCGAGTGATTTATGAGATTACAGCTAGTGGCACGGTGAAGGAAAGTTCCCGTCGTGTTCGTATGCTTGTTAGACAAGAGATGTTACCTGCATTCTCGGATGCTATCCTCGGGAATAGGATTCAGTCGCAAGGAAGTGCTGAAATCAGGAAGGGAACGCTATACAGCCAACTGAACATTGTCTTGAAGCGCGATCTTGACCCCAATCAACTTGTCTTCGCCGGGGGTAGCATCAAGAAAGATCCCCCCATAGGAGCGGGTCCTTTCTACACGCACGAGGAAGCAGTGGCAGCTGGGAAACCAAATTGGTACCCTGGAACCCGCGTTGCTTTACCTCGATCTGAGTGGGAAAGTCGCTCGGAAGTGCCAGTGCCGTGTAGTACCATAAGGCCTTACTGGGACGACCTCATGTGCAAACAGTGGGATGCAGATGGTGATGGGCACAAGGAGACGTACGTTGTCTGGGAAGAGTGGAAGAAGAGATATCCGAACTTCTTCCCTTACACCTTCAACGATAGAAATCAAAACAACCGTTATGATGTGGGAGATCCCTTTACCGACATGAGCACTCCACCGAACGGTACCTACGACCCAGGAGAACCCTATACTGATCTTGATGGGAATGGATCTTATACTCCACCGGAGCCAATTATAGGCATTTCCGAGGATCTTGCAAGGAAAGCTGTGATCCCGCCGTGGCCAGATCTCAACCCGTCTGAGTACTGGAGTGTGGCGGACATCACGCAAGTAGGGGGAGATCCAGACAATGCTGTGAGCAGGTCCAATGACCCCATATATGGCCCAACCCACGAATCGTCCAGGCCTCTCATTGTTCTCAACAATCCACAGAGTCCCCTAAACGGAAGTGGGCATGGTGTCTTGCTGATTATGGGGGATCTCCAAGTGGAAGGTCAACCGAAATGGTATGGCACAATCTTTGTCGCAGGAACCTTGAGAGGAGGAGGGAATGTTACCGTGTTCGGGGGGCTGATCGTTCGAGATATCCAGTTAACTGGATCCATTACTCTCTACCCCGGACCAATGGCCCCAGAATATTTCAGCACGCTCAGTGAGTTCCAAACGAAGACTTGGCACGAAAATCGCTAGGGAAAAGGTGAGGGTGAGTCGAACAATGCCACTGTTCGGGGCCCGTACGTATGTAGGGATCGATCTAGGGAGCCATGCCATCAAGGCCGTGGAGGTGGCTCGGGGACCGCAGGGGATTCGTATCCTCCGAGCCGGGAGTGTCCCTACACCCTCTGGAGCCATCAAAGATGGCGTGGCCGCCGACCCCGAGATTCTGGGAGGAGCGATCCGGACCCTCCTGAACCAGTTGCGGATCCAGCCGCGTAGGGTCCTCGCGGACATCGGTGGACAGGCTGTCATTGTGCGCGAGATCAAGCTCCCGGAAATGACGCGGGAGGAAGTTTCCCAGGCGGTGAAGTTCGAGGCGGAGCGCTACATCCCCTACGGTGTGAAGGACATGGTGGTGGACTTCGACATCGTGGGAGAGATCCTGGAAGGAGGACAGAGGCGGTTATTGGTTCTCCTGGTGGCGGCGAGGAAAGAGCTCGTAGATAGACAGCTCAAAGCCCTGGAGGTCGCCGGCATCCATCCCGAGATCCTCGACGTGGAAGCCTTCGCTGTGCTCCGTGGGCTCAGAGGTTCGCCTCTTGCGCAAGTGCCAGACGGCGAAGCCCTTGTATATGTGGACATTGGGGCGGATGCGACCGACATCCTGGTGACCGAAGGGGAGAGCCTACGGCTCATGCGGAATGTCTCGACAGGAGGCAACAACCTGACCCGTGCTATCTCCCTCGCGATGGATTTGGAGTTCGAGGCAGCAGAGGAACTCAAGACAAGACAAGGGACGCTCCTCCCCGAGGAAGTCGAGGGCGACCGAACCAGTAGGGAGCTTTACGACATTATGGTGCCTCACCTCATGGACATCGCCGCGGAGATCCGGCGGTCTGTGGACTATTTCCAGACGCGTTTTCAGAAAACCCGTATGGGAAAGGTCTTCCTCAGCGGTGGAACAGCGCACCTCAAGGGCCTCGACCGGTTCCTGGCGACCGAGCTGGGCCTGGAGGTCGTCGTGGGAGATCCTTTCGAGGGATGTATCTGCGATGAGCGCACCTTCCCTGAAGAGGTGCGCAGGCGTATAGGCCCGGCCATGGCTGCTGCAATTGGATTGGCCAAGCGGGGAGCGGAGGAACTATGATCCGGATCAACCTGTTGCCAGAAGAGAGGGAGCGTCGGCCACGGTTCAGGCTTCCTCGCCTGTCCACCTTTGCGCTCCTCCTGCTCCTCCTGGTGCTTCTTGGCACCTGGTGGACTTACCTGACCGTCCGCAATAGCCGGCTGGAGGCGGAGGTTCGGCGTCTCGATGAGGAGATTGCGCTGTTACGTCCCAAGGTCCAGCAGGTGGAGGCCTTGCGGTCCCGAATTGAGCAGGCAAGGAGGAGGGAAGCACTCCTCCGGCGGCTGGAACAGGCGGTGTTTCCGTGGGATCACGTCCTCGAAGAGGTGCGGGCGCTTACTCCGAAGGACGTATGGTTGACGAACCTCGCTTCGGATGAACGGGGGAACGTGACCATTGGAGGGTTTGGTCTCTCCTATGCTGCAGTGGCGAGGTTCATCGCCAACTTGGAGGCGAGCCCCTCTTTCCACGAAGTGGACCTTGGGGGGAGCCAGAAGCAGCAGATCGCCGGCCGTAGTGTGGTGAACTTTACTTTGACATGCCGCCTGGCGACCTTCCAGGCATCGAAGGAGGCCTCGGGGCAGTGACGCGGCGAGAACAAACCCTTCTCAGCTTAGCTTTTGTGCTGGCATTGCTTGTGCTCTTCTACGTCTATGGCTACCAGCCCAAGCAGGCAGCCTATCAGGAGCTGACGACGAAGCTCGTTGACAAACAGGAACAACTCGCCAGGATGCAGACCTCTGTTGCCCAGGCCTCCCGTCTGGAGCAAGAGTACAAGAACCTGCAAGGGTTCATTGCCCGGATGGAGGCCCGGCTCCCCACGGGAAAGGATATCCCTGCACTCTTGATCGCCCTGGAGGAGCTGACCCGTAAGACGGGAGTGGATCTGGGCGCCGTGCGAACGGGACAGCTCAAGCCGGCAGGCGCTTCCCCACAGCAGGAGGCAGGGGGGAAGAAGGCACCGGCTCAAGGAGAGCTCAGGTATTCCACGATGCCTGTGGAAATTACCCTCTACGGGTCCTATAGCCAGATCGGCACCTTTCTCAGGGAGCTTCGGGATTTTCCCAGACTCATCGCCATCTCTCGTATCACCATTGCGCCGAGATCCGTCCCCACTCTTGCTGTGAGCCTTTCCGGCGAGACCTTCGTCCTTGAGGGAGGGCCCGGTAGGGTTCCGACAGGTACGAAGTCCTCGCAGGGTGCGGAAGGAGGGCAGTGAAGTGTTCAGCAGGATCAAAGAGCTATTCCGAACCCGCCCTGCGCTGATGTGGGGGCTCGCCCTGCTGGCTGTCATCGGGCTGGGTTACGCAGGGATTCGCACCTTTACTCCCCCTGCACCCCAAGTGAGCGGGCCTCCTCAGCCGTCAGAAAAGCAAGCCCCTCCTCCGGCTCAGCCGTCTCAAGGGGCTACAAAAGCAGCGCCGATCCCGATCCTGCAGGGCGCAGGGAGACTGGATCCCTTCCAGCCCCTCGTGGTGGAGAAGCCAGCTGAGCAACCCAAGCGGCCTGCATTGATGCCCTCTGCAGCCCCTGCAGTCCCGCCGCTTCCCCTCCCTCCACCCCCCTCTCCGCCGGCGCCATCTCCTGCACCACAGCCACCAGCTGTCCCGCAACAACCAGCTGTCCCGAAGCCACCGGCGCCGCCAGCGCAAGAGCCACCGATCCCGGCGCTGGCCATCACGGGCATCCTTTCCGATGCGCGGCCCCTTGCGATCATCCGGGCAGGAGGTACGACGTCCATTGTAGCCGAGGGGGAGGAGGTGATCCCGGGGGTCAAGGTGGTACGCATTGAGCCAGAGGCGCGCCGGGTAGTGGTTGCAGTGGACGGGAAGAACGTGGAGGTTCGTTTAGGAGGTGAGTAGGGCAGTGCCGGTGATCAAGTCGCAGAACTCAGGTCCCAGGTTTCAACCCCTTAACCTCCGATCACGGAGCCCTGGTATGCAGCTTTTGGTTTTCCTGGTGCTCGCCTCACTGGCATTGGGGGTCCCCTCCTCGGGGGGCGCGGCCACAGGCCGTGGAATCGCCCGGCTGGTCTCTGTGACCGTGAAGGAGTTCATAGGGAAGCTCCAAGTGGGTATCGTGGCAGATGGGCGTGTCAGCTATCGCTGGATCGAGCTGGAGAACCCCCCCAGGGTGGCGATTGACGTCTTCCCGGTAGTGTTAGAGGCGGGCGTCCTTCCACTCCTCCATGTGGGGAAGGGCCCAGTGGTTCGCGTGCGGGTTAGCCAGTTCCAGGAGGAGACCGTCAGGGTGGTCCTGGATCTCACAAAACAAGTGAAGGTGCAGGTAGAGCAGGTAGCGCCCCAAGTGGTGGTGGCGGCTGTATCCCTCCCGATGGCCGTTGCTTCTTCTTCGAAGCCGATAGAAGCTCCGCCAGCCACTAAGCGCGTCCTCCCCTCCCCTCCAGCGGTGGTAGCCCAGGTGAAACCTAGCTCCGAGCAGAGCGAACAATCTCCTCCCCCCTATTCTCCTTCCCCAACAGCTCAGGAGAGGCCCTCCCGGATTACCTTGGAACTGCGGGACGCGGAGCTTGCTGACGTCCTCAGTGCCCTGGGGCGGATTTGCAACTTCAACATCGTCACGGATGCCTCGGTCAAAGGGCGGGTAACCATCCGATTGCTGGATGTTACCTGCGATGAGGCCTTGCGCCTTGTCCTCGAGCCCAACAACCTTGCCTACAAGAGGGTGGGTCGGAACCTCATTGTCATGGCGGCAGAGAAACTCGCTCCTCCTCCTGAGATCCCCCAGACGATCATCTATCCCTTGAACTTCGGGGACGCGGAGCAAGCGAGGGCCGCGGTGGCCGCGACGGTCCCCGGGATCCGGGTGGCCATCGATAAGCGCACCAACGCCCTGATTGTGACCGGGACACAATCACAGCACGAAGAGGTCCAGAAAGTGTTAGTCGCCCTGGACATCCAGATACCTCAAGTGATGATCGAGGCGAGGGTTGTAGACATCAGCGCCTCCACACTCGAGCAACTCGGGCTGCAATGGGGGTTCACCCTTGGGCCCCATGGTACGGTCAAGGGGGAGGAGTCGACGAGCCGGGTGACCATCGGCATCGTCTCGGGACCGATCCTGCAGGCATCGCTCAATGCCTTGGTGACGGAGGGGAAGGCAAGGGTTCTGTCGGCTCCACGGGTAGCCGTGGTCGATGGGAACAAGGCGTCTATCGTTTTGGGGGATGAGATCCCGATCCCCCAGCGGGATGCGCAGGGGAACATCACGTTCACGTTCCGGCCTGTGGGGGTCAACCTCTCCATCACGCCCAGGGTGAACAGGGACGGGTTGATCACTACCGTCATCGTTCCCGAGGTGAGCCGCGTCATCGAGTTCTTGTCTACCCCGGCGGGTCCTGTCCCGCGCATCGGCACGCGCAAGGTCGATTCCATCGTAACGGTCAAGGATGGAGACTCCATCGTCATTGCCGGCTTGATCAGCGATGAGGAACGGAAGACCATGGTGAAGGTGCCCCTGCTGGGCGACATCCCGGTGATCGGGTCGCTTTTCCGGTTCACCACGACAGATGTCCGCCGGAGCGAGGTGATCTTCATCATCACCCCTCGGATCATCCCTCCCGGGCAGCAACTTCCCAAGCCGTAAGAGAGGGGCACGGCGCCGCCGTGCCCCTCCAATTTTGCGAGGTGAAGGCGTCTCCTAGAGGAGATGGCCTGCCTTCCCATTCCCATGCGAGAACCCCCTCGGATCCAAAGATTTCGCTAGCGCTCCTTCCATACGCATTGAAGAGCTTAGAGTTCTACGGTATATTTGGCAAAGAGAGTAGGAGGTGTGGGAATGACGCGTCTAGAACGCCTGCGGAAGCTCATGGAAGAACAAGGGGTCCCTGCCATGATGGTGATGAAGCCAGAGAACAGAACCTACGTGAGCGGGTTCGATGGGACCGCGGGCATCGCCCTGGTGACGGAGACAGAGGCGTTGCTGTTGGTGGATTTCCGCTACACTGAGCAGGCGACCCAGCAAGCTCCCCAGTTCCAGGTCATCCAGACCTCACCCCAACCCTATGAGACCCTTGTTCAGGTGGTCCGGGAGCGCCAAATTGGACGCATCGGGTTCGAAGCGGACTACCTCCCCTATGGACAGGTCCAGAAGCTCGCAGAGGCCCTCCGGCCTGTAGAGCTTCTTCCCGTTGAGAGTGTCGATCGGATCCGCTGGATCAAAGACCAGGAGGAGCAAGCGCGCATCGCCAGGGCTGTAGAGATTGCCGACAGCGCGTTCGCGCACATCCTTCAGTACCTGCGCCCAGGGGTCACAGAACAGGAGATCGCCATTGAGCTGGAGTATTTCATGCGCAGGCAGGGGGCGAGTAAACCCGCCTTCGATACCATCGTCGCATCGGGACCGAGGTCTGCCCTCCCTCATGGGCGGGCCTCGGAGAAGGTCCTTGAGCGGGGCGACCTCGTGACGCTGGACTTCGGCGCGGTCTACCGGGGATATTGTTCCGACTGTACAAGGACCATCGTCCTGGGGAAGGCAACAGAGGAGCAGCGCAAGATTTACACCATTGTCCTGGAAGCGCAGGAGAGAGCGCTAGAGGCCCTGCGCCCAGGTGTCAAGGGGAAGGACGTGGATGGAGTGGCTCGTTCCTGTATCGCAGAAAAGGGCTACGGGGAGCACTTTGGCCATGGGCTCGGGCACTCGGTGGGGCTGGCGATCCACGAAACGCCGACCCTTTCCACGCGGGATGAGAATGTCCTCGAGCCCGGGATGGTGCTCACGGTGGAGCCAGGGATCTACCTGCCTGGTTGGGGAGGCGTACGCATCGAGGACCTCGCCGTCGTCACCGAGGACGGCTGCCGGGTGCTGACGAAAGCCCCCAAGACATTGCTGGAACTTTGAGAGATCTTTCTTGGCTGGGAGGTTGAAGAGCGATGATCTCGACCAACGATTTTCGTCCTGGAGTGCACATTGAGCTGGAGGGAGAGCTCTATACCGTCATCGAGGCCCAGCACGTAAAGCGGGGGAGGGGCTCTGCGTACGTGTGGGCGAAAATCAAGAACCTGCGCACGGGTGCAATCGTGGAGAGGACCTTCAACGCCGGCGAGCGGGTTCCCCAAGCGATCCTGGAGAGGAGGGAGATGCAATATCTCTACTCCACGGGAGAGGAGTATGTTTTCATGGACCAAGAGAGCTATGAGCAGGTGGGGATCCCAGTGGACGTGCTTGGGGAGACCGTCCACTACCTTGTGGAGAATATGGTGGTCGGCGTGTACTTCTATGAGGGTCGACCCATTGAGGTAGAACTTCCCACTGCGGTGGAGCTGGAGGTAGTGGACACTGCGCCAGGCGTTCGCGGGGACACGGTCTCGGGGGGCACCAAGCCAGCCACCCTCCAGACAGGCCTGGTGGTCCAGGTTCCCTTGTTCGTCCAGGTAGGGGACAGGATCCGCGTGGATACGCGCACAGGGGAGTACCTGGAGAGGGTGAAATAAACCCGGCGGTCTGTTATAATGACCCTGTGGGAGTGGGCCGCTCTGCAGGGAGGACGCCGGTTATCCTGGACATCGCCAGTTGCAGGAGGACCACCTTCGGGTGGTCACTTTTGTGTGCAGGGGATTTCTAGCGTACGTCGAGGGAAAGCCTTCCCCTGGGAGGGAAGCGGAGGTTCGCAATGCGGTCCGTGGGGCGGGCGGCGGGAAAGCGGAGGAAGTCCAGGGAGGCGGCGTTCCAGCTTCTCTTCCAGTGTGACGTGGGGAAAATCCCTCTCAGCGAGGGCCTTGCGGAGCTCCGCAAGCGTCCTTGGGATCCTCAAGAGTGGGAGTTCGTGGAAACCCTTTGCCGTGGGACATGGGAACGCAGGGAGGAACTAGACCTTCTCATTGGCCGCTATGCCAGCGGCTGGACGGTTCCACGCATGGCTGCCGTGGATAGGACCATCCTGCGGATGGCTGCCTATGAACTGTTGCATATGGAGACTCCTGCGAGTGTGGTGATCAACGAGGCGGTGGAGCTGGCCAAAAAGTTCGGTACGGAAGATTCCGGTCGGTTCGTCAATGGTGTCCTTGGGGCGATCTTCCGGAACGAGGTTGCCTCTACCAAAGTTGAATAAGCTCGTATGGAGAACGGGCGGATCCACGTATGGATTAAGGGTTTGGTCCAGGGGGTAGGGTTCCGGTTCTTCGCAGAACGTCATGCAGGCCGCCTGGGGCTAACGGGGTTCGTCCGGAACCTCCCTGACGGCCAGGTGGAGGTTGTGGCGGAGGGAAAGAAGGAGGATCTTGAGGTTTTCCTGGACCTCCTGCGGAAAGGACCGCCCGGGGCGATTGTCCGCGATGTGAAAGTGCAGTGGGAGGCGTGGACGGGTGCCTACAGGGAGTTTGAGATCCGGTACTGAGGGGTCTGAGCTGAGGACATACCTGGAGGAGAGGAGGGCCATTGTCGAGAAGGCGCTTGAGCGTCTCCTTCCTGGCAGGGAGCAGTTTCCCAGTCTCATTCACCGGGCGATCCACCATAGCCTCTTCGCAGGAGGGAAGCGCCTCAGGCCGATCCTGGTGATTGCCAGCGCTGAGGCGGTGGGTGGGGAACCGGAGATGGTCTTGCCGACTGCCTGCGCGGTGGAGCTCATCCACACGTACTCCCTCATTCATGACGATCTTCCCTCCATGGACAACGCCGATACCCGCCGTGGGCTCCCCACCTGCCATCGCGTGTATGGAGAGGCGATGGCCGTGCTGGCTGGAGATGCTCTTCACGCCCTTGCCTTCGAGCTCCTCACCCAGAACGCTGTTACAGCTGGGCCCGAGCGAGCGCTTGCTGTGATCGAGGAGATCGCCCGCGCCATTGGGACTGGCGGAATGGTTGGGGGTCAAGTCCTTGACCTTCTGGGGGAACGCGCGCCGCAGGAGGAAAAAGCGTCCTTGCTGGCCATCCTAGGGGATGTCCAGGAAGAAGATTCCTCACCGAGATCGCCCCTGGAGCGCCTCGTCTATCGCATCCACAGGATGAAAACAGCAAGCCTGATGCGTGCGTGCGTGCGGGCCGGTGCCATCCTGGCCGGGGGGAGCGATGGGGAGCTCAAGGCGTTGACCGAGTACGGGGAGTCCCTCGGGCTGGCCTACCAGATTGTCGACGACATCCTCGATGTGATCGGGGAAGAAGAAGTTCTGGGCAAGCAAGCGGGGAGCGATGCTGCCAGGTCTAAGGTGACGTTCCCCGCTGTGTTTGGCTTGGACAGGTCCATCGAGCTCGCGCGTGCGTACACCGAGCAGGCGGTCGCAGCCCTCACCCCCCTTGGGGAAAGAGGAAGGGTGCTGGGAATGATCGCCCGTTACCTCCTGGAGCGTGAACAATGAAGCAGGGGAAAGTCCGTCTCGATGCGCTCCTGGTGGGCCGTGGCCTCTTTCCCACCCGGAGCCGTGCTCAGGCTGCGATCCTGGCTGGAGCCGTCTTTGTAGATGGGAAGCCTGCCCAAAAGCCCGGCACCCTGGTGTCCCTCGATGCCAGGGTCGAAGTACAACCCCACGCTTCCCCATACGTCAGCCGGGGTGGGTTGAAACTCGTCCGTGCGCTACAAGTTTTCGGCATCGATGTGCGGGGGAAAGTGGCTATCGATGTGGGGGCTTCAACAGGGGGGTTTACCGACTGCCTGTTACAGTCGGGCGCATCCCGCGTGTATGCGGTGGATGTTGGCTATGGCTTGCTCGATTGGAGGCTCAGGAACGATCCCCGGGTTGTTGTCCTCGAGCGGACGAACGCCCGGTTCCTCCGGCCCGAGCAGATTGGGGAGCCTGCAGACCTGATCACAGTGGATCTCTCGTTTATCTCCCTGACGAAGGTTCTCCCAGCCCTTGTTCGCCTCCTCAAACCAGGCGGAGAGATCCTCCCCCTCGTCAAGCCCCAGTTTGAGGTGGGTCCCGGAAAAGCTCGCAAGGGCGTGGTGAGGGATCCGGGAGCACACCGGGAGGTCCTCATGAATGTATGCATGTGCGCACGTGACCTTGGGTTAGCCATCAAGGGGATCACCTATTCCCCTCTTCGTGGACCTGAGGGGAACATTGAGTTCTTCCTTTACCTTGTTCTGGGAGCGAGCGAGGGGATCGAGGACCTGCCAGGAGCCATCTGGAGGGCTGTGGAGGAGGCGCATGCCGCACTTTCCGGAGGCAGCCGGAAGGCTGTGGAGCGTGTGCAGGGGAGGGTGTGATCCACCCAAAGGAGGCATCGCGCACCCTGTGAGGATCGGTTTGGTCATCAACGAAGAGAAGCTGCGGGAGGAGCCAGAAGCCCTGTCCTTGGTCAAGGAGGCGATCAGGGTCATGGAGGAAGCGGCCTCCGTGCTCTTGAACGCCGGGAGCGCAAAGCTCCTGGAGAGACCCGAGATCGGCGTACCCCCCGAGGAGGTCACGAAGAGAGCAGATCTCCTGATCGTCCTGGGGGGCGATGGGACGATCTTGCGGGCGAGCCGACAGGCAGGTCCCCGTGGCATCCCTGTCTTAGGGGTGAACGTGGGGGGGTTCGGATTCCTTGCGGAGGTGGGAATCCGGGAGCTCAAGGAGGTCGTCCCCCGGTTGCTCAAGGGGGATTTTGCCCTGGATGAGCGGATGATGTTAGAAGCGGTCGTGGAGCGGGGGGAGGAAAGGATCGAGGGGTTCTTGGCCTTGAACGATATGGTTGTGACGAAGAGCGGGTATGCGCGCCTCCTGAGGCTCCGCACCTACATCAACGGTGAACACCTGGCCACCTACCCTGCGGATGGTCTGATTGTGAGTACGCCCACGGGATCGACGGCATACTCCCTTTCCGCTGGCGGGCCCATTGTCCACCCCAGGGTGGAGGTGATCCTGGTCACGCCCATCTGCCCGCACATGCTCCATGCCCGATCGGTCGTGGTTTCCGGGAACGATACGGTGACGGTGGAGTTCGGAGGAGGGGTTGAAGAGGCCATGCTGACTGTAGATGGCCAGGAGGGATTCCTGCTCCAGGGAGGCGACCGTGTGCTCATCCGCCGGGCTACACCGAGGGCGAAGTTGATCCGGCTACATCCCTTCCGGTTCTACACCCTCCTGCGTCAGAAGCTCTCCTGGGGGGAACGGTAACGCGATGTTGACGGAGTTGCGCATCAGAAACTTCGCCATCATCGATGCACTGGCCATTCGGTTCGGTCGCGGGTTGAACCTGCTCACAGGCGAGACAGGGGCGGGAAAGTCCATTGTGGTTGATGCGCTCGTCGCCCTCCTGGGCGGGCGGGTTTCCGCGGAGATGATCCGCTCGGGAGAGGAGGAGGCGGTGATCGAGGGGAGGTTTGACCTCAGGGATTCCCCCGCCGCAGCCGAGCGGCTTGCGAGCATGGGGATCGACGTGGAGGGGGAGGAAGTTGTCCTCGTCCGGGAGATCGCTGCAGGCGGACGGAGCCGCGGGTATATCAATGGCAGGGCCGCAACGGCTGGGATGTTGCGCGAGGTCGGGGCTGAACTTGTAGAGATCCATGGGCAACACGAGGGGCAGCGCCTTCTCTCTCCCAGCACGCACCTGGACTTCCTCGATGGGTATGGCGGCCAGGAAGTCCTTGCCCTCCGTGCCAGGGTCGAGACGCTCTATAGGGAGTGGCAAGAGATCCGCCACGAGCTCGAATCCCTGCGGCTCGGAGAACGGGAGAGGGCGAGGCGAGTGGACCTGCTCTCCTTCCAACTCCAGGAGATTGATGCGGCGAGGCTGGAACCCAACGAAGAGGAGGAGCTCCGGCTCCTGCATACGCGCTTGCTTCATGCGGAACGGCTCTCCCGGCTGATCCTCGAGGCATACGGCCGTCTCTACGAGGCAGATGGGAATGCGGCAATAGATTCCGTGGCCAGGGTCCTTGCTTCGCTCCGTGAAGGGGCGAGCTTGGATCCCTCCCTCAGCAAGTACGTGCAGGCCGTGGAAGAGATCCGCCAGAACATCGTGGAGCTCGCCCGCGAGCTCCGTCAATACGCTGATTCTGTGGAGACCGATCCAGGTCGTCTTGCCACAGTCGCGGAACGGCTGGAGCTCATCCGCACCCTGAAGCGGAAGTATGGGGAGACCGTAGAAGAGATCTTGCGCTACCGCGAGGAGATCTCCCGTGAGCTCTCTACCCTTATGAGGAGCGACGAGCGAATCGCCGAGCTGGAGGCACAGTTGGAGGAGGTCGAGGAGAAGCTCCGGGAGGCTTGTCTCGTTCTCTCGCAAAGGCGACGGGAGCTCATCCGCGAGCTCGAACGGGAAGTCGTCGCCGAGCTCTCCTCCCTGGATATGCCGAGGGCTACCTTCCGGGTGCAGATGGACTGGCGGGAGGATCCCCATGGCCTGTTCATCGATGGCCGTCGGATCGCGGTCACAGGGAGGGGTGTGGATGCCGTGGAGTTCTTGCTCTCAGCCAATCCCGGCGAGCCTCCCAGGCCGCTGGCGAAAGTGGCATCGGGTGGTGAGCTCTCCCGGATCATGCTGGCCCTGCGGTGTATCTTGGCTGAGGCCGACGCGATCCCCACGCTGGTGTTTGACGAGATCGATGCGGGCATCGGCGGGCGGACGGGACAGGTGGTGGGCGAGAAATTGCTTACCCTGAGCACGCGCCGACAGGTGATCTGCGTGACTCACTTGCCGCAGATTGCCAGCATGGCAGACACCCACTTCTATGTGTACAAGCAGGTGGAGGGAGGGCGGACGCGAACGTGTGTAAAGGCTTTGGAAAGGGATGAGCGGATCCAGGAGGTGGCACGAATGCTTGCAGGGAAGCGGCCGAGTCCCATCGCCTTGGAACACGCCGAGGAGATGGTACGCAAGTCGCAGGAGATTGCCAAGACATTGCGAAGCAAAACCGGGGCGAGGGCGAGGCTATGACGAAGTACATCTTTGTGACAGGAGGCGTGGCATCGGCACTGGGGAAGGGCATCGTCTCCGCTTCGATTGGCCGCTTGCTCAAGAGCCGCGGGTTGCGCGTGACTCTGCTCAAGTTTGATCCCTATGTCAACGTGGATGCCGGGACGATGAACCCCTACCAGCACGGGGAAGTCTTCGTCACCGAGGACGGGGCGGAGACGGACATGGACCTCGGCCATTACGAGCGGTTCATCGATGAGAACCTCACCCGCGACAACAACGTGACCACAGGGAAGATCTACTTCTCGGTGATCAGCCGCGAACGCCGCGGGGAGTACCTCGGGGCGACGGTCCAGATCATCCCGCATGTGACCAATGAAATCAAAGAGGCCATCCGCGAGGTGGGCAGGAAGGCCCAGGCGGACGTGGTCATCGTGGAGGTGGGGGGGACTGTTGGCGACATCGAAGGGCTCCCGTTCCTGGAGGCGATCCGGCAGTTCCGCCACAACGTGGGCGAAGAGAACGTAATGTACATCCACGTCTCCCTCGTCCCCTACCTCAAGACGGTAGGCGAGCTGAAGACAAAACCCACCCAGCACAGCGTCAAGGAGCTCCGGAGCATCGGGATCCAGCCCGACGTGATCGTCTGCCGCACAGAACTCCCTCTGCAGCGTTCGATCAAAGAGAAGATCGCTCTCTTCTGCGACGTCCCTCTCGAGGCAGTGATCCAGGCCATTGACGTGGAGACCATCTATGAAGTACCTCTGATCCTGGAAGAAGAGGGGTTGACGGACATCATCGTACGCCGGCTTGGGATCTCCTGCGGGGAGCCCCGCTTGGAGGAGTGGCGGGAGCTGGTGAACCGAATCAAGAACCCCCACCATGAGGTGACCATAGCTCTTGTAGGGAAGTACATGGGGGGAGGGGATACGTACGTCAGCATCGTGGAGGCACTGCACCACGGCGGGATCGCCAACCGCACGAAGGTGAAGATCCTGAAGGTAGACTCTGAGGACCTGGAGCGGTTGGACGATTCGGGTATCGCTGCCCGCCTCGGTGGTTGCGATGGCGTCCTGGTGGCACCGGGATTTGGGGATCGGGGGGTGGAGGGGAAGGTCAAGGCCATCAAGTTCTGCCGCGAGCATGACGTCCCGTTTTTCGGCGTCTGCTATGGGATGCAGTGGGCCGTGGTGGAGTTCGCCCGCAACGTCTGTGGTCTCCATGGCGCGAACACCACCGAGGTGGATCCGCACACCCCGTACCCGGTGATCGACCTCCTCCCGGAGCAGAAGGGGGTGACGGAGAAGGGGGGGACGATGCGTCTGGGCTCCTTCCCCTGCCGCATTGAACCCGGCTCTCTAGCCTTCCAAGCATACCAAGAGGAAGTGGTGTTCGAGCGCCACCGGCACCGCTACGAGGTAAACAACGCCTATCTCCCGCTCCTCACCTCCAAGGGGCTGCGAGTAAGCGGGGTCTACCCAGAGAAGAACCTTGCGGAGATCATCGAGCTCCCTGGCCACACTTGGTTCCTGGGGACCCAGTTCCACGCAGAGTACCGCTCAAGGCCAAACGCTCCTCATCCGCTCTATCGCGAGTTCATCCGAGCCGCTTTGTATCAAGCCCGGAGGCGAAAGGCCGTGAAGGAGGAAGCGATCCGTGGGCGGGAGCAGTACGTGATGCGCGATGAACCGTAAGCCCTCTAGAGGTTCCCCCTAGGGGAAAGTTGCAAGACCTTTTCCCTGGGTGTTTGGCTTGGTCATAAAAATAGACATCATGGAAGGAGGTCCAAGATGGGTCTTGTCGCGTACGTCAATGGGGAGTTCGTCCCAAAGGAAGAGGCGCGGGTCTCTGCGCTGGATCACGGGTTCTTGTATGGAGATGGGGTGTTCGAAGGCATCCGGGTTTACAACGGGAGGATCTTCCGGTTAGAGCAGCACGTCGACCGGCTCTACGAGTCCGCGCAGACCATCATGCTGGAGATCCCCCTCTCCAAAGAGGAGATGAAACAGGCAATCGTCGAGACCGTCCGGCGCAACGGCCTGCGCGATGCCTACATTCGCCCGATTGTGAGTCGGGGTGTCGGAGACCTCGGCTTGGACCCACGGAAGTGCGGACGTCCCACCGTTGTGATCATCGTGGATCATATCCAGCTCTACCCCAAGGAGGCTTATGAGAAGGGGTTGAGGACCATCACCGCCTCTACGCGTAAGATCCCTCCGCATTGCCTGAACCCGCGGGTGAAATCACTGAATTACCTAGGCAATATCATGGCCCGCATCGAGGCGAACCTCGCTGGGGTGGAAGAGGCGATCATGCTCACCATAGACGGGTACGTCGCGGAGTGCAGCGCCGACAATATCTTCATTGCGAAGGATGGGACCGTGATCACCCCTCCTCCGCACCTGGGGATCCTCAAGGGGGTAACTCGTGACGCGGTTCTGGAGCTCTGTGGGAAGCTCGACATCCCCGCATTCGAGCGCGTCTTCACCCTGCACGATGTGTACACCGCCGACGAATGCTTCCTCACAGGTACAGGAGCCGAGATCGCCCCGGTGGTGGTCGTAGATGGAAGGCGCATCGGGGATGGCAAACCAGGCCCCATCACCAACCGTCTCCTCGCAGGTTTCCGGGAACTCACCAGCAGGGAGGGAACACCTGTCTTCGAGGAGGAGGTTCCCTCCAAGGCAGGGTAGGAAGCTTCCCGTGGAGGCTTCGTGAGGGAAGCGGAGGGACCTATCCTTACGCGGGATGATGCGGAACTGTGAGCGAGGTCTTGGAGGGAACTTTGGAAGGATACGGCGACGCCGTACCCTTGCGAGAGGATCTGAAGATCGATGAGCGAGCCAGTAGAGCGGACAATCCGTGTGCAGCGGATCTATGACGGCCAAGTTGTCGGCCTCCGGGTGGAGGAGGTGGAGCTCCCTAGTGGGCGCCGCACGATCCGGGAGATCGTGGAGCACCGCGGGGCAGTGGGGATTGTCCCCGTGACCCAACATGGGGATGTCCTTCTCGTCCGGCAATACCGTAAGGCTGTCGACCAGTGGCTTGTGGAGATCCCTGCGGGCACCATTGAGCCAGGGGAAGAGATAGAGGCCTGCCTAGAAAGGGAGCTGGCAGAAGAGGTCGGCGTCCGCGCAGGGCGGTACAAAAAGCTGGTGACTTTTTTCCCTTCCCCCGGCTTCCTTACCGAGGTCCTTCACATCTACCTAGCAATGGACCTTACCCCACACGTGGTGGACCGAGAAGAGGAGGAGCTGCAGGTGATCCAAGTCCCTCTCGCCCAGGCGAAGGAGATGGTCCATAGGGGAGAGATCAAGGACGCCAAGTCCATCATTGGGATCCTGCTTGCGGCGGATCTGGTTGGGGCATGAGGATGGAAGAACGAAGTCCCCTCATGAACCTCGTGGAGGCATTCCTTGACCATGCGATGGTGGGAGAGGGTTTAGCTCCCAACACCATCGAGGCGTATTTCCAGGATCTCCGGGACTTTGCGCACTACCTCACCAAGCAGGGGATCCTCCGCCCCGAGGATGTGCGGAGGTCGACGATCACCCTTTATCTCTTCTCCCTGCGCCGCCGTGGTTTTACCCCTTCGACGGCGCGGAGGAGGCTTTCGGCGATCCGGGCTTTCTACCGCTTTCTCCTCCAGGAGGGGAAGGTGAGCGTGGATCCTACCCTCGACGTAGGTGGACCCAAGGTGGGGAGGAGGCTCCCGGAGGTTCTTTCCATCGAAGAGGTAGAACGGCTCCTCGCGCAACCCCAAGGTTCCTCCCCTTTTGCACTGCGGGACCGCGCAATGCTTGAGGTCCTCTATGCAACTGGCTTGCGGGTCTCTGAGCTTGTCTCTCTGAACCTGGGAGATGTGCACCTGGAGATGGAGTATGTCCGTTGTCATGGGAAGGGAGGAAAAGAAAGGGTCGTCCCCTTGGGCTCTATGGCCGTTCGCGCGCTCCTTGACTATCTCCGTGATGGGCGCCCCCTTCTCGCTCGAGGACGGCAGACCCCTGCGCTCTTCCTCAACTGCCGGGGAGGACGCATGACCAGGCAAGGATTCTGGAAGGTCCTCCGGCGGTACGCCCGGGCAGCCGGCATCAAGGGGACCGTCCGGCCGCACGTCCTGCGGCACTCGTTTGCAACCCACCTCCTTGAGCGGGGGGCGGATCTCCGCGCTGTTCAAGAGATGCTTGGGCATGCGAGCATCGCGACGACCCAGATTTACACCCATCTTGCCAAAGAGCAGTTGCGGCAGATTTACGACAAGGCGCACCCTCGAGATGGGATAGAGGGGGTAGGGGGTTGACCGGCCGATGGGACCATTTTGTCGGGTGATCGTGCTCGTCCTGGACAGTGCGGGGATTGGCGAGCTCCCAGATGCAGCGAAGTACGGGGATGAGGGGAGCAGCACCATCCCGAACACGGCAGAGGCGGTGGGTGGGTTGCACCTCCCTACCCTCCAACGCCTTGGCTTGGGAAATATCGTCCCGATCCGAGGCGTTCCAGCGGTCCTCTCCCCCCTCGCCGCGTATGGGAAGATGGCTGAGGTCTCGCCGGGGAAAGATACGACCACCGGCCACTGGGAGCTCATGGGGGTGATCCTCGACCGCCCGTTCCCCACCTATCCGCATGGCTTTCCTGAGGAGGTCATTCAGGCGTTTGAGGAGGCGATTGGTCGGAAGGTCTTAGGCAATAAGCCTGCCTCAGGAACGGAGATCATCCGAGAGCTTGGGGAAGAGCATCTCCGCACAGGTTTCCCCATCGTGTACACATCCGCAGACAGCGTCTTCCAAATCGCTGCCCATGAGGAGGTCATCCCCGTGGAGGAGCTTTACGAGATGTGCCGGATCGCCCGGCGGCTCCTCGTGGGGGAGCATGCCGTAAGCCGTGTGATTGCTCGTCCATTTGTCGGGAAGCCTCCGAATTTTACCCGAACCGACCGCCGGAGGGATTTCTCCTTAGAACCGCCCTCTCGGACGGTCCTGGATGTTGCCTCAGAGGCTGGGTTGGAGGTCGTGGGGATCGGCAAGATCGAAGATATCTTCGCCGGACGAGGGATCACACGGGTGCTCCATACCCACGACGACATGGATGGACTGGATAAGTTGCGGGAGGTAATGAAGGAGGTCCAGGCAGGACTGATTTTTGCCAACGTCGTAGACCTCGACACCAAGTACGGACACCGCAACGACGCGCGGGGTTACGCGGAGCAACTGGAACGCATCGACGGTCGCCTCCCCGAGATCCTGGAGGCCGTGGAGGAGGGGGATCTGCTCATCCTCACAGCCGACCACGGAAATGACCCCACGACGCCAAGTACGGATCATTCCCGGGAATATGTGCCGGTGCTCGCCTACGGCCCGGAAGTAAAGCCAGTTCTTTTGGGGGTTCGGAAGACATTCGCGGATGTGGGGGCCACAGTGGCGGAAGCCCTTGGCCTTCAGTGGAAGGGACCTGGCCGAAGTTTCCTGAAAACGCTCGTTGAACGGGAAAGTTGAACGGCGTGCGGAGGGAGCGATGGAGCTGCGGAAACAGATCGAGGAAGCCGTCGAATGCATCCAGTCGAAGTCCCGCACAAAGCCTTGCATCGCTATTATCCTTGGATCAGGGCTTGGAGGCCTGGCGGGGGAGATTGCGCGAGAAGTGACCATTCCCTATGCGGAGATCCCCCATTTTCCTCAGGCGACGGTGGAGGGACATGCCGGTAACCTGATCCTGGGCACGTTGGAGGGAAAGCCCGTGGTGGCCATGCAGGGAAGAGCCCACTATTATGAGGGATACTCCCTGGCCCAGGTCACCTTCCCTGTGCGGGTGATGCGCTCTCTGGGCGCAGAGGTCCTCCTTGTCAGCAACGCTGCCGGTGGCCTCAACCGTCTCTTCCGAGCTGGAGATCTCATGATCATCGTGGATCATATCAACTTCATGGGGTCCAACCCCCTCATTGGACCCAACGATCCTTCGCTGGGACCACGTTTCCCGGACATGTCCCAGGCCTACGATCCTGTCCTGATCGACTTGGCGGAGCGCGTGGCGATTCGCCTGGGAATCCCGATCCGGAAGGGCGTGTACGTGGCCGTGCACGGGCCGAGCTACGAGACCCCGGCGGAGCTCCGGATGCTCGCGCGCTGGGGGGCTGATGCCGTAGGGATGTCTACCGTTCCCGAGGTGATTGTGGCGAGGCACATGGGGATGCGCGTTCTGGGGATCACGGCGATCACCGATATGGCGACTGGGGAGCAGGTACAGCCCCTTAGCCACGACGAGGTGATCGCCGTCGCGACGCAGATCGAGCCCAAGTTCGTGCGGCTGGTGAAGGAGATCGTCCGGGAGATGGAGGTATGAAACGTATTCCCTTCTTCCTGACTCGAAGCTGAGGCTCCAGAGGTACGATCATGCGTGCCTATGATCTCATCCGGAAAAAGCGGGATGGAGGGGAGTTGACCTCGGAGGAGATTCGTTTCCTCCTCCAAGGGTTCCTCTCAGGGGAGATCCCGGACTACCAGATGGCTGCCTTCCTTATGGCTGTCTACTTCCGTGGGATGGGACCCTCGGAGATGGCCGAGTTCACCATGGCGATGGTACATTCGGGAAGGACG
>JAUQQG010000090.1 GCA_030550015.1 bacterium | reverse complement strand
CCAGCGTACCTCGTCAAGGTTGCGAGTTGGAGGGAAGCGGATAGCCGCGTATTCTTTGAGGAAGCCAAAGAGTCGTCGGGTTTTTTCACGTGCGGCGGACATATTGAAGCGACACCTCCTTAGGGGGTGTTGAAATTGTACAAAAAGCGAGTTCGTCCGCGGTAGTGCAAGGGGTATCCAACTCGGTGGAAGCTCCTACAGAGCCCTACCGCAGGAGCGCGGGGATCGATCCTGAGAGAACCAGAATTGCACATTTTCCCCTCACCTTCCCAAATCTCGTTCTGCCCTGTGGTGACTTGGTCTCCTAGCGCCCGGATCTCGTCCGGAAGACCTTAAGGATCTGGCGCAGAAGCTCAGCCCGTCCTGGATTCAGCCGCTCGAGCTTCTGAGCCGTATCTTCAGCCAGATCGAATTTCCCGGCAAAGATCTGCGACAGCCCAATCGCCCACAGGGTTTCCCAGTCCCTTGGATCCTGCCGGAGGACGACCTGGAAGTCCTCCATAGCCCGGTCAAACTCCTTCTGCTCCAGGAAGACCCATCCCCTGGCCCATCGAGCGTCCACATCGAGGGGATCGAGACGGAGGATAGCATCGTATTCCTCAAGCTCCCTATCGAATTGGCCCAGGGTGGAGTAAATGTCCGCAAGACCGAAGTGCGCTTTGATGTGCGATGGGTTCAGCTGCAAGACCCTGCTGTACGCGTCGCGAGCCATATCCAGGAAACGGCCTGCCCCTAGAGCCTCCGGATCCCGGTAGTAGAAGGTAGCATACAGCTCCCCGAGCCAGAAGTAAGCCTCAGCGTAACCGGGGTCAAGCTCGGTAGCCCTGATCAGGTGTCCCTCGACTCTCCTTGCGAGGCGCTCCCATTGCTCCTGCTGGTCCGTCGGGATCTGGTCGAGGGTGTCCCACAGGAGCATGGCTTCCAGGTACTGCCGAGCAGACGCCGGCAGGATCCATTTCACCATCGGGACCTCGCGAGCGAGCGCAAGGACCTCAGGCGACCTGGCGAGGACGGGGCGCGCCTGGACCCACAGCATGAACAGCAGGAGGACGGCCAGGACCGAGGCGGCAACGAGGCGGAGGTTTCGGGGGTCTGCGGCCCGTTGGAGGAGAGTTCTTATAGAAAGCTCCCGCAACGACTGAAACCAGACGGCCCATACGGGTATTCGGATCAGACGGCCTGTCCTCTCGTCCACCCTGTAAGGCTTTCCGCTGGCCTCGAAGTAGATGAGTTTGCGGATCTCTAACTCCATCTCTGTGCAGTGAAGGCATATTTCCATGTGCTGCTCGAGCTCGCGCTGCTCGGACAAGGACAGCTTGCCCGTGGCTGAATGGTACAGCGTGAGGATGTCAGGGCACTCGGGACGGGGTTCGGGCAGACGCCGTAGGAAAAGGCGCCTCCACTCTTCCTTCCACCTGCTGTTCATATGTATGTCCTCCCCTGCGGTTCAGTCGCTGGTAAAAGTCCGGCCACCTCTACTGTAACCTCTCCCGGAAACAATCGTACCTTTCCTCATAATCCCCACTACAATGAGACGCTGCTTTCACCCCGTTTCTTGACGACCAAGGCATCTCCTCAGCTTTTCCCTGGCCCGATGCCATAGTTTAGCTACGGTCCCGGGGTCGACACCCAGTATTCTCGCGACCTCCCGGTCCCGGGATCCCTCAAGCTTCAGCAGCACGACCTGACATTCGCGCGGGGAAAGGCACCTCCGGAGGATTTCGTCAACCTCTATCTTCCCAAAACCCTGTTCCAATGCCTTGGGTTCGAGGTGTTCCTCCTCAAGTGGGACTACCGCTCCCGTTTGCTTCTTTTTACGGTCGTAGTCTATCAGTTTTGTGCGCAGGATCATGAAGAAATAACCCCGGAATTCGGCAGCAGTGGTCGCCCGGATTCTATGGAGACCTGCGGAGAGAGCCGCTATTGCATCCTGCAGGATATCTTCCCGGTCTTCCAGGGGGAATTTGGAGGCGTGCTTGGAAAGCCATTTGCGACCTATCGGGTAAAGACGCTCGATCAGGAGGGTCTTCGCTTCGCTATTCCCGTCCCGGAAGCGTCGTAGCAGTTCCTCAAGTTCCCGGTCCTCATCCATTGCGGGAAGAGGCGGATCTGGGGTTCGAATTCATGGTATCCCCGGATAGGAGTGCATGTCAAGAAAACGTTATCCCGAAGCGTCTCTCTGTATCGGGTTGCAAAACGCAATGGAGGAGAGCTCTATGTTGGCAAGCGAGGTCTTTGCAGGGAACGCTCGCCCCCACCTTGTCGGGCCCGAAAGCCCCGCCGTCAATGCACAGGTTGTGGAGGTTACAGTTGACGGGTCCGTACTCCGCTTCAGCGCGCATGCCCTGCGGCGGGCACAGCAGCGGGGCATTGCCCTCCGGGCCATTCTGCTGGCCTTGCAGACAAGACCGGTTTTCAGCCGCGGGGACATGGTCTTCAGAATCACTGACAGGTTTCTCATGAGAATTGGCCACACCTGTCTTGCCGACAGGCTCCGCGGGTTAACTGTCATTGTAACAGGAGATGGGGTCATCCGTACGGTCATGTGGGATCGTAGGAGCCGGCGCACTGGTTGCCTGCGGCGCGGAAGGTTCCCCAGTCGCTCCCTCCCCCGCTGCAGGTGTCCCTTCCATCAGGGACAAGGAGGCCGTTCGAGCGGCGCCCATGACATTGGAAGCTCTCAGAGACCCGCCAGGCCGTGGTAGGGAAGGCTGAAGGAGGAACATCTCGATGAACTTAAGGATCACGCACAAGCACCTTTCCATTGAATGCCACAGGTGTCTGTGGTTCGAGCTGAAAGGAGTTGTACCTCCGGAAGGGCCATTCCCCACAGTCCTGAGTACACTGGAGAGTCTCCTGCAGGGAATTTATCGTGAGCATCGCGGATCTTCCCTCCCAGGTCACCTGAGGGACCAGCTTCAGGGCCATCTCGCCAGGATTCCCCACGAGCTGACCTGGCACGACACTTCTACCGGACTTACCATCGTCGGGCGGCTAGACGAAGCACTGGTTGTGGATGGAAAATACCGGCCCCTGGACCGGAAGGTTAGGGGAGACGCTAT
The DNA here is from genome assembly GCA_030550015.1 of bacterium. GTDB lineage: Bacteria > Sysuimicrobiota > Sysuimicrobiia > Sysuimicrobiales > Thermofontiviventaceae > Thermofontivivens > Thermofontivivens primus. The sequence continues at coordinate 1,032 of JAUQQG010000090.1, read as the reverse complement.
CCAGGATAGGGTTCACCCTGTCTACAAGCTCCAGCTGGACGTGTACACCTTCCTCCTCGAGAAGAGGGGATACCCCGTAGACGGGAAGGGGATTTTGGTGGTCTATACCCCTCGTGACCTCTCCGAGAATGCAGACGGCCTTACTGAGCACTGGGCGGTACAGGTAATCGTCATCAATACCGATCCTGGGCGGGTTATTGGAGATCTTAAGAGACTTCGCTACATCTTGGATTCTCCAGCTCCTCCTGATCCGGACCAAAAATGCACGTTCTGCAAATGGGAGATTGCCAGAAAGTCTACCGGATATGTTCCCTGAAGCCGCGCAAGACCCGAGGTCCTGTGGACAGGGAAGGGTGAAGGAGGCGAGGTTGATGGGAATTACTGTTCGGGGGCTTGAACGGCCCTATCCTCTCAGGGTCGCATCCGGGGAGATCGAGGAACTAAGGGAGGTCCAGATTCGGTACCGGACGGACTGGCCGGCAGTGTTCAGCTGCAACAAGTATGGGGAGATCTGGGTCTTTTCAACGTACGGTTACACCAGGAGCTCACGGCGCGTCAGGATCATCGGCAATCGTCTCCTTGAAAAGATCGTGGGGATCTACCTCCAGAGGAGGCCGGAGGGTGGCCGGTTCTTTGTGGACGAAAGCGGGGTATACATTCGGCCTGAAGACGGATTCGTGCAGATTATCTCCTTCGTCCAAAGGAACATCAAGAGATCCACCCCAGAGGGTCTGACCGAGAGTATGCGGAGCATCCGACAGATGCTCCGACACCGAGAGGTGCAGGCGCGAAGGCAATTCGGCCACCTGTGGGACCAGGATTAGCTGAGTCATAAGGGGCACCGATTTCAGGAAGTCCAATATGCGCCCGATCCACGCCGCACCTGGCGAGGGAGGTGGCTGGTTCCCGTGGGCCGAATATTCCCATCTGAAGGTGAAGCCCGAAAGTGGTCGCCTTTTGACAGTGGCCAGAATTGCTCTGCTGTCGGTCCAGGACGTCGGCCACGACCAGACTATACCTCGCACCACGTGC
>JAUQQG010000098.1 GCA_030550015.1 bacterium | reverse complement strand
AGGAGGGAGTGAAAGCTTCCCCGGGAGGCCGACGGAGGAGACACACAAAGGGAGGTGTGGAATGTATCCTCGAATCCATAAGGCACAGCGGATACTGCACCTTTTGATCCTGGTGGTTTTGCTTATCATTGGGACACCATCCCCCGGAACTGGGCAAGTATCCTACCACCGCGTCGCGCCAAAGATCTACGTTCCCTTCGACCCCAACAGAGTCAAGGTGCTCCATCGGAGTGACCGCTTGTTCATCGTGGAAGTGCCTTACGGTGGCTATGCGTTTTCTCCAAGGATCTCTCCATTTGGTGACAGGATCACCTTTGTACCCGGTTTGAGCACATTTGCCTTCACCTCTGTTTTTCTAGAGCCGGTGAGGGGGCTGAAAATCCCCGGAGATGTGGCTGGCGCGCCCGCAGAGATCAAAGGATTCAGCTCAAGTGAGTTTTCCGCCGACCGGCAAATGCGCACGATCGCTTTCATCTGCGATATCGAAAAACGCGATCCGAAACAGGCGGAAAGGGAAATCTGTGTCGTGCATAGCGACGGAACCGGGCTCCGACGCCTGACCCGGCCTCTCCGAAAGGACGAGAGCGAGCACCATCATGCCGCAGCTCCAGCGATCAGCGAAGATGGAGGCTTCATCGTCTACCGCAGGCAGTACCTGGGCTACCTGGGGACCGTCCGCACCGACGGGACAGGCCTGCGTATCCTTGTGCACCAGGCAGACGGCCTGACACCAGTAGTGCTGACGCGCCGTGCCGTCTTCTACAAGAGGGGCGGCCAGGTGTGGCGGGCGAACCTCGACGGAACGGGGGAAAGACAACTCACCCGCGAGCCGGGGGAGATCGGGGCTCTAACAGCCGATCTGGAGGGCAGGAAGGTGGCGTACGTGGCGCGAGAGAGCGGCAAGCCGTCGGTGCTCAAGGTGATCGACGGGGGGAGCGGAGCCGTCCTCATGGCGATCCAGGGCGTGGCGAAGGGCGACTGGGAGAGGGACCAGACCCTGCGTCTCAGCGGGGACGGTGAGCGTGTGCTGTTCAGCGGCCTGTACCGGGAGAAGCCGGGACTCTACATGGTTGTTCTTCAAACGAAGGAGGTTTTTGAGGTCAGCGTGGGGACCCGTCCCGGGAGGAGCGCCGACCTGAACGAGACAGGAGAGATCGTGATCATGACCAAGGAAGAAGGTTGGCCCCTGGCCCTCGCTTTCCTCCCTGACGAGACCCCTCCGCTCGTGCGGGTGGATGCCCCGAAACATGGATCCACCGTCGAAGGGGAGGGTGTCGGCGTCGCCATCCAGTATCGGGACCGGGCCGTTGTGAGCGGCGTGGATCCCCAGACGGTGAAGATTCTCCTCAACGGACGGGACGTCTCGGACCGTCTCGAACGAGGCCCTGCTCAGGCCAGGGGGAATCTCGGGAAAGAGCTTCTTGCAGAAGGGGAGAACGTCCTCGAGGTACGCGTCAAGGACAGGGCAGGGAACGAGGCCCGCCAGGTTGTGCGTTTCCAGTTCAGGCCCAAGCGCTAAAGGGAAAGAGCCATGAAAGGTCCTCTGTTCTTTCCTCTCGTCTTCCTGCTGCTCACAGCACCTGCAGGAGGAGCGACCTCGGGGGAGGTGCTTGTGGAGTTCTATAGGGCGGGAGGGATTGCGGGAATCCACGAGCAGCTGCGGGTGTATGTGGATGGTAGTGTGCGTCTGGAGCGCTGGTTTGGTCCCACAGGCCGCGAATCTTTTTGTGCGCGCCTGGAGAGGGCGCAGTTGGAGGGCCTCCAGAGAGCGCTGGAGGCCGCTGGCTTCGATCACCTCAAGGCAGAATATCTTCCGAACTATCCCGTGTACGACGGGTTTACCTACTGGATTACCTATAGGGGATACACTGTGCGCACGCAAGATCCCCTCGAGGGCACGATTCCTGAAAGCCTTCATTCCGTTATAAGCCTGCTCCTCAAGGTGTCGTGGGACGTTCTGGAGCAAAAGCGGAGCTGTCCCCAAGGGATCTATCTGGGGAGGTGAAAAGGTGGGTAGCCGTTTTCAGAAGGCTTCACTCTTGTTGGCCATGCTCCTGACCGTGAGTATCGGAAGGGTCGCTTTCGCCGATGCCACCCTCGAGTACCGCGGCCCGCAGAATGCCAGGCTCTCTTTCTTGTTTGCTCCAGGGAGGATGCGCGTGGACGTCACGATTGAACATCTCTCCGGGAGCATCCTGTACGACGAGGCGGCACGGAAGATGTGGATCGTGGATCACGCCCGTCGATCGTATGTGGAAGTGGGGGAGGACCTGCTGCGCCAGATCCGGGAGGTCCGGCGTCAGATGGAGTCGCGTCTCTCCCAGCTTCCTCCAGCGGTCCGGGAGCAGATGGAGCGCATGCTGACTCCCCCAGGGTTCGTCAGGATCAGCGTTCCGCAAGACCTCTGCGAGAGTCCAAAGGTCATCGGCACCGAGACGATCCGGGGGCTAGTAGCGAAGGTTGTGGATGGATGCAGGTCTCTTGTAGGGGGCGAATGGGTAACATGCCGGGGCTGGTTTGTGGATGGAAGCGCATTGGGCCTCGACCTCAAGGACCTCCGGGTGCTTGAGAGCTTCCTGGCATTTTACCTGGAGTTTCTGAGAACGGTGGGCCTTCCCGAATTTCTTGGAGATAGCCATCTCCTCCTCACCCAGCCAAGGCCTCCGAAGACCCTCGATCTCGGGCTCACCTTCCCGGTCCCGGTGAAAGGTGCGGCGGTCAAGGACGGGAGAGAATTCCACACGGTGTTCCTGGAAAAGGTTTCCACAGGGCCCCTTCCTGGAGCCGTGTTCACAGCCCCCAAGGGATACACGGAAATCAAAATTCGCTTACCGCAGATCTGATCAAGGGACCGCCCGTCATGGCTTCGTCCAGACGCCAAGTGTGTTTAGGATGGTGTTGATCTTCCATAGAAAGGATTTTACCTGGAGGTGAAAGCCATGGGGCGAACAAAACGTTCTTTGCTGTTTCTTGTTCCTGTGTTCATGGTCTTTTCCCTCCTTTCGAGTGAGGTTTCTGGTAGTGACGAGCTCTTTAAGAAAGTGACGGAGATCCGCGAGAAGGAGGGGTACATCCGCAAGGCTGTCCTGTTGCCCGAAGGGAATGTCGCTTACTTCCATGAGGTAACCCGTCCACCCACCGAAGAGGAGAAAGCAGCCCGTGCCAAATGGTTCGACGAGCAATGGGAAGCGTTTCGCAAGGAGGCAGAAAAGAAAGGAATTCCGGAAATTGAGCGCAAAAGCGAGGAGATTGCCAAGGAACTGGAAAAACAGATTTCTCAACAACCGCCAGTTGTTCGCTCCATGCAGCCCTTTTTCTCCGCGGCGGCACGTGGCATTCCCATGTTGATGCGCCTGGCGTTGGAGATGGCTCTTCCACTTGCTCGCCGGCATTTCATCAACCAACCGGTCGTTACGGCAGCAGGTTTGCGAATGTGGTACCAGGACCGAGGGAGAGCAGATCTTCTTCAAGTGGACGTCCAAAAACTCTACGGCGGAGAAACCTGGATGAGGGTCCCCCTTGAAGAAATCAACTTGCGGGCATCTCCCGACGGACGTTACTTGGCGCTTGAATCAGCTGAGGAAGCCATCGTGATCTTTGAACTGAAGGGTGGTGGCCTGAGCCCAATTGCGCAAATTCGAGGCCGTTCGCCCATAGGATGGTCGCATGGCGGTCGGTTGATGTTTGTCTCAAAGGCCGCGAGGAAGGATTCTTTCACTGTGTTTTCGACCGAAGACCTGCGTGAAGTGATCAGTGTAGGACTTATCCCGTGCTCGGGAGAACGTCCGATTGTGAGGGCCGTTGCTATTTCCGACAGGTATTTGGCTGTAGGTGGAGGGAACTTTCTTTGCGTGTATCGTTTCATGGACGGTTCTTTCCTTCAGCCGGATCGAAGAACGCTCAGACGGATCGGTGGCGCTCCCGATAGTGTAATCTGGGGCTTAGCCTTTTCGCCGGACAGCCGGTTGCTGTACATCACCAGTGCACGTGGTTTCTTTGTCATTGACCCATCGACCTTTGCGGTATTGGACGAATACGTTCTTCCTGCTGGGGCAGGCTTTTACTTTGATACACTTGCTGGCGTTTCACCGGACGGCCACTATGCGGCTGTCCTGCATGGCAGGGAACGCCCTCATGGTTGGGCCACGCTCTTTTTCTGGGATATTCCCGGGAAGCGCATTCTTCAGCGCATTGGCACGAGAGAAGGGCAAATGTTGGATACGATCTCCAGTGGCTTTCGGTTTATCTATCCGCCAGCCACGTTGACGGAGGACTGGCGATTTTTGTTGGTTGTCCGTCAAGATGGCATTTTGGAGTTGTATCGAAGGCGGTGAGGTTCCGTCAAGAAGATGTTTTCTTATCGTTCGGGTAAATGGACAAATGGCTTGACAGGTGACCAGCGTAGGAATTTTGGGTGGGATACCTTAGGGACAGAGGATCATGTCTTGGGCCCAGAGGCAGTCGGCGCAGGAAGGGTTGTTGCCCCAGCAGTCGGCGTTCTCCTGGGCAAATGTGCAGTTCATCCCGCAGTCGACACAGGAAGGGAACCGGAACTCCCGGACCTTCGCACGGAAGAGCACGTACTCCGGAGATGTCCAGATCTCGAGCAGGGAGCGTTCCCCTACATGGCCGAGCACATAGCGCGTAACCTCCTTGCGCCTCCCGTAGATGTAGAAGGGATAGGAATGGAGGAGGTGGTAGCATGGGCTTACCACGCCGTCCCACGCGATCACCAGCGCACGCTGCTCTACGAACCGGCAACGGCGGTGAGCGCCCCACTTCAGGCGAGGGAGTTTGGGAATTCCCCACACAATCCAATCGCCGCTTGGCACCGGCCATCCAGCTGGGAGAGGAAGTGGCTCATCCCGATCGTACAGGATATCGCTGGCAAGATCTTGCGTATGGGGGAGGAGGTTGGTCACCAAGACAAAGGAAGCTCCGAGTGCTTTTGCCAGCTCAGGCAACAGGGTGAGCTCTTCCAGGTTACTCCGGGTAACCACATACTCCAATCCGATGCGGGGAACCATGAGATTGCGCCTCCGTGCCAGTTCCCGGAGCCCTTGTACGTTGGTCAGGACGCGGTCCACCCCTTCCATGAGCCCCGCCCGCGCGTAGGCCTGAACATGCATGGGGTCGACAGAGACGACGATGGTATCCAGGCCGGCCTCCAGCAACGCCTCGGACATGGAACGGTCCAGCAAGACACCATTTGTGGTGAGCGTGACCCCCACCCCCAGGTCTCGAACCTGGGCCACCATCTCCACGATGCGGGGATGCACGAGGGGCTCTCCAAAGCCTCCGAAGGTCACCCTGTGAAGGTCGGGGAAGGACCGAAGGTCTTCGAGGACCTTCTGGAATGTCTCCCAGCCCATCTCCCCAACAGGATCCTTCCAGACCCTGCGGACACACATCGCGCAGTCGAGGTTGCAGCGCGTGGTAGGCTCGATGTATACCCGGCGGACGTCGGGACGCGCAAACCACACGCTCCACCCATTTTCTAGGGGTTCGAGGATGACCTCGCTTCCCTGGGTACCTTCCGGGAGACGGATGGTTTTTTCAGGTCCGAGGATGAGCCTCCCCACGTTCACTCTCCCCGGAAGCCTTCTGGAGCTCTGTGAAGAGCTTCTGCAGCTCTGCCACAGACGGGACCCGCCCTGAGATCAAAATCCTCCCGTCCACGATGACCGCCGGGGTGAACCTGACCCCCAGTTTAGCGAATTCCTTCGGATCGTGCACGTGCTCAACCTCCGCGGGAAGCTGCAGCGTATAGCAGGCGTCGAGGACGTTCCTCTCCGTCGCCTGGCACCTCGGGCAACCTGGTCCCACGACCTGGATTTTCATTTCACGATCACCCCCATTCAGAAGATGAAGTTGCCAAAGGACCAGCCCACCAGCGTTCCAAGGACAACGATGGTCAGCACGTAGACAGTAGCTTTCTTCGCCCCAAAGACCCGGGCAATTGCCAGCCAGTTCGGTAGGCTGAGCCCAGGTCCCGTGAGGAGGAGGGCGAGGGCCGGGCCCTTACCCATCCCCAGCTTCATCAAGGTATGTACGAACGGTGCCTCGGTCATGGTGGCGAAGTAGCTGACACTCCCGAGTAATGTGGCCAGGAACGAAGCCTGCAGCCCAGAACCCCCGAGGTACTGCTCAATCCATGTACGAGGAAGCAACGCCCCGATCACCCCGACGATATAGACACCCACGAGCAGCAGGGGAAAGATCAGGCGGACGAACCACCACGTCTCCTCGAGCCACCGGCGGATTTCCGCTCTCGTCTTCGTCCAGCCAGCGTACGCGGCAACAGCCGCTGTGGCGATTGCCCAGACCACTACCTTCTGGCTGTACGGGCCTGAGCGCACGAGGTAATTCGGGGCGAGCAGCGAGACGACCAGGAGGCCCAGAAGACCGAGGTCCACTGGAGCGATGACTTGTGTCGTCGGTCCGTTCGATGCAAGGGAAGCGTGCGCGATGCGTTCCCCTTCTTCCTGCCGGAACGCAAGCGACATGACCCAGCCGACAGCGAAGGCCAGGATCACTGCGGCGACCACGCGCGCCAGAACCATCGCCCCGCCGAGGATACTGCCGGTGTAGATCAGCGCAAGCAGGTTGGATGCCGGGGCTACCCACAGGACGATGAAGGCAGCTCCGATTCCCGCCCCGCCGTAGTACAGGCCGCTGCTCACCGGGATTACTGTGCACGAACAGGCAGCAAGGAAGAAACTTGCACCGCTTGCCAGGGAGAACGACTTCAGCTTGTTCGCTTTCGCTCCAAGGAGATCGAGGATGGCCTCGCGGTTGACGAACGTTACGATCGCTCCAGCCAGGAGGAAAGCAGGAACAAGACAGGTGAGGACGTGGGACGCGATGTAGTCTTTGAGGGCGAAGAGCCCTGCCGCCAGGATCTGGGAAACCTGCATGGGAGTTCCTCCTTTCTTCAGCGAGGGGCAGTTCACCCTGCTTTCTGGAGTTGCTCCCGCTGGAAGGCCAGCCAAATCCAGGATTTCAGCTTCTCCTCAGATGGCGGCGGGCCGCCAGCCCACACGAGTTCCCCGTTGATCATCAGCCCTGGTGCCTGGGAACCAGGCACCAGGTAGTTCACAATGGATTCCCCTTCAACCCTAAACACCCTTCCCTTAAGGCCGAGCTCCCGTAAGGCACGATACACCTGCAGCTCAAACTGCATGCAACACACACACTCGGCGCACAGAATCTGGATCTCCATTGGCCCCTCCTTATATTCAGTTTTTGGAATATTGCCAGGCAAAAGAAAAGGGAAAAACCCTTACGCCTCGACCAGGGCGATCTGACACTTGGGACAAGGGCACCCCGCTATTCTCCCATGGTGATGAACCTTGTTTGGAACCTCCACCGCTTTCTCCAAGAGATGGAGGAGTTCTCGAATGTGCGGATCTGCGATTTGGTAATAGACGTTCAAGCCCTCTTTCCGGTCCACCACGAGACCTGCACGACGCAAAATGGCGAGCTGCTGGGAGACGTACGCCTGGCGCATCCCCAGCATGAACGTCAGGTGGCAGACACACTCCTCCCCCCTCGCCAGGGCCATGAGGATCTGCATCCGCACAGGGTGGCCTATGAGTTTTAGGACTTCAGGTTTCAGGAACTTTCTGGAGTGGGAATCCTGGGTTTTCATTCCATATATGGAATATAGCATAAAGACGCGGGAAGAGCAAGGGAGCGTATAGCGATACTTTGGAACCCAAGTTCGTGCTGTACTTGACACCCCCCAACCCCCATGATAGTATCTCCCTAGGCAAATCTAGACTATTTTCCTCAACAATTGGGGCATGGGATGTCGTCCTCTTATCGTTTTGAAACGCGGGCAATCCATCATGGGCAGGAACCTGACCAGGCTACAGGCGCTGTGATCGTTCCCATCTACCAGACCTCCACGTACGCCCAGGAGGCCCCAGGGATCCACAAGGGATATGAATACGCACGGACAGGAAACCCCACGCGGGCGGCGCTTGAGCGATGCCTGGCTTCCCTTGAAGAGGGTGCATTCGGGCTCGCCTTCTCATCTGGAATGGCTGCCATCACGGCGGTGAGTTACCTCCTCTCACCCGGGGATCACGTCCTTGCCCCCAACGACGTGTACGGGGGGACCTATCGCTACTTCGTGCGCGTCCTCGGGCGCTATGGGGTGGAGACCTCCTTCGTGGACATGACGGACCTTGACCAGCTAGAGGAAGCGTTCACCCCCTCAACGAGGCTTGTCCTCGTGGAGACCCCTACGAACCCCTACCTCAAGATCCTGGATATCCAGGCGATTGCAGAGATTGCTCACAGGCGTGGTGCGCTCGTGGCCGTGGACAACACCTTCGCGACCCCCTATTTCCAGAAGCCCCTCCTCCTCGGCGCGGACCTCGTGGTCCACTCCACGACCAAGTACCTGGGAGGGCACAGCGATGTCGTCGGCGGGGCCGTCATCACATCCAACGTGGACCTCTACGAGACCCTGAAGTTCCATCAAAACGCCGTCGGAGCCGTCCCTGGCCCGTTTGACTGCTGGCTTGTTCTCCGGGGGGTCAAAACTCTGGCCATACGCATGGAGAGACACCAGGCCAACGCGTCCCAGGTCGCCGCATTCCTCCGCTCTCACCCCCGTGTCGAGAGGGTGTACTACCCTGGGCTTCCCGATCACCCTGGATATGAGGTGGCCCGCCGCCAAATGTCCGGCTTCGGGGGGATGGTGTCGTTTAGGGTGAAAGGAGGAAAGGAGGCGGCGCGGAGGGTGGCCTCTCAGACAAGGATCATCCTCCTGGCGGAAAGCCTAGGAGGTGTGGAGTCCCTCATCGACCACCCTGCTTCGATGACCCACGCTTCCCTGGAAGGGACCCCCTTGCAGGTGGAGGAGGACCTCCTCCGGCTTTCTGTGGGCATCGAACACCCGGAGGATCTTATCGAAGATCTCGAACAGGCGTTGATGGGGTGAAAAAGATGCCGGCGCAGGTCTATCTCCCAACTCCTCTCCGCCGGTACACGGGTGGGGAGGCAAAGGTAATCGTGGATGCAGCCACTGTGGGGGAGCTCCTGGAATCCCTGGAGAGGAAGTTCCCCGGGATCCTCTCCCAGCTCTGCGACGAGAGCGGAGAGGTGAGGAGCTTCATCAATATCTTCGTCAACGGGACAGAGATCCGTCAACTCCAGGGCAAGGACACCTCCCTGGCGGACGGTGACGAGGTCTCCATTATCCCGGCTATGGCGGGAGGGGAACCTCCCGTATGGAGTCGGGAGTGAGAAGGGAAGGACCCGGGAGATGGGGAGCGGACGAGATGCCAGGAAACTGCGAGGAAGGACCTCGCTGGAGGTCCCTCTCGCGGAGGAAATTGCGGATAGCATCCTCGAGGTCATTGGGAACACTCCTCTTGTCCGGTTGCACAAGGTGGTGCGCGGCGTGCGTGCTGAAGTCGTCGCGAAGCTGGAGTACCTGAACCCAGGAGGCTCGGTCAAGGACCGCATTGGCGTCGCTATGATCGAGGATGCGGAACGCCGTGGGCTCCTCCGCCCTGGGGGTACGATCGTCGAGGCAACATCCGGGAACACCGGTGTGGGGCTGGCTATGGCTGCCGCCGTGAAGGGGTATAAAACGGTCTTCGTCCTCCCCGATAAGATGAGCCAGGAGAAGATCCAGCTACTGCGGGCGTTTGGTGCACGAGTCGTGATCACCCCGACCGCTGTCCCACCGGAGGACCCGAGGAGCTACTACAGCGTAAGCCGTAGGATTGCCCAGGAGACGCCCAACGCGTTCTATGCCGGCCAATACCATAACCCGATGAATCCCCGGGCACACTATGAGACAACGGGGCCAGAGATCTGGAAACAGACGAGGGGAAAAGTGGATATCCTCGTAGCCGGGATGGGGACAGGAGGGACCATTTCCGGGGCCGGCCGGTTCCTCAAGGAGCGTAACTCCTCGCTCACTGTGGTTGGCGTTGATCCCATTGGTTCTGTGTACACCGAATACTTCAAGTCCGGACGCCTTGGCGAGGCCCATACCTATAAGGTCGAAGGGATTGGGGAGGATTTCCTCCCAGAGACCATGGACTTCTCCGTGGTGGACCAGGTGGTCCAGGTCACGGATCGTGAGGCCTTTCTCATGACGCGCCGACTGGTTCGGGAGGAGGGGATCTTCGCTGGAGGAAGCAGTGGGGCGGCTCTTGCGGGTGCGCTGAAGTATCTTCGGACGCTGCCCGACCATGGGGCGGGGAAGCGCGTGGTGGTCATCTTCCCAGATGGAGGCGCCCGGTACCTCTCCAAGATCTTCTCAGACGACTGGATGCGTGAGCACGGGTTCCTGGAATCCGGGCTGGGTGTTGTGGCGGACATCCTTCGGGGGAAGCGTTTGGAGCTTATCACAGCGAGCCCAAGGGACTCCATTGGGGTGGTCATCGCCAAGATGAAGCAATACGATATCTCCCAGCTTCCTGTCCTGGAGGACAGCGGGCTTGTCGGGATGATCACCGAGGTGGATCTCCTTAACCACCTCCTCGAGGGAGGGTACGACCCAGAAGATCCTATCGCGCCGATTGTAGATCCGGCTCCTCCTGTGGTGAACCCGGATACACCCATTGAGCAGGTCGCGGAACTCTTCATCTCTACCAACGCCGCCGTTGTCGTGGAACAGGGGCGGGTCGTGGGGATTGTGACCAAGATCGACCTCATCGACCACTTGAGCCGTCAGCGGAAGGACGCGGAGTAACGCGAGGGACCATGGATCGCGAGCTCCTGGCAACCACAACGACTGCCTCATTGCGGGGCTTGAGGCTCCCACGGATGGCCATCGTGGAGGGGAGAGAGGTCCTCCTCCACGAGGAGTGCGACCCAAAGCGTGTAGAGCGGCTTTCTGAGCGCTTGCGGCAGGATGGATTCCTGAAGAACCCCCCGATTGCCGCACCCCTGGATCAATTCCCCGGCCCCCTCGTGGTGCTCGACGGTGCGAACCGGGTCATGGCCTTGACCCAGCTGGGATACCCTTACCAGATGGTCCAGGTGGTGGATTACTTCGACCCGTGCATCATCTTGGATGTCTGGCGTCACCTCCTCTTGGATATGCCAGGTGTTGAACTCATCGAGCGGATTGCCGGGGTCCTTGGAACGGAGATTGAGCGAGTCCCACAGGAGGAAGCCCAGGCCCGCCTGCGGAGGAGAGAAGTCCTCTGCGCGGTCACCCTTTCGGACGGGACAGCCTATGCAGTTGGAGGGGTGTCCGATCTGTTACGGGATGTGGAGCTCCTGAGGAGGGTTGTCGCGGTATATAAGTCCACGGCCCGCATCTACCGGGTCCTGGAGGATGACCTTGCTGCCCTGGCCCAGGAGTACGGCGGCGCAGAGGTCCTGGTTAGCTTCCCTTTATTTACCAAGGAAGAGATCTTGGCCATCGCCCAGAACGGGGCAAAGCTCCCTACGGGGATCACCCGGCACATCATCCCGGGGCGAGCCCTGAGGGTGAACCTTCCCTTGGAGTTCCTGCAGGGGTCTAGGCCCTTAGATCAAGCAAACGCCATGCTCCAGAAGCTGATCGGGGAGAGGCTCCGCGACCATAGAGTCCGGTTCTATCCTGAGGCGACGGTGCTTTTCGACGAGTGATCATGGTGAGACCGATCGAGTCCTCTACAAGAGCTAAGGCATCGGAGCTGACGCCGCGGCGAGGGACATCCCTCCTGGCCTGCATCGGGGGGACGCCTCTTCTGCGCATTGAGCGTGTCCTTTCGGGTGTCAAGGAAGGTGTGGAGATCTTAGCCAAGGCCGAGTGGTTTAACCCGGGTGGATCCGTGAAGGACCGCCCAGTCCTGCGGATGATTGAGGAGGCCGAACGGTCGGGCCAGCTCACTCCCGAGAAGGTGATCCTGGACTCTACCTCGGGGAACGCTGGGATCGCCTACGCGATGATCGGCGCCATCAAGGGTTACCAGGTGGAACTCGTCGTCCCCGGGAACGTGAGCGAGGAGCGTAGAAAGATTATCGCTGCCTATGGGGCGCGGATCATTGTCTCCGACCCTCTGGAGGGTTCCGACGGCGCCATCAGGGTCGCTAGGCGGATCTATGAGGAGAACCCCGATCGTTACTTCATGCCCGACCAATACAACAACCCGGAGAACTGGCGGGCCCACTACCACACCACTGGCGTGGAGATCCTCGAGCAGACAGGAGGTCGCGTGACCCACTTCGTCGCCGGGATCGGCACGAGCGGGACCCTCATGGGAGTAGGGCGCCGGCTTAAGGAGTTCAACCCAGCGATTGAGGTGATTGCGGTGGAGCCAGATAGCCCTCTCCATGGGATTGAGGGGCTTAAGCACATGGAGACGGCTATTGTCCCGGGCATCTATGATCCCCGAGTCCACGATCGGAAGATCCATGTGCGCACCGAGGACGCCTACGCCATGGCGCGGCGCCTTGCCCGGGAGGAGGGGCTCTTTGTTGGCCAGTCTGCAGGGGCGGCGATGGTCGCTGCGCTGGAGGTGGCGCGGTCCCTCGAAGAGGGGGTCGTGGTCGTGATCTTCCCTGACGGCGGGGATCGCTATCTGAGCACGGCCCTTTGGAGAGAGCTCTAAGATGGCCTAGCTTTATGGTAAAATGAGGGCAGGTGAGTATCGCGGGAAGATGGCGCTCAGATTGCGGAAGAATCAAGTGGAGGAAATCATCCGGCACGCCCGGGAAGAATATCCCAACGAATGCTGTGGGCTCCTTGCTGGGAAGGATGGGGTCGTGGAAGAGGTCTACCGGGGGACCAATGTCGACCATAGCCCCTTTACCTATCTCATGGATCCGGCAGAGCAACTGAAATTCTTCAAAGAGATAGAGGCGAAGGGCTGGGAGCTGGTGGGGATCTACCACTCTCACACGCACTCCCAGGCCTATCCCTCTCGGACCGACGTGGAGAAGGCCTTCTACCCGGAAGCCATCTATGTAATCGTCTCCCTCCAAGACCAGCAGAACCCGGTGATTCGGGCCTTCCGTATCCTCGATGGGAAGATCTCCGAGGAGGACGTGGAGGTCCAGGAGGGATGAAGGCGTCCTGATCCCGCGGGATCAAGGAAGGATGTGAGGGAACCATGCGGGTCTCGACACGAGCAGAGTACGGAATCAGGGCCTTGTTAGATCTGGCCATCCACTACGGGCAGGGTCCTGTGCAGAGCCACGAGATCGCGCGCCGTCAGGGTCTTCCCGTCCCTTACCTCAACCAGCTGATGGTCACCCTCCGAAGGGCGGGGCTTGTGACGAGCAAGCGCGGGCCAAACGGCGGTCACGTCCTGGCGCGGCCTCCTGAGGAGATTACCCTGCGGGAGGCTTTTGTCGTCCTGGAGGGCTCCCTCTCTCCATGGGAATGTGTGGAGGCGGGGGACGTTCCCTGTATCTATGCCCCAGGGTGTGGTGTCCGCCCGGTGTGGGAGGCGATCCGCACGGCTGCTGAAGGGGTTCTGAAGCAGATGACCCTTGCGGACCTGCTCCCCGACCGCCCCCGAGAGCCAGCAAGGCGCGCCTGAGGAAGATCCACCCAGGGATCCCAAGCGAGTGAGCAAACCCTTTCTTGCTGACTTTTCCGGGAGTAGCAGAGATCCGTCTGTATCAAGAAGCGAGACACTCCCCTTCGAAATGCCCGGCAAAGGGCGGCTTTCGCGAAGCTTGCATCTCCCTCTCGTGGCCCTGAAAGCCTGTGCACCCCCTTTGTGGGACAAAGGGACGGTGTAGGAATGGACGGTGCAGGGAGATCGTTTACAGAGATGGACCAGGGAAGGAACAGAGGTGCACAAGAACGTTATGAAGCCATGGTGGAGGAATTCCTTGACCCCCTCTACCGGACGGCCTTGCGCCTTACAGGACACCGCAGCGATGCCGAGGATCTCGTTCAGGAGACATTCCTCCGGGCCTGGCGATCGTTCGACCGGTTCCAGGAGGGAACAAACGCCCGGGCCTGGCTTTTTAAGATCCTCATGAATGCCTACATTGACAGGTATCGCCGGAGCCATAGAGAGCCTGAGAGGGTGGATCAGGAGGATATCGGGGAGTTCTACCTTTCCAATAGGGTCCATGGAAGCACGGAGTTCAGTGAGAGAGGGAACCCTGAGGCATTCATCGAGCGGATCATGGACGAACACGTGCGGAAGGCACTCTCGCAACTCCCTGCGCCGTTCCGGATGGCTGTGGTCCTTGCCGATATCGAGGGATTTTCTTACAAGGAGATCTCAGAGATCCTAGACATCCCTTTGGGAACGGTGATGTCCAGGCTCCATCGCGGGCGCCAGCAACTCCGCCAGGCGCTCTGGGAGTACGCCATGGAGAACCGCCGGGTGAGTGGGGAGTAATTTCCCTGAGGGGGAATACCGAGAAGGGAGCCATGGACTGCGAGCAAGTGATCCGTCTGTTATGGACATGGCTCGATCGCGAGCTGGAGGTGGAGGTCTCGCAGGAGGTCGAGGAGCATGTGCGTGCCTGCCTCCGGTGTAAGGAGCATGCCGATTTTGAGCGGCGCCTCCGGGAGATCATCCAGACATGTTGCAAGAAGGACAAAGCGCCTGCAGGGTTAAGAGCTCGCCTCCTCGCCCTCCTCGCGGAGTCTTCCCATGGCGGTGATGCGCTTAGCGGCCATTGATGTGGGGACGAACTCGGTCAGGCTTCTCGTTGCCGAAGTCTTCCCGGGGCGAATCCAACCCCTCTATCAGGCTCAGGTGATCACACGGTTGGGCGAAGGCCTTGCCAGAAGCGGGCTTCTTCGCTCCTCCGCGATCATCCGCACCGTTGAGGCCGTCGACTCCTTCGTGGAGGAAGCACGGGCTCGGGGCGCGGTGGAGGTCCATGTAGTGGCCACACAAGCCGTCCGCGAGGCGGCGAACCGGGAGGAGGTCCTCGCCGCCCTGCGCGAGCGTGGGCTCAGGGTCTGGGTGCTCTCAGGGGAGGAGGAGGCCACCTTGGGATTCCTTGGTGCTACCGCCGGACTCTCCCCACGAGAGGAACCCCCCTCCGCGGGGCCAGTGCTCGTCATCGATGTCGGTGGGGGGAGCACGGAGCTTGCCTGGGGTGGAGAAAAGGTGGAGGGTGTAGTGAGCCTTCCTGTCGGGGCAGTGAGGCTCACCGAGGAGTTCCTCACGAGCGATCCCCCGTCCCCACCAGAGATCACCGCTGCCAGGAACCATCTCCTAGAGGTCTTCCGAGCGATCCCCTCCCTCCACCCTAGCTTGGCCATTGGAACTGGCGGCACCCTGACTGCGCTGAGCGCCTTTCACCATAGGATCATCCCCTATACCCCAGAGAGAGTCCACGGCTCTTCCCTTTCTCGGGAGGAGATCGAGCATCTCCTCTGGCAACTCGCGTCCATCCCTCTGGAGGAGCGCCGGAAGCTCCCGGCGATCCAGCCGGAGAGAGCAGACATCCTCGTGGCGGGAGCTCTCCTCTGTGGGACGATCATGGATTCTCTCTCCATCCGTCGCATCACCGTGAGCGAGGCAGACCTCCTCTGGGGGATTTTGGTACACGGAGTCACCCAGTGAAAAGTCTTTCCAATCCTACCTGGAACGGCCGGCCTTGCATTTTCTCAGGCTGTGTACTTATATAGAGGAGGGTTTTGGAGAGTTCGCCGGCAAAAGAGTTGTGGCTTTCGCCGGAGCTCCCGAGAATTCTTTCATCGTGGAGGAGAACTGTGCGGGGGATCCTTCTTCTTGTCGCCATCGCAACGCTCGCCGTGGTGGGGATCGTCTGGGCAACTGGCGGGATCGGGCTTCGCCGGGATCTCAAGGAAGTCACTGTAGTGGAGCCTACTGTGGGCACGATTACAGAGATCGTGAGCACAACGGGTACTGTGGCGAGCCGTTCCGCCGAGCTGTCGGCGAAGATCCCAGGCCGCATTGTGGAGGTCCGCGTTCAAGAGGGGGACACGGTGGAGCCTGGGATGGTGCTCCTCCGCCTCGATGACAGGGACCTCCGCTCCCAGCTGGACCAGGCAATGGCAGCGCTCGTGGTGAGCCGTCGGCAACTCGAACAGGCGCGCGCAGCTGTGGAAGCTGCGCGGAGTAACCTCGCCCGCGCGGAAGCTGCTGCATTGGCAGCAAGGGCGCAGTACAAGCAGGTCCTAGCTGGGCCTCGTCCTGAGGAAGTCCGCGCTGCAGAGGCATCTGTGGAAGCGAGCAAGGCGCGTTTAGAAGAGGCCGAGCGCCAACTCCAGATCCAGCGGAAACTCCTGGCCGAGGGAGCGGTAGGCCCGGCTCAGGTCGACGCGGCCAAAGCGCAATACGACGCGGCCAAGGCGCAATACGATGCAGCCCTGAGCCAGCTTCGTCTCCTCCAGAGAGGTCCAAGGAGGGAGGAGCGGGAGGTAGCCCTCGCCCAGGTCCGCCAGGCCGATGCAGGGGTTGAGGCGGCTAGGCACCAGCTCCAGCAGGCCCTGGCAGCCCTCAGGGCCAGTGAAGCCCAGGTTGCCCAGGCATCGGAGGCTGTGCAGGCCGCCAGGGGTCGCCTGCAAGACGCGTTGGTTACTGCACCTTTCAGGGGGGTGATCACACGCCTCCTTGCTGAGGTGGGCCAGGTGGTCACCCCAGGGGTTCCCCTCCTTTCCATTGCGGACCTAAGTGAGGTATGGGTGAATGCGGACATCGATGAGGCGGATCTCGGGAAGATCCGCACCGGGCAGCGGGTGGAGGTTACCGCAGACGCATTCCCTGGCCGCAAGTTTAAAGGGCAGATCACTCGTCTGGGCCGTGCCGTGGAGATCCGTCCGGCAGCCCGCATCGCTCGCGCCAGGATCGATCTCTCCGGGCCCACCCCTCTTCTCCCTGGAATGAGCGTGGATGTGGACATCGTTGTCCAGTCCAAAGAAGACGCTCTCCAGATCCCCCTCGATGCTCTCATAGAGAGCGAGGGCAATACGAAGGTCTTTGTGGTCAGCAATGGCGTGGTCCGCGCGAGGAAGATCCAAATAGGCCTTCGAGGTGTCGACAAGGTAGAGGTGGTGGAAGGACTGGAGCCTGGCGAGCTGGTGGTGATAGGAGGGCTGCAGAACCTTCGCGATGGCGAACGCGTGACGATCCGGGAGGAACGATGAGCCTCGTCATTCTCAAGGACATCGTCAAGGTCTACACGCTGGGGCGTGTGGAAGTCCCAGCCCTGCGTGGGATTTCCCTGGAGGTTGCTCGGGGCGAGTTCGTGGCAATTATGGGGCCTTCAGGTTCCGGGAAGTCGACGTTGATGAATCTCATCGGGTGCCTCGACCGGCCCACCAGTGGGATCTATCTCCTGAACGGCCAAGACGTAAGTAAGCTCAGCGACAACGCCCTCGCGGAGATCCGCAACCGGAGCATTGGTTTTGTCTTCCAGACGTTCCACCTTCTTCCCAGGATGACCGCCCAGCGCAACGTGGAGCTCCCCCTCCTGTATGCGGGAGTCTCCCGTCAGGAGCGTGCCAGGCGGGCGGCGGAGGCGTTGGAAGCTGTCGGTCTGTCGCAACGCCGCCATCACACTCCCAGAGAGCTCTCGGGAGGCGAGCAGCAGCGCGTGGCCATTGCCCGTGCCCTGGTGAATAACCCCTCTCTCCTTCTTGCCGATGAGCCGACGGGGAACCTGGACAGCCGGACGGGGGAAGAGGTACTGGCGATTCTCCAACGCCTGAACGCGTCGGGCATGACCATCATCCTCGTCACCCACGACCGTACCGTGGCAGAGCACGCCCAACGCATCGTGCACATCCGGGATGGACTCATCGTGGGGGAGGAGCGCGTCGAGGCCCCCCTCCGAGCTGCTGAGGTACTCACCTAGGGGGGAGCTGGGATGGACTTTGCAGAGGCGTTCTTCGTAGCCATCGATGCCATGCGGGTGAACAAACTACGGGCTGGACTGACTATGCTTGGGGTGATCATCGGGGTCGCTGCCGTCATCGCCCTCGTCTCCATTGGCCAATCGGCCCGCAACCAGGTGGTGGCGGAGTTCGGTTCCCTTGGTCCAGATCTCCTCTGGGTCCTCCCCGGGAAGGCCAAGGACGAACGCCACGGCGGGGTAGCGGCGGAGGAAGGGCGCCTCACCCTCACTTATGAGGATGCTCTTGCCATTGAGCGCGACGCATCCTTTGTCCGCGCCGTCTCCCCGATCCTCCAAACCTCCCTTCCTGTCTATGCTGGGAAGGAAAGCACAACGACGGTTATCGTTGGGACAACTCCGAGCCTTGAGCGTGTACGCGGGCTCCGGCTTAGTAGCGGGCGGTTCCTTGCTCCAGCCGACCTGACGCGACGCGAGCGTGTGGTCGTCCTGGGATCCAGGGTGAAGGAGGACCTGTTTGGATTCGGCAGGAACCCGCTAGGCGAGAAGGTTACCATCAATGGCCGGGCGTTCATGGTAGTGGGCATCCTGGAGCCGAAAGGACAACTCCTTGGGATCGACCTTGACGATCGTATCTACATCCCTCTTACTACGGCCCAGCAACTCTTTGACATCCAGTACATCTCGTTCATGTTCGTGCAGGCCGAGAGCGTGGATGCCGCCGGGCGCGCCGCTTCCGAGGTCAGGAGGGTTCTCCAGCGCCTTCACCAGGCAGAGGATTTCACTGTTCTCACCCAGAGCCAGCTCCTCTCCTCCTTAGACGCGATCCTGCGTATCCTCACCATCGCGCTCACCAGCATCGCGGCGATTTCCCTCGTCGTGGGCGGCATCGGGATCATGAACATCATGCTTGTCTCGGTGACGGAGCGCACGCGCGAGATTGGTATCCGGAAAGCTGTCGGGGCACGGCGGAGTGATATCCTCGTGCAGTTCCTGATCGAGGCGATTGTGCTTAGCCTCATGGGAGGGATCGTGGGAATGGTGGTAGGCATTGGAGGTTCTGCAGCCATCGTTACCCGCTTGCTTCGGGCAACGCCCACGGTGGCCCAGGTTCTTCCCATCGTCGTCCTGGCCTTCAGTTTCTCTGTGCTCGTGGGCATGATCTTCGGGGTCTACCCAGCCTGGCGGGCAAGTCAGCTCCACCCCATCGAGGCCTTGCGCTACGAATGAATCCTGTTTGGCTGGGGTACAGGAAAGGAGGGGTACATCGTGAAGGAAAAGGTATACACGGAGAATGCTCCCGCAGCCATCGGGCCGTACTCCCAGGCGATCAAGGCCAACGGGTTCGTGTTCGTCTCGGGGCAGGTGGCCCTCGATCCCCGCACCGGCCAACTCGTCGGTGAGGACGTGAAGGCCCAAACCCGGAGGGTCCTTGAGAACATCAAAGCGATCCTCGAGGCGAGTGGCTCCTCTTTAGACAAGGTGGTGAAGACCACTGTCTACCTCAAGGATCTGAACGATTTCGGCCAGATGAACGAGATCTATGGGGAGTACTTCAAAGAGATCCCACCGGCCCGCGCAACAGTCCAGGTCAGCCGCCTTCCTCGGGAGGCAGCGGTGGAGATCGAGGTGATTGCCCTCGCCTGAATATAGTACAATTAGGGAAGAGATCTGGGGGGTCGTCTAAGGGTAGGACAGGGGACTTTGGATCCCCTAGTGCAGGTTCGAGTCCTGCCCCCCCAGCCAGCCTGGATTACCTCTTGCAACGTCTCGCGGGCTTCTGCTAATTCCCTCAGGAAAGCCTCTTTTGATTGGTTGCGTTCAGCGGGAGCCTTCCGGTGGGATCTGTTGCCGATACGGATCCTGCCTCCAAATGAGATACGAATAGGCTGTCAGGAAAAGGATGCCCCCCAACAAGAGAGCGAGAACCCCAGCAAGCAGCCACGGTGACTTCACGAAAGCCAGCAGGATCCAACCAATCCCGAGGAGTATGAAGAGCTTGCCTCCCAGGCGGTGGGTCTTGTTCCAAGACTCCTCGCTGGACAGAGTCCAGGGGGTTCGGATGCCTACAAACCATGTCGATCGGATCTTTCCCAGGTAATTCCCGAGAAGGAGGAAGAGTAACCCTACCAGGATCGGAACGACAAGTTCCGTCTTGATGGAATATCCGCGGACCCAGAGAATCAGGGTGAGGTACACCCCAAAGAGAATCGCCACGAGGGAAGTCCGGATGAGGCGATAGACTTCGGCAAATAGAAAGTAGTGACCAAAGCGAGGGTCGAACCGGGGGAGTACGACCATGAGGATGTAGATCCCAAGCGCCAAAAGTGGGATGGCGAGAAGCCCTTCCACCTTGCCCCCGTAACGATCAGGCAGCCCCTGGAAGTCCCAGTGTACGGGGATGCGCTCCGGGGCTATAGGCCATGTCGCAAACGCCAGCACAAACATCGTGAAGAGCAGGGTGAGACTAAGCGCCTCGTTTCGGAATGTAAACTTCATGATCTCCCCTCCTTCCGGTCTTTCCCCACTTGGAAGAGATCCATCAAGGCCGCCAGGGCTTCCTCGACCACAGAAACGTTCAGGCTGTAGATAATGGTTGTCCCTCGCCTCTCGGTGATCACGAGGTTCGCCTTTTTCAGCACGTCACAGTGGGCGGAGAGTGTAGAACGGGCAAGCGGGAAGCGTTCAGCGATCTCCCCGGCGGTCAGATCCCGTTCCCTTAACAGGCGCAGGATCTCCCGGCGTGTGGGATCGGCCAGAGCTCGGAATATGGCTTGAAGAGACATGGCTTCGGATCTCTAGTATTTCGATGTCTATCGAAATAATACTTCGAGAATCACTTGGCGTCAAGAGGGATGGCCTCCGGTTTCTCAGTACCCGGAAAATTTCTTTTGACGTTTGCCGGAGTAGTTAGTCCTTGATCACCCTGAGGGGAAGGAACATGGGGGTCTTCTTCGCGTATGTCCAGAACTCCTCGCCGAATTTCCCGGCGAGGTACCGGTCCTCCTGTAGTGCCAGGCGGTAGTAGAGCAGCGCAAGGATCGGCCACATCACGAGGCCAGGGATGGTGGGCCAGTGTACGAGCCAACCGGCGGTGACGAGAAGGATCCCCAAGTATTGAGGGTGGCGCAGATATCTGTAAATACCCTGTGTGGCCAATCTGTCCTTGGCACGGTACACCTCTCTCCACCCCAGCAGAACGAGAAGAACGCCCAAGAATGTGATGAGCGAGCCTATGGGCATTCCTATCCGGAGCATGTACAGCATGAACTTCTTCTCAAACACGGTGAGGCCGAAAGCTGTGGAGAGAAAATAGACAGTCAGCGGGAAGCCAAACATTTCCGCAAAGAGGGAGATGATAAACGCCACGTAGATGCCGTGTGCCCGCCAGTCTCGCTTGATCCTCACAGGGATCAAGGCGAGGAACGCCATAAAGGCAGCAATAGAAACCGCTACAAGATCCCAGCGGCCCCGGGTGATCGCCAGGTCGCTCTCCCGAACTCTTCCTGTCGCCCATACGATGAGGGAGTGGCCAATACCGATGAAGAGTCCCGCAAGCGCAGCCGCTGTCCCAATGAGTGCGAGAATTGTGAGAACGTCACGCTTCGTCCTCATCTCAGGCGGGGATCCGTCCTTTCAACTCAGCGGGCGTGAAAGGACCGGGTTGCGCGATAAGCTCCCTGGCGCGGTCGAGTTGCCCCCAAACGTTCCACAGGAGGACACCACGCACGCGGCCGCCTTCCAGATAGTAGACCACGCCCTCCCGGTAGGGTTCCTTCCAGTCCTCCACAGTCTCAAGCTGGGGATCCAGTTCTCCCACGGCCTCGTACCCGAGGTCAAAAAGGTCCGAGTAGAAGAACGGGAGGTGGTGGTAAGGAGTGGCTTCCCCTGCCATGTTCCTCCCTGCGACCTGGCCCATGGTGTTGGCGTTGTCCTCATGTTCGACGCGAATGCGCTTGCCGAGGAGAGGGTTGTAGAACTTCACCACGTCCCCTGCTGCATAGATGTCTGGGTGGCCGGGCTGCAGGTACTCGTCGACGGCGATCCCGTCATCCACAGGAAGGCCGGCTTGCTCAGCGAGGTCGGTATTGGGCCGGATGCCGAGACCGGCAACGACCCCGTCCACTTCGATCCTCCGCCCCGCCTTCGTCTGGAGCACCGTCTTCTCCCCGCAACCTTCCACCGTCATCACTGCATCCTCCGTGATCACCTCCACCCCTCTCTCTTGGTAATACTCTGTCACAAACCGAGCGAGGCCGGATGGGAAGAGACGACCACACACGCCCTCCTCCATGAGGATCATTACGACGCGTTTCCCGTTCATCGTCAGTGCTGCCGCCATCTCCGAACCAATGAACCCTCCCCCGATCACAGCGAAACGCTCGCCCGCCGCTGCCATGGTCCGTACCCGCTGATAGTCGTCGTACGTGCGGAAGTAGACCACTCGGTCCTCGGCTCCTGTCCCAGAAGGGAGTTTCCGCGGTGTGCCTCCTGTGGCCAGCAGGAGCTTTTCAAAGGTGTACAAGGTTCCCTGGTTGTCAATGACCTCCCTTTTGCCCGGGTCTAAGCTCGTGGCGATCCTCCCCAGGTGGAGCTCCACACCGAGGCTCCTTGTGTCACGCCAGATGTCCTCCAGAGTCTGGCCTTTCCACAAGCCCTTGGATAGGGGAGGCCGGTTGTAGGGAGGATAGGGCTCGGCACTGATCAGACCGATGGTCCCGATAGGGTCTACCTCCCGGATCCCTCGTGCGGCAGTGTCTCCGGCCATGCCCCCGCCAACGATCAAGTAACGGTAGTGAGGCATTGTGCCCTCCTCCAAGAACGATTCTCCTTCCATTATAGCCTGCAGATGGAAAGATCCTCCTCCCACCTGAATGTCTCAGGCGAGAGGTTCGTCCCCTGGGAAGGGCACCTCGCACCGAATCCCGGGCACTATCCACCTAACCACACCGTCTTCTCCGACGCCGGGGTTCGCCTCTTCTGAGGAATCTCGGCAGGGTAGCCCACGTAGAGTATCCCGATGATCCTGCGGTCCTCCTGTAGGTTCAGGAACTCGCGCAACGGAGGATAGTCCCTGAGCCCCCCTGTGCGAAAGTAAGTTCCGATGCCATAACTCCAGGCAGCGAGCATGAAGGCATACGCCGCGCCAAATGTGGACCAGAAGTCTTCTTCTCGTAGTTCCGGGTCCTCCGTGATGCGGGAGGTCACCACGATGATCACGGGGGTTTGAACCGTGTCCTGGTAGACCTTTTCCAGTGCGGCCTGCGCCTCCGGAGCGTCCGGATTAGGGAGCTGGGTGCGCCGGAAGTTCCGACGGATCTCGGCAAATCTGCGCTTGGCCTCTCCCTCTAGGACGAAGAACTGCCAGGGTTCGGTCAGCCGGTGGTTGGGCACCCAGACTGCTGCTTCGAGGCACTGTTCCAGGACTTCCCGTGGGATCGGATCGGGTTTCATCCTGGCGATGCTCCGGCGGGTGCGGATCGCCTCAAGGACGCTCATGGGCTCTCCCATACTCTTCCCACCTCCTCTTCACCTCTATTCTACAGACTTGTGACGACCCCATCATGTGTGACCATGGTGGGATATTGCACGCGCTATGCATCGTCCGCCGGGGCGAGGAGATTCACCGATATGCTCTGGCGATTGCCGCTGAGCCCTGCCAGGAGCTCCTTCAGCTCTTCGTGGATCTTCCTGTTCTGGAAGTGTTGTGTGCGGGTCTCCCCGCGTTCGAAATAGCAGGGCAGCAGTCCCTCTCACTTACAAGATCCTCGTCCGCCTCCGGTAGGGACTGTTGCTGCACTTTCTCAGGAAACCTCCACCAAGAGCGGGGAGCTGAGGAACTTCGAGGGGACGTAGAGGACGTAGCTATGGATCCCTGCGGGTGGAGAGGGGTCCGTCCATGTGAGGGTGATGGCTTGTCGCACGTCGGGGACGACGATCCAATCCACCAGATTACCATCTCGGTAGATCAGGACGCTGCGGGGCCGGTGGACTGAATAGGTGACGGGAAGGTCGAGGTAGAGATCCACACGGGAGACCTTTTGAGGGACATTGGACGGCACCGGTCTCAGGTCACGGAACTCGGCAGCACCGCGGGTCACGCAGCTCTGGCCTTTCCACAGTGCTTGGATCACGTTCTCTTCAGTGAGTGCACTGTCACCGAGATACACATATGTAGCGTGGGAGAGTTGTTCTGCCGCGAACTGGACGGGAGGTATCGTCCGAAACAAGGCGAAAAGTCGACGTCCCAGGTGTTCGAACAAGCTTAAAGCAATATCAGGTTGCCACCGAAGGAGCCAGCAGAGGGGGACGCCGATCACACGGCGCCATTTCACCACGATCTGGCGGAGCCTAGCTACGATCTCCTCCCGATGTTGATGGAGAAGCTCCCGGAGCGTTTCCGGACCGTAATGGTAATCGCAACTCGCGTAAATTGCCGGGGATATCTCCGATGGATTGTCCAGGCAGGAGAGGTAGAGGGCGAAATCCTCTGGTTCATGCGCTGCATCGATCACTCCCGAGTAAAAGAAATCCAACAACCGGCTCGACCCGATGCGCTCCAAGTCGTAGCGGTAATCTGCATGCTCCGCGGGATGAATCGGGCTTCCCAGATAGGCGTGCTGGAACTGGTGGCTGGCTGCTGGCGGGACGCCGTACCGCATGAGCTTCTGCTGGACGGCGAGGATTGTGCCGCGTCCTCCCGCGTTGTCTGTCCATCCCGCGTAGGGCTTCTCCCCTGGCGTTGTCCAGTCGAACTCCGAGATGAGATGCCGGATGGAGAAGGCAAGGGTGTGCGCCTGTGAGGAGTCTCCGGTCCTTGGGTTTTCCCAGTCCACTTCGATCTCCCCACCCGGGATCACGAGGGTGCCGGTCTCTTTGGAGGCTGTATCACAGGCGATGATGTACTCCTGGAGGCTCCTCCCTTTCTTGAGCTTGAGGTCCTGGAGGTGGTCGGTGACGATGAGGAAGTCATAGCCGTGGGCACGGGCGATCTCCGCGGCCTTCTGGACAGAGGCGCCACCGTCCGAAAACTCTGTGTGGAAGTGAATGAGGCCGCGGGCCCACCCGTTTCTCTTGGAGGGGTCGTAAGTCATAAACGCGCTCCGCACGGGTTCACAACGCGCCAGCTGCGACACCTCCTTCCTCGCCCAAACGTTGCACCAGCTGCGCGGGGATCTTGGGGTTTGCGTAGCAGTACATACAACCAAGAGAGCAGGCCTGCGTGTAGCTGCCGACGTCGACGCTGGGTGTGCAGAGACATTCTTTCCGTTGGGACGGATCCTTCCCACCTGGAGCCGGTTCGTGTTTGGGGTGGAGCTGACTGAGGAGGTTCGCATCAATACACCGTGCATCCCGGATGCCCTCAACCACGGTCCATCGAGAGTCTGCACAGGAGTACAGGGTGATTCCAAGCGAGGAAGCGGTAGCCACCATCTCCTTGAGGATCTCCGTCTTCTGTTCGTCGTTTGGATCTACATAGCGGAACCCGAACCGCCGCGATCGGGGATGGACCTTCCGATACAATGTAGCAAAGGAAAAGGTGCACCTTCCAACTCCGATCTTCCGCACTGCAGGCGCCAGTTTCTGGAACTGTGCTGCATTGGAGAAAACTCTTCCATCGATCTCCCAATGCAGGATCGGATCGAACCGCCATTCGATGCGTTCCGGACCCCAGGTACGCGCGAGAGCTTTCATCTGCTCGAGGGCAACGTCCGCAGGAGGCACGAGAGGTTCCAGGAAAGATCCTCCCATGCCTGTGATGGAGAAGTGGAAATAGACAGAGTATCGCTTCAGGGCCTCGTGGAGCACCCCGTCCCGGAGGAAGAGGCCGTAATCCTTCGACCAGAACACCAAGGTGTGCACATGCTCGGGGAGGAGCGAGACGGTGCGTGGCCCGGCCCCTGGATGCACGTAAGTCACTTCTCCTCTCTGCAGCGCTTCCCGCAGCCACTCTAGGTAGAAACGGGGGATATCTGTCCTCCGGGAGATGCTGATCACTTGCTTCATCGGTGCCTCTCCCCCGCATTCCATACTACCACATCGGGAAGATAGTCTAGCAAACCTTTGAGGAGGGCCGCACGGGTGAGCAGGCGATTTCAAGAGGGGCCCCGGCAAAGGTCAAGACTTTTGCCGGGGTATTTACCACCCAAGGAGCATCCGGAAACGGGGAGCCTCCCGGCGGCTTACGGGGATCTCGGTCCTCCCTTTGTCATCCATGCGCAGGATGAGCGTACCTTTGAAATACGGATGGATCTCCAGGATGTGATCGATGTTGACGAGAAAGCTCCTGTGGACGCGCAGGAACCTAGAAGGACCGAGGCGGCGGTGGAGCTCGCCGAGGGTGTAGGAGGTGCGGTAAGTGGCGTCGTACGTGGTCACGTAGGCGTAATCGTCCCTAGCGACGGCGTAGCGGATTTCGGAGACATCCAGGAGGATCACACGATCCCCGACCTCGACCGGGAGGCGGTCCAGAGGAGCTGGGGCCTCCATCCCAGTTCTGCGGGCAATGCGCTCGAGGGTGCGGACCAACCGCTCCTCCGAGACAGGCTTGAGGAGATAATCGAAGGCTGCTTCCTCAAAGGCCTCCACAGCATAGTGAGGGTATGCCGTCACGAAGACAACGTGCGGCCGCGAGGGCATCCGATTGATCACACGGATAGCCTCCATGCCCGTGAGCCCGGGCATCTGGATGTCCAGGAAGACCACGTCGTAGGAGCGCTCCACAAGAAGGCTCAACGCTTGGGCAGCGGTGGCTGTTTCGTCCACACAGTGCACTCCCTGTCTCGTGATGAGGCGCACAAGCTCTTTGCGGCTGATCTCATCATCGTCGACCACAAGCGCTTTGAGGTTGAGCCTCGCAGGTTCCTCCATGCCCATCCGCCTCGCGGCTGTTTGTCAGGATTCTAGAACAACAGGGGGGAACCGTCAACTCACCTCCACCCCCCTCACCCTCCCGTCTTGATCGCTTGCCGACGGAAAGGTACCGTTCACCGACGATCTTCCCCATTTCGCCGGAGAGGGGTTGCTGCCAGGCCCCTAGCCTCTGGAGAATAGACGGCAAGAGCAGCAAGGAAGGAGGACGAGGGATGCTGCTATTCCTGGACACGGCCAACCTGGAGGAGATCCGGGCAGGAGCAAGGATGGGCGTCATTGCCGGAGTCACCACGAACCCCACCCTCCTCGCCCGGGAGGGAGTCCTCGACACCGAGGGCCACATCAAACGCATTGTGGAAATCCTGCCCGGGCCCATCAGCGTCGAAGTCACGGCTACGGACACGAAGGGGATGATACAGGAGGCGGTGGGCGTTGCTCGGTGGAGCGAACACGTGGTGGTGAAGATCCCCACGACGCCCTCAGGGCTGGAGGCGATGCGGCTCCTGAAAGAGCAGGGGATTCGCGTCAACGCCACCCTGATCTTCTCCCCAAATCAAGCCCTCCTCGCTGCTCTCGCCGGGGCTACGTATGTGAGCATCTTCCTGGGGCGGATCGACGACATCTCTTGGGATGGCCTAAAGGTAGTCCGAAAGACCGTGGAGCTCTTCCAGGTGCAGGGGATCCCAAGCCAGGTCCTGGCGGCGAGCGTCCGCCACCCTCTCCACGTCTTGGAGGCAGCTAGGCTAGGTTGTCCGGTGGTCACGATGCCTTTCTCCGTGCTCCAGCAGATGATCAAGCACCCCCTCACCGACATCGGGCTAGAGCGTTTCCTTGCTGACTGGCGGAAGCTCCAGGCGATGCGGGAGGAAGCGCGGGTTTGAACGTCCTGGCAGAATCCCGTCCAGGACGAATGAGGAGGTGAGCACATGGCTCGGCAGCAGTTCGTCGCAGGGGTGCAGCCATACCGTAAAACTTACTACGAACCCGGATACGAGCCCAAGGAGACAGACCTTCTCTGCGCTTTTCGCATCGAGCCCTCCCCGGGGATCCCTCTCGAAGAGGCTGCGGCAGCCGTGGCTGCCGAGTCGTCCACAGGGACCTGGACAGAGGTATGGTCCCAGGAGATGACGGACCTCCACAGGTACAAGGGCCGTTGTTACGCCATCGACGGGAATACCGCCTATATCGCTTATCCCCTTGATCTGTTCGAGGAGGGCAGTATCGTCAACGTGATGTCCTCGATTGTCGGGAACGTCTTTGGGTTCAAGGCAGTGCGTGCTCTGCGCCTTCTGGACATGCGTATTCCCACCGCCTACCTGAAGACGTTCCCCGGTCCTCCAACCGGGATCGCCCAGGAGAGGGACCGGTTGAAGGTCTACCACAGGCCCCTCCTCGGCGGGACGATCAAGCCAAAGCTCGGCCTGGGCCCCAAGGAGTTCGCCAGGGTCGTCTACGAGTGCCTCGTCGGCGGTCTGGACACCACAAAGGATGACGAGAACCTCAACTCCCAGCCCTTCTGCAGATGGCGCGATCGCTACCTCTATGTCATGGACGCGGTGCACAGGGCCGAGGAGGAGACCGGGGAGACCAAGGGCCACTGGCTCAACGTGACGGCAGGGGATACGGAGGAGATGCTGAGGAGGGCGGAGTTCGCCAAAGATGTGGGATCCCGGTACATCATGGTGGACTTCCTCACGGTAGGATTCTCGGCGTATGCCACACTCCGCCGGCGTGCTGAGGAGCTCGGGCTCATGATCCACTGCCATCGGGCGATGCACGCGGTGTTCACCCGCCCCAAGGATCACGGTATCCATTTTCGGGTGGTGGCCAAGTGGCTGCGCATGGCGGGGGGTGACCACGTCCATACCGGGACGGTGGTCGGGAAGCTGGAGGGAGCCCGGGAGGAGGTCCGCGGGATTGCTGACCTCCTCCGGGAGGAGTTCGTTCCTGCCAATCCTCAGCGCGGACTTCTGTTCGATCAGCCGTGGGCGGGGCTGAAGCCCCTCTTCCCCGTAGCTTCGGGAGGTATCCATGTGTGGCACGTGCCGGATCTGGTCAGTATCTACGGGAACGACGCCTTCTTCCTCTTCGGGGGAGGTACCCATGGACACCCCCGTGGGTCACGAGCGGGTGCGCGTGCCAACCGCGCGGCCGTGGAGGCCGTGGCCGCTGCCTACCGGGAGGGGCGGGATATCCTGGCTGAAGGGAGGCAGATCTTGCAGGACGCAGCCCGGACCTGCCCGGAGCTGCGGGAGGCCATGGAGCTCTGGGAAGGCGTCACGTTCGGAGAGGAGTGAGGGGGTGACGAGGATGCGCGCAGAACCCATTGTCGTTGGGATTGCGGGCGATAGCGGTGCGGGGAAGTCCACCTTTATCCAAGCGGTCCGGCAGATGCTGGGGCCGGATCGCGTCCTCACGATTGACCTCGATGACTACCACACCCTCGACCGCAAGCAGCGCAAGGCCCTTGGGATCACCCCGTTGAACCCAGGGGCAAATGACCTGGACCTTGTGGCGGAGCACATCGGCTTGCTAAAGAGGGGGCAGAAGATCCGGAAGCCTGTCTATGATCATACCACCGGGACCTTCGGGGAACCGGAAGAGGTTGCCCCCCGTGAGATCGTCCTGATCCAGGGGTTGCTGCCGTTTTATACCCCAGAGCTCCAGAGGTGCGTGGACATCAAAGTTTACTTCGACACGCACCCGGAGCTGAAGCTCCGCTGGAAGGTGAAGCGCGACGTGGAAGAACGCGGCTACCGCGTGGAAGAGGTGCTCCTCGAGATCCTCCACCGGCTGGACGACTTCCGCCGTTACGTGGAACCCCAGAAGTCCCATGCCGACATGCTCATCTCCCTCATCCCTCCCTACGGAGGCTTGGAGCCCCTGGAGATCCCCTGGGCCCTTATTGGGGAGCGGCGGGAGTTCAACGCGCTGGTAAGCCGCTTGGCACACGCCGCTTACGGCCAGCCCCTCCCGCTGCGCCGCCTCCCTCTCGACTGTAACGGCCAGGAAATGGAGGCCATCGAGGTCCTGGGAGCGCTTGAGCCACTATCCGCGCTCACCCTCCTGCGGCGCCTCGGCGACATCAACGGCTTAAGTAAGGTGGTGGAGGATGTACGAGAGCCCATCCTTCCTGCGGAGTTCAGCCAGATCCTCTTCGCCTGGAGGATTGAGTATGCGCGGACCGCTGATCCCCTCCACAGGAACGCGTGACATCGCAGTCCTCAGCGAAATCAGCCGTCGCATCCGAAAGTATGCCATTGAGATGACGACAGCTGCTGGCTCGGGGCATGCCACCAGCGCCCTCTCCATTGCAGAAATCATGGCCGTCCTGTACTTCTCCGAGCTCAGAGTCGACCCTCTGCGGCCAGACGACCCCGATCGGGACCGGTTCATCCTCTCCAAAGGGCACGGATGCCCGGCGCTCTATGCCGCATTGGCGATGCGAGGCTTCTTCCCTGAGGAGGAGCTAGAGACCTTCCGCAGGCTTGGGTCCCGGCTCCAAGGCCACCCTGACGTCTTGAAGTGTCCGGGAGTAGAGATGTCTACGGGGTCGCTGGGGCAGGGTCTTTCCGTTGGGATGGGCATGGCCCTGGCAGCACGCCTCGATGGCCGTGCCTACAGGGTGTACGTGCTCCTGGGTGATGGGGAGTGCCAGGAGGGGCAGGTATGGGAGGCGGCCATGTCCGCTGCCCATTACGCCCTGGACAACCTCGTGGCCATCGTGGACAGGAATAGGATCCAGCAGTCAGCGCGAACGGAAGAGTTGTGCGCCCTGGAGCCTCTTGGAGCGAAATGGGAGGCATTCGGGTGGACGGCCCTGGAGGCTGACGGGCACAACATCCCCGCCCTCCTGGATGTCTTCGCGGAGGCAAGGCGGGTGAAGGGGAAACCGGTGGTGATCATTGCCCGCACGAAAAAGGGGAAAGGGATCTCCTTCTTGGAGGATCGCCTGGGCTGGCATGGCAAGCCGCTAAACCCCGAGCAGCGGGAGCTTGCCCTGAAGGAGCTGGGTCGCGATGGAGGAGCTTCTTTTGTGTGAGGATGGGGAAGAGGTGGCCACACGGGATGCCTACGGCGATGCTCTTGTAGAGCTGGGCACGGAGCGGGAGGAGATCGTCGTCCTCGACGCCGACGTGGCCAACTCTACGTATACGGAGCGGTTTGGCCGTCGATTCCCCGAGCGCTTCTTCAACCTTGGCCTGTGTGAGGCCCACATGATCGGGGTGGCGGCAGGCTTGGCCCAATGCGGGAAGATTCCGTTCGTCAGCACATTTGCCATCTTCGCCGCCCAGCGTGCCCTCAACCAGATCTTCCAGTCCGTCGCCTACGCCCAGGCCAACGTGAAGATCGTTGTCTCCCACGCCGGTATCACTGTGGGAGAGGATGGGGCGACCCACCAGGCAATCGACGACATTGCCATCATGCGAGCGATGCCCAACATGACCGTGATTGTGCCTTGTGATGCGGAGCAGACGAGGGCCGCCGTGTTCGCCGCCGCAGCCTACAAAGGCCCGGTATACATCCGCCTCGGCCGGCCCGCTGTCCGCAGGATCTATGCCCGCTGCCCCTTCCGCATCGGGAGAGCCCTCCTGCTCCGCGAGGGGGAGGATGTGACCCTCCTGGGGTGCGGCATCACCGTGGGGATGTGCCTGGATGCAGCGGAGGTCCTGGCACAGCAGGGTATCTCCGCAGAGGTCATCGACGTGCCGGCGGTCAAGCCGCTTGACCGGGAGGCGATCCTGGCAAGCGCCCGAAAGACGGGAGCGGTGGTCACGGCTGAGGAGCACACCGTCGTGGGGGGCCTGGGGAGTGCGGTGGCTGAGGTTCTTTGTGAGGAGCACCCTACACCCCTCTTGCGCATTGGCATCGGAGACCGCATGGGGCAGTCCGGACCCTGGAAAGCACTTTTGGAGGCCTACGGCCTGACGGCAGGCCACATCGCCAGGGCAGCAAGGGAGCTTGTGGAGGAGCGGAAGCGGTACACCTGAGGGGGAGGGATCTGTGTCATGGACACAATCCTGATCGTCGGTACAGGAACCATCGGGGAACCTCTCGCCACGCTGTTCTGCACGCTGCAAAGGGAACTGGATGTAGAAGAAGTGATCGTCTACAAACACACACCCAGGCTCCAGGATCGCCCGGCGCTTTCCGCCCTTGTGCAGGCCGGCGCGAGGCTATGCGTGGACCCTGGGAAAGCGGGGTTCTTTGAGGAGCTCGGGTTGCGGCCCGATTACCTGGGCCTAGAGACAGCCATCGCCCGGTCCAAGGTCGTCATCGACTGTACCCCTGACGGTGTAGGGTTGCGCAACAAGGAACGCTTCTATCTTCGCTTTCGAGGGGGGCGGTTGTTCATCGCCCAGGGTTCGGAGTTCGGGTTCGGAAAGCCGTACGTCTTGGGCGTCAACGACGAAGCCCTTGGGGAGCGGGATGACTTCATCCAGGTCCTGAGCTGCAATACCCACAGCATCGCCTCCGTGGTCCACGCCCTCGCCAGGAATGGGGACGGCTATGACTTAGAGTGGGGGAAGTTCCTGTGTATCCGGCGGGCGAGCGACGTAGGCCAGGAGGTGGACGTCATCCCTGCCATCAAGGTGAACGACCACCATTCCCCATGGGGGACCCACCACGCGCGGGATGCGTATCACCTTTTCCGGACGGTAGGGGCAGAGCTCTCGTTGTTTAGCAGCGCCGTGCAAATCAATACCCAGTACATGCACGTCCTCCACTTCCACCTGCGCATGCGGAGGTCGACGACGCCTGAGGAAGCAGAGGATCGGATCGTGCGAAATCCCTACATCGCCATCACCCACAAGCCCATGACGAACCTGGTTTTCTCCTTCGGACGCGATCACGGGTTCCACGGGAGGCTCCTCACCCACGCAGTGGTGGTCCTCCCCACCCTCCACGTCCACGCGGACCAGGAGGTGGTGGGGTATGCCTTCACCCCTCAGGATGGGAACGTTCTCCTGAGCAACATTGCCGCGACCTGCCGATTCCTCTGGCCCAGAGGCTATCGAGAGAAGCTCCACTACTTCAGGCGATTCCTTCCCAAGGAGGTTTAAAGGATGGAGATCACCGTGAGCGTCATCAAGGCAGACATTGGGAGCATTGGCGGGCACACCAATCCGAGCCCTGAGCTTCTGGCCATTGTCCGGGAGCGCGTGGAGAGGGAGAAGGGGAAACTGCTCATCGACTGCCAGGTCTCCCACACGGGGGATGATATCGCCATCCTCATGACCCACACCCGGGGGACATCTGACCCTTCCA
>JAUQQG010000095.1 GCA_030550015.1 bacterium | reverse complement strand
GGAGCAAGGGGTTACGGTGGTGGAGGAGACGGGGAGCGCCTTTGAGAGCATCCGCAAGGCGGTGGTGCAGATCTCCGGGCAGACCCAGGGGGTGAGTGCAGCCACCGAGCAGCTCAGCAGCGGCACGAGCCAGATCGAGGGGGCGGTGGACCAGGTTGTGGCCACGAGCGAACAGAACGCTGCGAGCGCCCAGGAGGTGAGCGCGGCCACCGAGGAGGTCACTGCCTCCATCACGCAGATCGCCCAGAGCGCCAATAGCCTCGCTGCCTTAGCTCAGGAGCTCCAGGGACTGGTGGCCCAATTCAAGGTGTAGGGTAACCCTCCTAACAAGAGGAGCGCGATGTTCCCCCCAACACCGCGTCCCCCTCCTGTTCAACACACACGGCAGGCGCATGGCCTGTCCCTCCTACATCCACCCCAGGGGGGACGCGGTCCTCTCTCCATTTCACTGCGTCCCCCCTTGCAATACGCCTAGGTGTCTGGTTATTTGTCCTCGTCCGTTGGAAATCTATGTTTCAGCAAGGAGAACCCAGAAGGGGGTCGAGTTGCAAAGTGGCTTCTGGGCAAAATTCAAGAGTTCATTCAGAATCTTCTGGAGTAGGAAGTGAAGGACGCAGAGCACGCCGGATGGAGGATATGGCGCCAGATATCCTCGAGATCCTCAATGCTAGAGTAAACTTACCCATGTACAGGAGCCTCCGTAAGGATTTCCATTTTTGCGCCTGTGGCCTTTATCAAGTCGCGGGGGTCAATCCAGATCTGCAGGCCGCGCACTCCGGCACTGATACTGATGCGCTCATGGTGAAGCGCAGAGGCGTCAATAAATACGGGGTAGTCCCTCCGCGTGCCTAGCGGCGAAACAGCGCCTTTGAGGTACCCAACTAGTCGCATCAACTCTGATGCCTCGACCATCTCCACCCACTTGACACCGGCATGTCGGGCCAGGAGACGCAGGCTTAATTCGCGGTTTCCAGGCACACACGCCAGCATGACGGTGCCGCGGTCTGATCGAACCACAAGGGTTTTAAAGACCTGTTCCAGAGGAAGGCCAAGCCGCTCAGCGGCTTCAGCGGCTGTAAAAGTCTTGGCTTCAAACTCCAGCAGCTTGTAGGGGATCCCCAGTGAGTCTAGGACCCGGGTTGCGCGCGTACGCATCGTGAGCTACCGAATTCGGCGCGGCATACGAGCTATCCTGCGCATTGGCCTCCCATGAGCACAGGCGCAGGGGTTGTGGGTATCCGAGAAGGCGATGGCATCAAGGAGGATCGGGAAATTCCCCAGGAATCGGAGAATTTTAAGTACAGAGGACCGCTCCTCCTGAGTCTCCGGCGAAAGTAGATACGCACCTCTCGGAAACACAAGAGAAATGCAAAATGGGGTTCTCAGGGTTGCCACGGGGGATCTGCAGGATGGCGAAAATCCTTTCAGGGTGCCTCCTCCGGCTTGGTGGAGGCGAGGGGACTCGAACCCCTGACCCCCTGCGTGCAAAGCAGGTGCTCTCCCGCTGAGCTACGCCCCCACTTGGAAGGTTCCCGCCGCACCATTATAGGGAATAGGAAGCGAACTTGCAAACGCCTCAGCTACCGTTGGCTCTCGATCCTCAAGAAACCCTATTTCCGCCGAGTTCGCCCCCGTCCCGAGGTGGCCTTTTTGCGACGCTCCGGTTTCGTCACTTCCCCCGCAGGATCGGCTGCCGGTGCGGAAGGGGTACTAGCAGGGGCCACCGCACCTGGTTCCGGGGTGGAGAGGATCCGCCCGCTGAAATACACGGATTCACAAGAGATGTCCGCACTCCGCAGGAGCTTCCGCACGACCTCCTCCGCCTCTTCCTTCGATCCAGCCCCCACGGCAAACTCGGTCAGAAGGGCATACCGGCCATGCCGGACCACCGCAGGTTGGCGAACAGTCACGTTCCTGATCGATGGTTCCTGTGCCCTGGCGGTGGCCAACCGTTGCTCAATCTCCTTGATGTCTCCCGCAGTGGGCAATGTCTGGAGAAGGCATTCCGCAATGATGAGGAAGGCCCGATCTGCCATTGTCCCACCTCCATCTGGGATCGAAGGGTACCCCCTTTGATTGTACCGGTTTTCTTAGAACTGCGGTAGAATGGAATATAGCTGGGTCGGAGGGGAGCTCGCGAAATTCCATGACAAAATTTTGCTGACGACGCCGGATTTCTGTATCCGTGAAGGATCCCAGGGATGGGGGGAGAAAGGATGACGCTCGCGGAAAGCAAGACTGGGCTGGAGGAAACGAAGCCTCAGGAACGGCGTTACGATATTCAGGGTCCAGAAACAATTGACGCCGGCCGGTTGGAGACCTTCCCTTACGAGTATGTGGGTCGGGACATCGTCGTGGAAATCGAAACCGATGAGTTCACAGCGGTGTGCCCCTGGTCTGGCCTCCCGGACTTCGGCCGTCTCAAGGTACGGTACCTCCCCAAGGAGAAGATCCTGGAACTCAAGTCCCTGAAGTACTACCTCCACTCCTACCGTAATGTGGGGATTTACCAGGAACATGCCGCAAACCGCATCCTGGAGGATCTTGTGCGCGTGACTGAGCCCAAGTGGATGGAGATAGAGCTGGACTACAACATCCGCGGGGGGATCCATACCGTCGTGCGGGCCCGATGGCCACAGGACTAAAGACCCCGACGAGGTCCCCAGCAAACTCCAGGCAAAAGTTTTCGCCAGGCGAGAGGGGGCCGAAGACCTGGAGGAGAAAAGGCGCCCCTAAAAGGGAGCTGAGGGATGCGAACCACGCTCCTCAAAATCCTAGAAGTCGCGCTCGTAGCAGGAATCTATGCGGTTCTCACAGTCGCCGTGGCCCCGGCGAGCTATGGGCCTTTGCAGTTCCGTATCTCCGAGGTACTGAAGTCTCTCGTAATTTGGGAACCCCACCTCGTCGCTGCATTCGTCATGGGGAACTTCCTCAGCAACCTGACAAGCCCCTATGTCGGCCCATGGGAGCTCCTGTTCATGCCCTTCGCAAATCTCGTGGGGGCCTCCCTGTGTGCATGGCTGGGGCGGCACAACAAGTGGATCGGTGCGGCGGTGTACGCGGTGATCATTGCCGCGGCAGTAAGCCTGATGCTCTCGGTGATCCTGAACTTGCCCTTTGCCGGTCTCTTTCCGCCATTGCTGGCCAGCGAAGCGGTGCTCATCGTTGGTGGTGTCCCAGTGATGCAGGTTGTCCACCGAGGAATCGTTGCGCTACGTGGGAGATTGGCACCATCGAGGTGACCGCGTGCGGGTTTCTCTCTTTGTGACCTGTCTTGTGGATCAGCTCTTCCCCCAGGTAGGGGAAGCCACGGTGGAAGTCTTGCACAGGGTAGGGGTAGAGGTGGACTTCCCAGAAGATCAAACGTGCTGTGGTCAACCTGCCTTCAACGATGGGTTCTGGCCACAAGCTAGGGAGGTGGCTAAGCAGTTCCTCAGGGCCTTTTCCAGGAGCGAGGTCATCGTCGCACCCTCCGGTTCTTGTGTGGCCATGGTCCGAGAGTATTACCCACTCCTGTTCCAGGAGGAACCCAGGCTCTTGGAGCAAGCAAGGGAGTTGGGCGAACGCACCTATGAGCTCTCGGAATTCCTCGTGCGGGTGCTTCAGGTCGAGGATGTGGGTGCTTCCCTCCGGAGGAAGGCAACGTACCATGCATCCTGCCACGGGCTCCGCGCCTTGGGACTGCGAGAGGAACCCCTTCGCCTCCTCCGGAACGTACGCGGCTTGGAGCTTGTCGACCTGCCAGGTTGGGACGAGTGCTGCGGATTTGGAGGCGTGTTCTCTGTGAAAATGCCCCACCTCTCTGCAGCGATGCTTGAGGAGAAGATCCGGAATATCGTGAGCACAGGTGCGGAAGTCGTCGTCGCCACGGATGTCAGTTGCCTCATGCACATCGCCGGGGGACTTCGCAGGAGGAAGCTCCCCATCCAACCGATGCATCTGGCAGAGGTCCTGGCCAGTACAGCGGGATAAGGGAATCCCCCATGCAAACTTCACGCATCGACTTTCGAGTTCACTCTGAGCGGCTTCTCCAAGATCCAGCGCTCCAGAGCGCTCTAAAGCGGGGAATGCGCCGTTTCCGCTCTTTACGTCAGGATGTCGTCGCAGAAGTTCCGGAGTGGGAGACCCTGCGAGCGCTCGCCCGGGAGATCAAGACCCGCACCCTCAAGCACCTCTCGTTTT
>JAUQQG010000123.1 GCA_030550015.1 bacterium | reverse complement strand
CAGAGGGCTGCGGAAATGCTGAAAGAGGACATGGAGTTCATGGGGCCGGTGCGCCGCAGGGACGTGGAGGAGGCGCAGCAGCGGATTGTGAACGTGGTGCGCAAGCTCGAGGAGAGCGGGGACATCGTCATCGCCCGCGGAGGGGCAGAGGAACTGGTGATCTAAATATCGCCGCGAGCCCGATCAGTAGACCCAACCAGCAACTCAGACACAACGCCGGTGTTATCCGTCGTGGCGGTGCGGTCAGCTCTTGTCTGGTAAGCGAGCGGCCGGGTCGGAGGCAGGCAGAACCTCCCGAAATTCTGGCCGCCGCTTCCACTGTGGTATCGGCGGTGTGTGACCCTCGCGTGGCGCATATACAGAATGCTCAGCGAGCTGCATCTTGTGAATGTAGCGAGGGCAATTCGGGAAGATGGCTTCGACTTTCACGCGCACGACCAGTTGTGCGCCAACAAACTCGGGTAGCAAGGGATCGTCGTGGTGAAGAGTCGCTAGGCCGTTCACTCGCAAGCGCTTGGGATTCTCGAAGTCGATGAATAGCAAGCCAACGTGCGGGTTGACTAAGATGTTGCCTAGGCTCTTAAACATACCGTTGCCATCGTAACTTGGGAATGCAAGCGTTTTTGGATCGACTACGCGGACGAAACCGGGAAGCCCGCCTTTGTACGAGCAGTCCGGTCGCCCCTCAGCATCGGCCGTACCAAGGAAGAAGAAAGAGCGGCTCTCGATGAATATGCGGTCAGCGTCCGTAAATGTGTCGTGCGCGAGGACTTCAGCCAAGCGATCGGCAAGCTTTCTCGTGTCGAAGCGATCCTGGAGTTGGCGTGAGCCATCGTGATACAGCAAGTTGTTCATCATGGGCCCCTCCTGCTGCAGTAGCATACTCATTTTTGTCGCGTGACCGCGTCCGCGAGTTCGATCAACACGTTGGGTTCATCGCCAACAACCCAAGCGTCATGTCCAGGCTGCATGATCGCCACATCCCCTGGACCGAATTCCATCTCGGTGCCGTCGTTCATTCGGACGCGTTGACGCCCGGATAGAAAGATCTTAACGTGAAACTTCTGACAACTCTCTCCACCCACTACTGGTTTGACGTGTGTGGACCATCGCCATCCGGGCTCCAGGGTTTCACGATAGAATGTCAACCCTCCGATCCTCACCACTTCGATTTTGCCCTTCTCAAACGGCCTTCTCGTCTCGTCGGGCGATGCAAAGTTCTTCCCCTCGATGCTTGCCATGAGCCACCTCCTTCTCGTTGCGGTTTGCGGTGTTCTTCATGAGCAGAGTTCAGGGCTTTCTGGCCGAAAAGATCACCGACCGGGCCACCTTCGGCTGGCGTTCCGGGGGGATCAGTCGCCGCATCAGCGCGATCAGGTCCGGCGTGAACAGGGGGTACTGCTCACACTCGTCCACGCCATACGGCAACTCCTCCCCACGCTGGATCTCCGCGAACCCGATCTTCTGCAGTTTACTGACGAAGACCCGCTCCGCCAGGGCGCCGGAGATTCACCCCGCCCAGGCCGCGGGGCTGGTCAGGATCTCCGTGGGGAGGTCCTCGTCCACCACGATGTCGGCAACGACCATGCGCCCGCCAGGACGCAGGATGCGGAAGACCTCCGCAAACACCCGGGACTTTCGCGGTGAGAGGTTGACCACGCCATTGCTGATGACAACGTCCACGCTCTCATTTGGCAGAGGAATCGCCTCTATCTCTCCATGAAGCCACTCTACATTTTGTACGCCGGCTTCTGTGGCGTTGCGCGCAGCGACCTCCAGCATCTCCGGCAGCATGTCCAGCCCGATGGCTTTCCCGCTTGGAGCCACCGCATGTGCGGCGAGGATGGTATCAATGCCGCCGCCACACCCCAGGTCGATGACGACCTCTCCCGGCCGCAGCCCGGCGGCGCGGACGGGGTTTCCCACACCCAGCGCCTGCTCGATCACCCCTCGCGGCAGCAGGGCCAGTTGTCCGGGATCATATAGACGCCCAGCGACGGTGCTCTTCGTCCCAATCACCGCCCGGTAGGCTTCGCGGACCAGACCTTTGATGGCCTCCTGCCCCATCAGGTCTTCGCTGGTCGGGGCGACGGGATGGATCGTCTGGTCACTCATGACTGCCCTCCAGCTCTTTCAGCAAGGCTTCCAGTCTCACACGCGTTTCGGGAGGCGTCTCCACCACGCCGGCCGTCCGTCTCAGCAAACCCCGGATCTGCCTAGCAAACTCTAGCTCACCGCAGCAGTGCCGACAGAGACCTAGGTGGGCTTCCAGATCCTGCTCTTCCACTCGGTCGAGGTTGCGGTCCAGATAGTCCCACAGCAGGTCTACGGCTTCCTTGCAGCTCATCATATGCGCGCCTCCTGGTGCGATGTGAGGAGTCCATTGCGGTTCGCGTATTCCCACAGCTCACGTTCCAGTTGCTTGCGGCCCCGGCGGAGCCAAGCCAGAACTGTACCGAGTGGAGCGTTGGTGATCTCGGCAATCTCCCGGGCCTTGTAGCCGTACACGTAGGCCAGGATTAGGACAATGCGATGGGACGGATGGATTCCCGCCAGGACCTCAAGTATTTTTGCATCGTCGAACAACTCAAGGAAATCCAGGTGGACACGGTCAGAGTACGGAAAGGGATCTTCTTCCACGATGGTGTCAAAGAGGTCGAACTCCTCGTGCACGCTGACCATATCGTGCTTGCGGGTGTCGCGCAGACTGTCGTAGAAGGCGGTGGTCAACACGCGGGTTAACCACAGCCGGGGCCGCTCGCGGTTACGTAGCCCAGCAAAGCCGCGAAATGCCCGGATCAGCGCGTCCTGGACGAGG
Organism: bacterium; assembly: GCA_030550015.1. Classification (GTDB taxonomy): domain Bacteria; phylum Sysuimicrobiota; class Sysuimicrobiia; order Sysuimicrobiales; family Thermofontiviventaceae; genus Thermofontivivens; species Thermofontivivens primus. The sequence goes on along the minus strand of JAUQQG010000123.1, from coordinate 1,445 downwards.
TCCTCTGCGTCTGCGTGGTTGCCCGTGAGCCGTACGGCGAGGGCATACATGTACTCGAGATAGGGCCGGACGACCTCTTCGAACCCCTGATGCGGTCCCTCCAATGACCCGCTCACTTCCTCCCCCCACCGGTCTGACTTCTATTACAAAAGAGACTTTTGTAAGTCGAAATTATTGCATCGGTCGCAACTTTCGCCGAATCGCGGGCCGTGAGAACGTAGGATGCGGTGAGTTCAATCCTCAGCGAGAGGGGAGGCGGATGCGGAGGAGGCGATCGTCGTCCGGTGCGGGTGCACCACGGCCGTCCCGGTTACTGGTGAGGACGTAGAGTGCGCCATCCGGCCCCTCCACGACATCCCGGAGCCGTCCGAACCTACCCCTGTAAAGTTCGTCGTGCCGCCCCACTCTCTGCCCGCCATTTTGGAGCGTCACCCGGTGAAGTGCCTGTCCCCGTAAGGCAGTGAAAAACAGCGTGCCGCGCCAGACGCCGCGGGTAGCAAAGGCGGCTCCGGAGGGCGCCCAGGTATCGTTCTGGCTCTCTAGGATGGGTGAGACAAACCGCTGGTCCTGGCTATAGCCGACGACCTCGGGCCATCCGTAGTTTTTCCCCTTCTGGACCAAATTGACCTCATCATGACAGCAAAGCCCGCGTTCCCCGCTGGGCCCATGTTCGGTCGCGTAGAGGGCGCCCGTTTCCGGGTGCCAAGCAAGCCCCTGTGGGTTGCGGTGGCCGTAGGAATAGACCGGGGATCCGGGGAAAGGATTGTCGGTAGGGATGGAGCCGTCGGGGTTTACCCGCAAGATCTTCCCAGCGAGAGATGTCCTGTCCTGAGCAAGAGAAGGGTTTCGAGCGTCGCCAGTGGTAACGTAGAGCTTCCCATCTGGGCCGAATTTGATGCGCCCCCCATCATGCACGAACGCCCCGGGGATGCCGTCAATGATCACCCGGTCCACCACCCCTTGACCACCACGTTCGACCAGGCGCACAACCCGGTTCCATAGTTGGCTGTCCCTCTGGTAGGTATAGTACACGTATACATAGGAGGTGCGGCTGAACTCGGGGGAGAGGGCTAACCCAAGGAGCCCGCCTTCCCCCACGTGGGCTACAGGAAGGGTCGCCCAAGGCCTCGGGTCAAGGCGGCCGTCGCGGACAATACGGATCCTCCCCGGCCGCTCGGTGAGGAAGATCCTCCCGTCTGGTGCAAAGTCCAGCGCCCAGGGGATCTCCAGGTTGCGCACCAAGACTTCTACCTGTGGTTCCTCTTGTGGAGCTGCATCTAGAGATATGGGAAGCAGCAGAAGGACCCCACATAGGAATAAGAAGATCTTCTTCATCCACTACCTCAGCCCAGAAGATTTTGCACAACGTCTCGCCACTGGCGACTGGGACCTGGCAACTGGCATTGGCGCGCCCGGCCGGAATCGAACCGGCGGCCTGGGGCTTA
>JAUQQG010000089.1 GCA_030550015.1 bacterium | reverse complement strand
GCGCCGCATCGGGCTAAGGTACAGGGATCCATCTGTCTTGGAAGACGGTGGGAAAGCTTGCCGAGTGGACAGGAGAAAACGTTGCCAGAGAGGCCGGATGATTCCTCTCCCTTGACAACCCCTCCCCTCCCATGCTAGGATTGCTATGTCGATTATTTTCGACATGAGAGGTTCGGTGTGGAGACAATTCTCCTCAAGCGACTGGCTAAGCTGCATACAGATCCCCGTTGTTGCGCGGAAGAGTATCGTGCCGCCCAGGAGAGTGTGCGGCGACAGGAAGATTTTGTGCAGGCCTTGCAGGTCCTCACGGCCCTGGCTGACCCGCACCGGCTGGCGATCGTCAAACTCCTGGAACGGTACGGGGAGATGTGCGCTTGTGACATCGAGGCTGCCTTTGACTTGGCGCATTCCACGATGATCCACCACCTCACCTTGCTTGCGAAGGCGGGGCTTGTCGAGATCCGCAAGGACGGGAAGTGGAGCTATTACCGCTTGTCGAAATCTTTCTCGTCTCAACTGCAAATGGTGACAAAGGCCATTGGTTCACCTCCGGTCGAGCCCATCAGATGCTGTTGCTGCAAGACGCACACAAAGGGAGGGGATTGACGGTGTTCCATGCGAACCTGCTCTTGAAACTCGCCAAAGCCAAGCAGAGGGAGCTTCTACAGGAAGCGGAGGCCTATCGGTTCGCACAGCAAGCGAAAGGTCAAAGAGGGAGTTTGGCCTACCACCTCCGATGGCGTGCGGGCGTCATTCTGATGCGATTCGGCTTCCGCCTTTTAGGTCTACAAGGCAAAAGCTGCATAGTTGATTTGCGAGAGGCCGGAGGGCTCTGTGTACAGGAGACCCTGTGGACGTGTATCCAACCCATGACGGGAACCAGAACTTCCCCATGAGGAGGGTTGCAACATGTGGGAAGAAGAGACGATCAAGGCAGCAGTAAGGGAACACTATGCCAAACTCACGCAAGGCAAGAGCTGTTGCGAGCCCGCGGGGTGTGGATACGGATCGAGTGCCGACGTTCACCTCATGCAGATCGGGTATTCTGCGAGCGAGCTTGGGGATCTACCTCAGGAAGCTGTATCTATGGCCGCGGGATGTGGGAATCCCACGGCCCTCTCAGAACTCAGGCCCGGGGAGGTGGTCCTCGATCTGGGAAGTGGCGGTGGACTAGACGCGCTCCTCGCAGCGCAAAGGGTTGGTCCCCAAGGGAGAGTCATTGGAGTGGACATGACCCCTGAGATGATCGAGCGAGCACAGGAAAGCGCACGAAAGGCTAACGCGGCCAATGTGGAATTCCGCTTCGGAGAAATCGAGGACCTACCTCTTGAAGATGCTTCCGTAGACGTGATCATCAGCAACTGCGTCATCAACCTCTCCCCCGACAAAGAAGCGGTCTTCCGGGAGGCGTTCCGGGTGTTGAAGCCCGGAGGGCGAATGATCGTCTCGGATATTGTCACGCAGGACGAGCTGCCGAAGTTTGTGCGCGAGAGTCTAGCGGCTTGGGCTGGCTGTGTTGGTGGCGCCCTCGAACAAGAGGAGTACCTTCAAAAGATCCGTACTGCGGGTTTTGTGGATGTGGAGGTTCTCCAAAAGAGTGCGCCCATGGGGGTGTTCCCCATTGTCAGCATCACGGTGCGTGCCGTAAAACCCTCCATCACTGGAGCGCGCATGGCTTAGGGAACTTCCCAAGAAAATCGCTTGCCGAGAGGAAGGAGCAGAAGGGAGATCCCTCACCTACCGCGTATCTTTCCGGTAACACCAAAGGGGTGGAGGTTCCGCCGTGCACACATTCAGGGTCGATCTCTCCCAGGCGGGTCCACCGGAGCGTCCAGAGTACTTCTCCGGGAACGTCCGCCTGCAATATTTGGTGCGGCCTGAACAGCCTGGTGCGATCGAGGTGATCGCCGTGTTCTTTGAAGCCGGTGCCCGCACCATCCCGCATATTCACGAGACCGATCAAGTGCTCTACTTCGTGGAAGGGGAGGGGATTGTGGCCACCGAACAGGAGAGGCATTATGCGAAGGCGGGAGATATTGTGGTCGTCCCCGCAGGAACATGGCACTGGCACGGCGCGACGAGGACCTCGCCAGTGTGCCACGTCTCCATCAGACCAGCGGGACCGTCGAACTGGTCTGTACCACGGAAGGACTGGGAAGCGTACTGAGGCCCTTGAAAAGACCAAGGCGTTCACCGAAATGGCCCATCCGCCTCGCCATCGCCGCAGTCGTCCTTGTTGCGCTCTTCCTGGGATACCCATGGATCCTCACCCAGGCGGCGGCTTGGCTCGTCACCAATGACTCACTCACCCGTGCCGATGTCATCATCGCCCTTTCGGGTGATAGCACAGGGGAGCGGGTGATGCAGGCTGTCTCCCTGTGGAGGCAGGGATACGCGCCGAAGGTCATCCTTTCAGGCGGGCCGTTGGGCCGCTGGACGACGGCAGCGGAAGTGATGCGCAAGGAAGCCCTCATCCTCGGTCTTCCTGCACGAGCCATCCTCATGGAGGAAGAGTCTATGAGCACCTGGGAGCAAGCCTTGAGGACCCTCCCGATGGTCCAAAAGCTTGGTGGGCGCCGGGTGATCGTTGTAACGTCCCCCTACCACGCCCGACGCGCGAAGTGGACATTTCAACGCATCTTCGGTGCGGCAGGAATCCAGGTCCTCGTCTCTCCCTCTCCTTACAGCACATTCCACGTCGACCGCTGGTGGACGCGGGAGCAGGACACGGAGGACGTGTTGCTGGAGTATTTCAAGATGCTCCATTACCTTCTGCGGTTTTGGCGATCTCCTATTCCAAAAGGAGGATCCCCACAAATCCCACAGTGAGGTCAACGCTCCATGAGCCCTGTGCGCCGTTTCCCACCACATGCGCACGCGATCTTCGACCTGACCCGGTACGAGTTCCATCCCATCCATCGATGGGAGCGGTACCGGCTCATCCCGGGGGGCATCCAGTTCGATGCCCTCACGGAGCAGGGAGATCGCCTCCACGTCTTCCTCACCTTCTCCTCCCCGGAGATCCTGCGGCTGCGACTCAGCATGGGGGGACTTCCTCGACAGCCCTCCCCCATGTTGGTCACCGAACGACTTCGCCGCGTGCGACTTGAAGTCCACGAAGAGCGCGATGGCGTGCTCGTCAGGACGGGATCCCTCGCCGTGCGCATCCTGCGAGCTCCCTGGGAGCTGCGGGTCACAGATATCCAGGGGAGGTTGGTCTTCCAGGAGCAGGTGGCCGATAGGGCGTTCGAGGACCCCATCACCTTCCCCCTGGGGTTTGCAGTGGAGAGATCCACGCACAAGATCTCCACCTACGAGACCTTTGTCCTAGACCATGAAGAACATCTCTACGGGCTAGGGGAGCGATACGTAGCTTTCGATCAGCGTGGTCAACGCGTCCTCTTGCAGGTCAGAGAGGCTCATGGCACCAATTCGACAACCCTCGCCTACAAGCCTGTCCCCTTCTTCATGAGCACTCGCGGCTACGGGATGTTCGTGCACACTTCCTATCCCGTCCACGTTGACCTGGGAGCTTCCTCAGCGATCAGCGGTGTTGTGATGGTCGAAGGAGGGGATCTGGATTATTTCCTCATCTACGGTCCCACCTTCAAGGAGATCCTTCGCCGATATACTGCCCTTACCGGCCGACCCCCACTTCCTCCCAAGTGGAGCTTCGGAGTGTGGTACTCGCGCTGCATGTACAAGAACCGCAAGGAGATCGAAACGATCGTCCAACGCCTGCGCAAGGAAGGCCTTCCCTTCGATGTTCTCCACATCGACCCCCTCTGGCTGAAAGGGCGGAAGAAGAGGGACTTTGACGCCTGCGATTTCCTCTGGGATGAAGAGGCCTTCCCAAAGCCCGCAGAGATGCTCCGCCAGTTACGCCGCCAGGGCGTGAAGGTTTCTCTCTGGGAGAACCCTTACTTCCCCATGGACAGCCCTTTGTTCCAGGATGCCATGGAGAAGGGATATTTCTTGCGCGCTCCAGATGGCACTCCCGCGCGCCCCGAGCGGGGTGTCCCTGCAGCAGTGGTAGATTTCACGAACCCTGATGCGAGGGAGTGGTACAAGTCGCTGCATAGGCCTCTGCTCGCGCAGGGGGTCGCTGCCTTTAAAACAGACTACGGGGAGGAGGTCCCGCAGGATGCCGTGAGCTCCTCAGGGATGCGCGGAGAGGAACTCCACAATTTGTATCCTTTATTGTATACCAGCACGGTGTTTGAGGTAAGCCAGGAGTTCTCCCCCCAACCAGTGATCTGGGCACGCAGCGCCTGGGCAGGATCTCAGCGATTCCCAGTCCACTGGAGCGGCGATGCTCAGTCCAAGTGGGAGGTCCTCGGGCGGGTGCTGGCGAGCGGACTCTCCTTAGGACTGAGTGGGTTTGCCTTCTGGAGCCACGACATTGGAGGATTCTATAGTTTAAAGGATCCCAAATTGTATGTCAGATGGGCTCAATTCGGCCTTCTCTCCTCTCACGCCCGATTCCACGGGACCACACCTCGTGAGCCGTGGTACTTCGGCCGACGCACAGTGGAAATTGTGCGGGCGTTCTCCCACCTCCGTTACCGATTGATCCCCTACCTATACTCCGAAGCCTACCGTTGCACAAAGGCCGGGCTTCCCCTGATGCGTCCTCTGATTCTGGAGTACCAAGACGACCCAGCTGTCCCCTCCATCTCCGACGAGTACCTTCTCGGGGAGTCCCTGTTGGTAGCGCCTATCCTGACAGAACGCGACGAAAGAGCTGTCTATCTCCCTGCAGGATGGTGGGTCGATTTCTGGACAGGCCAGCGTTTCGAGGGAGCACGATGGACCCGCTGGCGCGGCCCCCTGGAAAGGATCCCCCTGTTCATCAGGGGGGAGTCTATCATCCCCCTAGGACCGGAGATGCAGTTCAGCGGGGAACGGCCAGAGGACCCGCTCACCCTCGAGATCTACGTTACGACCGAAGCGGACTTCACCCTCTTCGACGATGAGGAAGGGGAGGTCCCTATGAAGGCCACGCGGGACGCACGGGGATTCCGATGGAAGTGCGGGGCCACGCGCAGGACGCATATCCTGCGTATCCACGGGATCTCCTCCTGGAGCAAGCTCCACGTGAAGGGAGAGGCGAAGGTCCTCGATACAGGTGTGGATGCTGGCGCCGCGCGCATTACCGTCGAGGCAACCGGGACCTATTCGATTGTGATTGCAACGAAGTGAATGCTTCCCCTGAAACTCCTGGTGGAGAGGGCTAGGCCTGGCGAGCGGTGTTCAAGTTTTCCTGACGGGATGCTTCCCTGCTCGCCACCAGAAACCCGAGAAGCGCTGGGAAGAACGTGTTGAAGACAAACAAGGTGAACGCCACCAGAGTAGCGGCCTCCGGGCTTACCCCGAACCTCCCCATGAGGAAGACCGCCACACCCTCCCGCACCCCGAGGCCCCCGAGGGTGATCGGAAGGCTATTCGCCACCAGGATGGCCGGAAGGGTGAGGACCACTGGGAGCTCCGCCGCAGGATGAAAGGCTTGAGCGATGAACACTGCCTCAGCCGTGATCGTTGCAAACGCGACCACAGTAAGCCCAAACGCCGTACGAAGTGACCTTTGATCCACCTGGGAGGACCAGGGAAGGAGACGCGGGATGGCGCCCCTCCGGCGCAGAACCGCCACCGTCCACCCAGGGTACAGGGTCAGAAATCCCCAGACGAAGAGCCCTAAAGCTACGAGGAGAGCAAGGCGAGGCCCAAAGAGCGCGTTCACCCCTAGGAGGGCCAAGGCCGCTATCGCCCAGGCATCCATGGACTTGTCGAAGGCTACGAGGCTTCCGAGCGCTAGCCTTCGTTCCCGGGGGAGACAGGCGATTCGAGCGACCTCGCCTACCCGTCCTGGCGTGAGAAGGCCGACGGCCATTCCGAGGAAATAGGATCGAAACGCAACGCTCATGCCGACAGGAACAGCACTCGCCCTGATCAACAGCCCCCACTTGATCGCTTTCAACACGGCGAATCCCCACGCAAGGGAAACCGCCAAGAGGAGCGGAAGGAAATTCGCATGCATCAACACTTCCAGGACACGAAGGGGCGAAACAAAGCGCCCCAGAAGCCAGAGGGCGATGAGCGTAAGGATCCCCTTGAGGAGAAGCGTTGGGAAGGAAATCAAAAAGGACATGATCGATCAGGGACAGGTTCTCGGGTATCAGGCATGCAACCACAGGTACAACCTAAAAGGACTTCATGAAGGGAGGGAGGGGGTGCTGCAAGGGTGGGTACGTTCTATTTCTTCTGGGTTGTTGCGTAGTAGGCGAGGACAGCCACTACGATGCCGAAGATGATATTGTTCCACTGGATCCCAGAAGCGCTCTTCACCACGAACGGAGAGATAATAAGCCAGATCCCAACAATCACATTAACCCAGTTCGCCCACATACCCTCACCTCCCGCGTGTCAAGTCCCCTCCCTACCCTCCGCCCGAATCATTCGACGCAACGGGGAAGAACCCTTCATGGGCGAAACCTTATCCAAAGAATTCGCTCGCTCCCTTAGACCGACAAGTACTGTCGGATCACTTCTTCGTTCCGCCAGATCTCCTCCATCGTCCCCTCGAACCGGGCAGAACCCTTGTCGATCACATACCCGCGGTCAGCAAGACGTCGGCAAAAGTGCATATTTTGATCGGCAAGGAGGATCGTCACCCCTGCTGCCCGGATCTCCTCAATGGTGCGGATGAGCTGTTGAACCACAAGCGGGGCAAGTCCCTCTGCGGGCTCATCGAGCAAGAGCAAAAGAGGGTTGGTCATGAGTGCCCGTCCAATGGCCAGCATCTTTTGCTCGCCGCCGCTGAGATTTGTCCCAAGGTTCCTGCGCAATAGAGAGAGCGAGGGGAAGATCTGGTAAACTCGCTCAAGCGTCCACGGCCCACGCCGGTTCAGCACCCGCGCTGCCAGCAGCAAGTTCTCTTCTACAGTGAGATGGGGAAAGATGCGTCGGTCGTCGGGGACGTAGGCGATGCCAAACCGTGCGATCTGGTAAGGCGGGAGGCCTCGCAGATCCTTCCCGCGGAACCACACATGGCCGCTGCGCGGCGGTGTCAGCCCTATAAGGCCGCGGAGCGTCGTGGTCTTGCCTGCACCATTCCGACCCAAAAGCGCAACGATTTCCCCTTCGGACACATGGAGAGAAAGTCCCTGCACGACAATGCTGTCGCCATAACCGACAACCAGGCCAGTAACGCTCAGCATCGCTTTCTACGGACCCCTCTCAAACATTGGGATCGTTGGTCTTCTCACGAATCCTGTACCTCTCCGAGATAGATCGCACGCACATCTGCGTTGTCCCGGATCTCTGAAGGAGTGCCGTCGGCCAGGATCTGACCTCGGCTCATCACCACGATCCGTTGTGCTAAGCTAAACACCACATCCATGTCATGCTCCACGATGACAAAGGTTGTCTGACCTTCACGGGCTAATTTCTGCACGAGAGCAAGCACACCCCTTCGCTCCACGGGGTTCGTCCCCGAGCACGGTTCATCGAGCAAGCACAGGACCGGTCGGGACGCAATGGCGATGCCTAACTCGAGACGGCGCTTATCTCCGTGAGAGAGCGCTCCTGCTGGGTGGTTGCGCATCTCCCAGAGGCCAACTGCTTGCAATACTCGCTCGACTTCCGCAAGGGCGTCAGAACATCGAGAGACCGGTCCCCAGACATGCCGGTCACGGCGTAAGCGCATGAGAACAGGCACGAGCACGTTCTCCTCAACGCTCAGCCGAGGGAAGATGTTCATAATTTGGAACGACCGCACAAGCCCTCGGCGCACGCGGAGATGTGCCGGAAGATGTGTGATCTCCTCTCCAAGGAACTCGATACGGCCTTCATCCGGCGTGAGGGCTCCGCTCAATAGGTTGATCAAGGTAGTCTTCCCTGCACCGTTCGGGCCGATGATGGCAGTCAGGATGCCCTCGTGGAGTTCGAGCGATACATTGTCCACTGCCCGCAGCTCACCGAAGCGCTTGCGCAAGCCGGAGGTGCGAAGCAGGACACTCACGATTCTTCCCCCTCCGACCCAACTGGGATAGGTTCTGGCGTTCTGCTGACCTTCACCGCCACCACTCGCTGGAACAGTCCAGCCAGCACCCCTGCCACACCTCCTCGAAAACCCATGACGAGGACGATGACGGTGATCCCCAGCACGATAGACCAGTGGATCGTGACGCGCACGATCAGGTCCTTGATGACGAATAAGAGGAACGCGCCCACGATGGGACCCGCGAAACTGTGGATACCCCCGAGCAATGTCGCCAGCACAGGTTCTGCGGAGGTTGTCCAATGAGCAACAGGAGGTGTCACGGTGTTCTCAAGCGGGGGCAGCAAGGACCCCGCCAACCCCGCATAGGTCCCTGCAATCACAAATGCCCAAAATCGGTGTGCCCGCACGGGGATCCCTGTGAACGAAGCACGGACCTCGCTATCTCGGATCGCCTGGAGAGTGAGACCGAAGGGAGAAGTGACGATCCGGTACATAAACCAAATGGCAAGCACCGCGAGGAAGAAGACAAAGGAATAGTAATGATCCAACCTCGTCATGTCCACGGCCAGCGGCCCAAGCACAAGTGGTGCGCGAGGGATCCCTACCAGGCCGTCGTCTCCCCCTGTCACGTCGCGCCACTTCCACGCCAGGGAAAAGATGATCATCCCGAAGGCCAGGGTAAGCATCGAGAAGTAAATGCGGGTGTGCCGTACCGAGAGCGCACCCACGACCAGGGAGACAAGGCAAGCAGCCAACATACCTCCAACAACCCCAAGGAGCAGGGAGGGTCTTACGAGAAGGATTCTCGCACACACATACGCACCTACTGCGTAGAATCCTGCCTGGCCAAAGGAAAGCAGCCCCGTGTATCCAAACAAGAGGTTGAACCCCAGGGCGAACAGGGAGAGGATCAGAATATGGATGGTCAGGTAGACAACATAAGTGCTCGAGAAACGCGGCAGCAGTGCGAAGAAGATCAAGAGGAAACCGGTGAAAAGCCGCACCCCAAGCCAAGCGCGTCCTATTGCTCCGTTCCTCATCATCGTGTCGCTCCAAATAAGCCCTGTGGTCGCACCAGAAGGACAACCGCCATGATCACAAAGATGAAGAAAAGCTCGAAGACTGGGAAGAAGAGCGTCCCGTAGGCGGACAGCACCCCAACGATCAAAGATCCCACGAACGCACCCTTCAGGTTACCCAAACCACCAATCACCGTGATGATGAACGCCTGGATGATCATGGCCGATCCGATCCCAGGGGCGACGACACGCACCGGTGTTCCGAGCGCCCCTCCAAGGGCTGCCAGCATGGCCCCAAACACAAAGACAGAGGAGAAGACACGCGGCACATGCACGCCCAGCGCGGCGGCCATTTCGCGATCTGAGGCGGTGGCGCGAACGATGCGACCCCACCATGTGCGCTCGAAGAGGAACCAAAGGACCACCCCAACCAGGAGGCCCACGGTGATCAGGAAGACATTGTACACAGGGAAGGGGCGTCCGAACACCCGCCACGCGCCATCTAAAAATGCGGGAATGGGCGGAATCTTAAAGACCCCGCCCCAAAGGATCTTCACGGCATCGTCGAGGACGAGCACAAAGCCAAAGGTGAGCAAGAGCTGGTACGCCTCGTCTACATGGTAGAGGGGGCGGAGGAAGAATCGTTCCATCGCAAACCCCACCGCCCCCACGACCGCGAGACTGAGCAGAACTGCCGCCCCAAACGGCAAGCCTACCATGCCATAGAGGGTATAGGCGATATAGGCCCCCAGCATGAAGAGGCTCCCGTGGGCGAAATTGAGCACGCCGAGCACACCGAAAATAATAGTGAGCCCGGCTGAGATCAGCCAGAGGTACATGGCCAAGGAGATGCCCACAAGGCCCTGGTAAAGGACCGTGTTCATCATACGCTTTGCTGAATCACCTTACTTCCCCATTGGGATCGGCGTGAACGGCGGCCACCGCCAGTAATCCTTAGGATCGAAGATGCGCAGATCGCCCAGTACCGGCATATTATACCGCTCGCTCCAGACCACGCGACCCGCGGGTACCGTGTACACAAATTGGTGGTCTTCCTCCCGGAACACGCGCAGGCCAGCAGGTGTGACGATCTGCATGCCCCGGAGCGCGGCGAGCACTTTGTCGGTCTCAAGGCTTCGTGCTTTCTCGACTGCCGCCTTTGTGATGTAGATCGCAGAATAGGTGGTCTCCGCAGAGTAGTTCGGCAGGCGTGACCAGCGCTTCTGGAAGCGTTCTACAAACGCCCGGTTCGTCTGGGTGTTCGGCCAGTTGTGGATGTACCGGGCCGTTGCCCACAGCTTGCCTTTGAAGCGGCCGTCCTGCACCTCGCGCGCGATCCCCTCCAGTACATCTACAGAACCCCCCATCGCCTGGAACCAGACCTGGATTTTGTCGAACACGCCCATGAGAACTGCTTGCCGAAGTAACGTCACCGCTTCCCCCGCCCACGGTGTGGCGATGATCGCGTCCGGGTTCTGTGCCATCACCGCAGAGATGTGTGGCGTAAAGTCCGTGGTCAAAAACGGTGCCCAGGCCGCCCCAACGAATTCCACATCCGGGCGGAACTTGCGCAACGTCTCCCGGAAGAGCCCCCACACAGCGTACCCGTACTCATAGTCAGCCCCGATAGTCGCCCACCGTCGAATGGCCGGATTATCCTTGAACACCCACGCCGCAATAGCATCCTGGTAAACAGGCGCGCTGACGCGCACGATCTGCTTGATCCCCTGTTGCGCAACCAGCTCCTCGGTAAGGCGATGGGTCGCAGCGTGGGTGAAGAACTGGATACGGTTGAGCTCTTTGAGCACTGGCCCAAGTGCCATGGCCACGCCGCTGCTATCTGTTCCATAGAGGAAATGCGCACCATATTCTGTGACCAGTAGGCGGGCGTTGCGGACACCTGTGGCCGGCCGGTTCTCATCGTCCATGAAGCGCATCTCTAGCCGACACCCCAGGATCCCACCTTTGGCATTGATCTCCTCGATCGCCATGGTAGCGCCCATTTGGATCTGGCGGCCATAATCTGCGTGCGGGCCGGAGGCGACTCCCTGGACGCCCAGCTTGATGGCTGGGACACCTAGCTGGCATTGGGGAGGCGCCGAAAACGCCTGTGAGAACAAGAGCAAGAGCAGAACCGTGCCTCCCAGCGGGGCCCATGTCCATCGCATCCTCCTCATACTCTCCCCCCTTTCACTCAGAGTCTCCACAGTCTCCCACTCAGCACGCTCTCCAAAAAACTTGAGAAGACCGTGTGGGCTGGAAAGACCAAGTTACTTCCCTTGCTGACGGAGATCTACAATTCGTTTCGCCTTGAATACCGTTCGCTCCAGGGTTCCGAACGATACCACGCGGACTTCCGGTGTGACCTGGAGTGCCTCCTTCAAAGCTCTGCGTAATCGCTCCACAAGGTTCTGTTGCTCTCTCTCGTCTTGGGGATAGGCGCTCTCCACAACAATGGTGGTACGGTCCATCCCACGCTCGTCCCGGGATAGCTCGATGCGGAACTCGTCGCTGAGCTCTGGCATCTTGCGCACCACCTGCTCGACCTGGACAGGGTAGAACTTTGCACCTCGGTAGATGATCATGTCGTCTGCACGGCCGAGGATCCCGCCCACAATACGCCCATGGGTGCGCCCGCACCTACATGGTTCCAGGTCTACCTTCCCGTAGTCGTTGGTGAGGTACCGGATCATGGGCGTAGCTTCGCGCGTCAAATGGGTCATGACAAGGATGCCCACCTCGCCAGGCGGCAACGGCTCAAAGGTCTCCGGGTGGACGACTTCAATGAAATAGTGATCCTCTGCCCAGTGGAGACCGTCCTTTTCCGTACACTCCGAAGCAAACGTCGGTGCGATCTCTCCCAGGCCGTAGTAGTCGTAGCAATCGATCCCCAGCCCCTGCTCAATCCGCTGCCGCGTCGCAGGAACCTCCGCACCGGGTTCGCCTCCGAAGCATCCGATGCGCAACGGGATTTCGTCTGGGCTGATCCCTCGTTCGCGCAAAGCCTCGGCCATGTGGAGCGCAAACGAGGGTGTAGCGAGAAGAACCGTCGACCCCGGGGAGAGGAAGTAATCGATCTGTCGCTGGGTGGTGCCGGCCCCAATAGGGATGACGAAACAGCCGATCAGGGCACAGGCGTAGTGGACGGCCATCCCAGCGACCCACAACCCATAGCTGAAAGCGTTCTGGACGATATCATGGGGGCGGGTGCCGAACGACCACATCGTGCGGGCCGTATGATCTGCGATGACCCGTGCATCCTCTTTCGACCAAATCGTGTTGACAGGGCGACCTGTCGTTCCTGTAGAGGGGTGCAGCTCCTGCCAAGTCTCTCGCGGGGCGATGACGTATCTGCCAAAAGGCGGATAGGCCTCCTGTTCCCTCCGGAGGTCCTCCTTGGTCACGAGAGGGAAATGGCGGAGGTCTGCAAGGGTTTGGAGGTGGCTAGGCCGGACTCCCGCCCTGTCGAACCTCTCCCGGTAGAAGGGCGATTCTCGATAGCAGCGCTCGATCTGCCAGCGAAGGCGTTCCAGCTGGAGGGCCTGGAGCTGCTTGCGGGGCATCGTCTCAATCTCCGGGTCCCAATACCTGTCCTTGGCCATGCGCTTCACCTCGCTGCCGCTAGCGCATTGTGTGGAACTCCGGTGTGAAGGACTCCATGCAGGAAGACCTCGCCCAACAACCCCCCGACGGCAGAGGAATCCAGTGGCCCATGAGGTCGGTACCAGAAGATCGACCAGTTGAGGAGGTTCAACAAAGCAAGCTTGAGATAGCGCGCGGACAGGTCCTGCCGGAGCAGGCCTGCCTGTTGCCCTTCTTCGACCATCCGGAGGACAAGTTGCTCGTACCGGTCCCGCAACTGGACAATGGCCTTGCGCCTTCTTGGGGAGAGGGATCTCAGCTCGAACAGCATCACGGCATGCCTATCGCGGTCCTCGAGGATGGCGTCGACATGCGTCTCGATAAACCTCTGAAGCTTTTCTAAGGGAGGGAGAGGCGAGAAGACGATAGGTTCCACTTTCTCCATGAGCTCATCAAGGCTCTGGACACAGATCCTGTAGAGGAGTTCCTCTTTGGAATCGATGTAGTGGTAAAGGGATGAGCTCTCCAGCCTGAGGGCCCTCGCGATGTCGCGAACGCTCGTGGCCGCATAGCCCTTCGTACGGAAGAGGCGTGCAGCGATGCGCAAAAGGTGCTTGTTGCGATCCTCGCCAGCCCTCTTCATGAAATACAAACCGATGTCGTCTCCGTGGGGAAGTCTTTGCTGCGATGAGGGGTCTGGAGAGAGGTATGTAGTCTAGCGAATGCTCGCTTGGTTTTAACATAGCAAAACGGTTTTCAGAATGTCAAGGCCTCTTTTGTGACAGACGACAGAGGCACCCAAGGAGTGGACGATGGGTTTCATGCTGAAACTCGTTTTGAGGAGATGGGGGTGCCACAGGTTGGGGAACTTCTTGGAACACTATTTACCCGGATGGGGAGAACAAACTTTCCACACGGAAGGGATCAGGCTTTACCGCCACATGCATGGCGGCGATGCCTGTGCAGAGGAGCCGACAGTTCAAGGGCTGGAACCCACACCTTTCGAGGAGACGGTTGAACGCAGCAGGATTCGGCCAGGACCGAATGGAGGTTGGGAGATAGCGGTAGGCATCAGGGTGCCCAGAGAGGAGGCGCCCGATCCATGGGATCAGGGTGAAAGAGTAAAGATGATAGAGAAAACGCACGAGGCGGGGCTTTGGGTGGCTGAACTCAAGGACGACCAATCGCCCGCCTGGGCGTAAAACGCGATACATCTCCTGGAGCGCCTGATCTACATTCGCCACATTCCGAATCCCGAACCCGATGGTCACAGCATCGAAGGAACCATCGAGGAACGGGAGGCGCTCGGCGTCGCCTTGGAGAAACCGGACTGCCTCCGAATGCGGATCGTGGGAAGCCCTTTCCCGAGCGATTCGGATCATCTCCGGCGCAAAGTCCACCCCAACGACGATGCCCTCTGGCCCTGCATGCAGTGCAAGGAAGAAGGCAAGATCCCCCGTGCCCGCGCATACGTCCAGGGCACGGCCACCTCGAGGAACCTGGCTTGCTGCTGCGGCCAACCGTTTCCAGCGGAGATGCAGGCCTGCACTGAGGATGTGGTTGAGAAGATCGTAACGATGGGCGATGGCATCAAACATCTCCCGCACGTATCGTCTCTTCTTTTCCACAGGGGTCTCCCCGAAGGTCATCCGGTTCATCTCGCCTATCATGTTGCAGGTTAGAAAGTTGCAAGGTTACAAGCTCGAACTAAGCTTCCAACCTGCTCACTTGCGAACCTGCTCACCTGCCAACCTTCTTATGCCCGCGCCCTCCCGCGGGGGATAACGACGATCCCACTCCCATCCACGAAATATCTCGGCGCGTCACTTTCCGGATCAAGCCCTATGCGGGTGCCCGGTTCGATGTGATTGAACCGGTCCACGATGACCCTCCGGAGGTGTACCTCCCGGTCCACGACGGTGAAGTCCATGACAATCGAATCCTCAACCACCGCGCCCTCCTCCACCCGTACCCCACGGCCTAGAATAGATCGGCGAACCTTCCCGCCACGAATCAACGTCCCCTCGCCCAAAAGGGAATCCTCAACCTCCCCACTCATCACTCTGGCCGAGGGACCCGGATAAGCATAGGTATAGATCGGCCAACAGGGGTTATCCAGGTCAAAGAGAGGTTCCGGACCCAGAAGATCCATGTGCGCCTGCCAGTACGCCCGGATCGTCCCCACGTCCCGCCAGTACCCGTGCTCCTCATACGGACGCAGGCCAGGGACCTCATTGGTAAGGAAGTCGTAGGCATATACCTCCGCCTGTCCGACTAAGTCGGGGATGATGTTCCGGCCGAAGTCATGCTCGCTGTTCTTCAAGGCATCCTCACTGACGGCCTCGACGAGGGTGCGGCGGTCGAACAGGTAGTTTCCCATAGAGGCGTAGGCTCGTGAAGGTTCGCCTGGGATCGGTTGAGGGGTCTTGGGTTTTTCCTCGAAGCCGATGATCCTCCCGTGGCGGTCTGTGGTGAGGATCCCAAAGTTCGATGCTTCCTCCAGGGGGACGGGAAGAGCGGCGACAGTCACCTGAGCAGCATGTTCCAGATGAAAGGCGACCATCTGACTGACGTCCATACGGTAGATGTGGTCGGCCCCGAATACGGCGACGAGGTCGGGATTGAAATCTCGGATAAGGTTCAGGTTCTGGTAGATCGCGTCTGCTGTCCCACGATACCACGTTTCCCCCCGGCGCATCTGGGGAGGGACGATGAGAACGAAATGATCCCCCACCATCCCCGTGCTCCGCCATCCCAGGCGGATGTGGTCAATAAGCGACTGGGAGAGATATTGAACGAGGACGTAGATGGAGTAAATACCGGAATTTAACAGGTTGCTGAGAACAAAGTCAATAATCCGGTACTTCCCCCCAAAGGGAACAGCGGGCTTACTGCGGTCACGGGTTAAGGGGAAAAGCCGCTCCCCCCTCCCTCCCGCGAGGACAAAGGCTAAAATCCGCGGCTGCTTCGGCATGGTTCACTTCCAATATACCACGGCAGCCAGATCGGGTGGAAGTCTGCATGGCCCAAAGGGACTAGGCCTGACCCACCGATCCTACCATCACCAGCCTCCGTGCCATAGGTTATCTTTCGCGAAAAAATCAGGCAACTGCCCGATAGGGAGGGAAGCTCCGCTGGACCTACAATCTATGTGGCGATGCGTCTCCAGCTGAAGATCCTCCTGTGGATCGTGGTCATCACCATCGTGGTGGGCGGGATTAGCGTCTACACCCTCACCCTCTTCCAACGCCAGACCGCCCACCAACAGTACTCTTCCATGGCCAGGACCCTTTCTGCCACCATCCTCAACAGCCTCGAGACCACGATGATCCGCAACAACCCCTCGGAGATCCAGGAGATCATCCGCCGCCTCAAGGCCGAGGCGATCATCCAGAAAGTTACCATCTATGCCGCTGACGGGCGCGTATGGACTT
The DNA here is from genome assembly GCA_030550015.1 of bacterium. Classification (GTDB taxonomy): domain Bacteria; phylum Sysuimicrobiota; class Sysuimicrobiia; order Sysuimicrobiales; family Thermofontiviventaceae; genus Thermofontivivens; species Thermofontivivens primus. The sequence continues at coordinate 19,290 of JAUQQG010000089.1, read as the reverse complement.
CTTCGGAAACGCAAGAAATCGGCCAGGTCGTTCGCGAGGCTGCCCTCCAGGAGTCCATCGCCACCGGCTCTCCGACAGCTACTGAGCGCAAGGATATGCACCAGCTGGTCATTTTCACCCCTATTGCCAACGCACCTTCCTGCCGGAGCTGCCACACCAAGGATCCCGCGATCCTTGGGGCGATTGGGGTCACCCTGGGAACGGCCCCTTTTCATGGCCAAGTAACCCGGAGCGCTCAGGTGCTCGGTGTCCTATTCGGATTCAACTTCCTTCTGGGCATCGGGGCTTTCACTTACCTCCTCGGGCGGTTGGTCCTGGATCCCCTCTCTGACCTCGTGCGGGCCGTCCGAGAGATCGCCGGAGGGAACTACGCTACAAGGGTGCCTGTGCGATCAACAGACGAGCTGGGGATCCTGGCCAGCGCGTTCAACGAGATGGCCGCGCGCATCCAGTGGTCTACCGTTGCCCTCAGCCAGGAAGTGGGAGAGCTCACCAAGAGGCTCACGAGCCTGCGCATCTTTACCAAAACCCTCAGCGAAGCCACGGATATTGAGGATGCCATCTATGAAGTCCTGGGAGCCGTCAAAGAAGTCTTCCACGCTGAGGCCTGTAGCCTGTACCTGAAGCGGGATGGGGCTTTTGATAGGACCTACTCGGTCGGAGAACAGCAAAGCCCGTTCCTCTCCCAGCTCGTCGACCTGGTCGCCAGGGACCGGGTCCCGCTGATGCTTCCCGGTGCAGAGGTTGGGCTTTACCCCGACCGCGCCCTCCTTCTCGCCCCCCTCACGGTCAAGGAGGATTTGCTTGGCACGTTGGCCACCAGCCGGGATCTCTCCTGCCCGTTCAGCGAAGCCGATCTCTCTTTGTTCACAGCCATCGCCACTCACCTCGCCTACTGCATGGAGAACTTCCGCCTGTTTAAGGAGGTCAAGGAGAAGGAGGAGGTGCGTGGACAGCTCCTCACCAAGCTCATCACCGCCCAGGAGGACGAGCGACGGCGCATCGCCAGGGAGCTCCACGACGAGGTCACCCAGGCGCTCAGCGGGCTCGTGATGAGCCTGAACGCAGCCATGGAGAACGCCCCGGAAGAGATGCGGGGACGCCTGGCCTCCATGCATGCGGTCGCCGAGGCCACCCTCGAGGAGGTGCGGCGGATCATCCATGCACTCCGTCCCTCGATCCTGGACGACCTCGGCCTTGTCCACGCACTGCGATGGCATGCCAAGACCTACCTCGAGATGGCGGGGGTCGCCGTGAACTTCCACGCGATCGGGCTCTCAGAGGCCCGACTGCCGTCTGCACTCGAAACGGCCATCTTCCGCGTCGCTCAGGAAGCCATCACGAACATCGCCCGGCATGCGCAGGCAAAACATGTAGATATCCGGTTGGAGTTTTGCGGGGACCGGCTCTCCCTCCTGGTGCAGGACGATGGAATAGGATTTGACGAAGCCAGTGTGCTGGGTCAAAAGGGAAGGCCAAGCCTTGGCCTTCTAGGGATGCGGGAACGTGTGACCTTGCTCGGCGGCAAGTTCCACCTCGAATCCAAGCCAGGACGGGGGACCAAGATCTACCTAGAAGTCCCGGTGGGGAAGGAGGAGTATGCGCGTTCTGATCGTAGATGACCATACACTCGTGCGAGAGGGAATCCGGCTCCTCCTAGAGTCCGCGCCCCATATTGAGGTTGTCGGCGAGGCCGGGGATGGACTGGAAGCTATCGAGAAAGTCCGCCAGCTTAAGCCAGATGTTGTGATCATGGATGTGGCCATGCCGCGGTTGGGCGGAGTTGAAGCCACGAGGCGGATCAAGGAAGAATTTCCTATGGTTCAGGTCCTGGCCCTGACCATCCACGACAATGAGGAATACCTCTTCCAGATGCTCCAAGCAGGGGCATGTGGGTATGTTCTGAAGAAGGCACGGCCAGAGGAGCTCATCGCTGCGTTGGAAGCCGCCGAGCGCGGGGAGGTTTATCTCTCCCCCGGGATGGCCAAGAGCTTGGTAGAAGATTACCTCAAGCGTGTAGAGGCAGGCGAGGAGGAGGATAGCTACCACCGTCTCACGGACCGAGAGCGAGAGATCCTGAAGCTCATTGCCGAAGGGTACACGAACCCGGAAATCGCCCGGATGCTTCACCTCAGCGTCAAAACCGTCCAGGCACACCGCGCTCACATCATGGAGAAACTCAACTTGCATCGCCCCGCCGAGCTCATCAAGTACGCCATCCGCAAGGGCCTCATCTTTGTAGATTAACTGGCCATAGCAATCTTCTGCCGGGATTCTTCGAGAGGTTTGAAAACCTTTTGCAGGTGCCCTCGGGAATCATTTGAGTAGGTCTTCCTGAGGACATTTTGTGGGGTATCCTCACCAGGTTTCTTGTAAGGCATCTTCACCTTCTCCCCTGAGGTTTCCTACCAGTCTATCCTAGAACTCTCGCCTTCTGGAGTGTACATCCCCTTCTTCCCAAAGATCGGTCCTCTGGTAAGCCCAAATCGGGATCCCGCCGAATGGTCCGCCCACCTTCCAGGGGTTATGGTGGAGCTGGAGGTGAGGAAAATGTCCATGGTTGCAAGAGATGTGCTTGAGGAATTCACAGCAAGGAAAGAGGCGGAGATCGTCCCCATCCGAGGTCCAACCATGAACAGTTTGGCATCTGCGAGTTTCATGCTCGGGTTGACCGCCCTTCGCCTCTGCTGGATCCCGGGGGTGAACTGCGCGCTGGCCTTACTGGCGATCGCCTTCGGGCTCGCCGGACGATGGCAGATCCGCCACAGCCCTACTCCTCAAACTGGGCTCTCAGAATGTACTGGCGGATGCATCCTGGGGAGCATTGTTCTTGGGCTTACGGGGTTTGTCCTCGCCCTGTACTGGTATCTGGTTCGGTAAGGGGGGAGGTCTATGGATCAGCGGCGCCACAGGACAGGTGGAAGTGTACACGCAATCACGCGAAGGGAGTTCGTCAGGAAAGGACTCGGCGGCTTGATCCTCTTGACAGCGGGCGGGGTCCTTTCCAGCCGTGCAGTTGCGAAGGCTCCCCTCGTCAGGGAGAAAGCAATCCTCATTGACACGGCCCGGTGCATCGGGTGCAAATCCTGTGTGGCCGCGTGCAAGGAGGCACATGGTCTACCTCCGGAAGAGACAGGGGATCTCTCCCCGACCACCTTGACCAACGTGTTCTTCCGACCCATCGCGGAGCCGAAACCCCACCTTGTCCTGGGGGAAGGAAGACTCCAGGAGCGCTCCTACAAGTATCAGTGTATGCATTGTCTCGACCCAGCTTGCGCATCGGCCTGTCCCGTAGCTGCCCTGCGAAAGACCCCTCAAGGACCTGTCATCTATGATGCAAGTCGCTGCATTGGCTGTCGCTACTGCATGATGGCATGTCCCTTCCGTGTGCCGAGATTCGAATGGGCAAAGGCGCTTCCCAGCATCACCAAGTGTGACTTCTGTGCAGGAAGGCTGGCCGCTGGCAAGAAGCCAGCCTGCGTGGAAGCTTGTCCTGCGGAGGCCCTGAAGTTCGGAGATCGTGAGGAACTCCTCAGGGAGGCACGGGAGAGGATCAAGGGAGATCCCGCCCGGTACTTCAACTATATCTACGGAGAACACGAGGTGGGCGGGACGTCCATGCTCTACCTCGCCGATGTCCCCTTCCAAGAGCTGGGGTTTCCTAACCTTCCTAAGGAGCCGCTCCCCGCTCTCACCTGGAAGAGTCTCTCCAAGATTCCAGGGTTGGTTGTGCTTCTTGGAGCTTTCCTGAGCTTCGTCCAGTGGCTGTCTCAGAGGCGAGTGGAGGTGGAACGCATCGAGGTGGCAGTGGAAAGGAGGAAGGCAGCATGAAGCTTACGCCGGGGAAGGCGATCCTCCTAGCCCTCATCCTTCTTGGCGCTACCGTCACCGGGGTTAGGTTCGCGCGAGGCCTGGGAGCTGTGACCCACCTCAGTGACCGCTTCCCCTGGGGGCTATGGGTTGGGTTCGACGTGCTCGTGGGGGTTGCCTTGGCTGCGGGCGGGTTCACCATGGCCGCTGCAGTGTACGTGTTCAACCTCAAGCGCTTCGAGCCTCTCCTGCGGCCTGCGATCCTCACGGCGTTCCTCGGGTACATCCTCGTCATCCTTGCCCTGCTGGTGGACCTGGGCAGGCCTTACCGCATCTGGCATCCCATGATCATGTGGAACCCCCGATCAGTGATGTTTGAGGTCGCCTGGTGCGTGATGCTGTACACCACGGTCCTCGCGCTTGAGTTCAGCCCTGCAGTGTTTGAGAGACTTCGGATGGAGCGACCTCGAAAGATCATCAGAGCGGTTACGGTGCCCCTGGTCATCGCAGGGGTCATCCTCTCTACTCTTCATCAGTCCTCCCTGGGGGCCCTTTTCCTCATCGTTCCAGAGAAGCTCCACCCGCTTTGGTATACTCCGCTCCTCCCAATCCTCTTCTTTGTCTCCGCGCTCGCCGTCGCCCCGGCCATGGTGATCCTAGAGGCCCTCGTGAGCGCACGTGCCTACCGACGCCAGCCTGAGGGAGAACTGCTCGGGGAACTTGCCTCCGTGATCCCTGTGATTCTGGGAATTTACCTCCTCCTCAAGCTATACGCTCTGGGGACCGGAGGAAGCATCACCTGGGTATTCGCAGGTACGGTGGAGAGCATGATGTATTGGCTTGAACTGCTCCTCGGCGTTGTGCTTCCAGCGTTCCTCCTTGCGATCCCCGACGTGAGACGGAGCGTTCGGGGGTTGCTGTGGTCCTCTTCGCTCGTCGTCCTTGGGGTTGTGCTCAACCGGCTCAACGTCGCTATCATCGGAATGTGGGCAGCTGCAGGGACACGTTATCTGCCAAGCTGGATGGAGGTTGCTATCACCGCGGGCATCGTTGCCCTAGGGATCTTCCTCTACACAGTTGCTGTGGAGCATCTGCCGATATTCCCAGAACAACGTCTCCGGCTTGTCCAACAGGAACGATAAGAGGTGGCGAGTGATCGGGCCACAGGGAAATTTCGGTAGGAAGGATTTCCTGGGGGCAACTCAGATATCGAAGATGATGCGCGCGCGCCAGGTATCGTTCCCCTTAATCTCCAGTTGGTGATAGGTCGCTGCCTTGATGTCCAGGTGAGGGTGATGGCGGGAGGGATCTGCACGTTCTCCCCTGACGCGAGCCCGGAGGCGGCTATTGCTGAGTTCCAGGATGTCAAACCTTGAAAGGGCGAGCCCCTCTGCAGTGTACAGGTAGAGGAGTTCGTTGAGCCAGGAGACTAGGAGTCCTTCCAGATCGATCCCTTCGACCTCCACAACACGCTCTTCCCGCGGGACGACGGTGTCGAGATCGAGCAGGAGGGAGAACATCCCCCTGGCGGCGTTCGCAAACAACTCAGGGAGATCGCTCCCGTAGGCGATGATCCCGATGTCCGCCGTGTGATCGAACACCTCAAACGCCAGAGAGCTCATGGGATCTAGCTCCCTTCATGTCACTCCGTTGCGGGCGTGCCTACGAGCGTCTCTTGAGGGTGCATGGCCTTGAGAATCTCGACGAAAACCTGGGCTGCACGGCTCAACCGCTTGTCCCTGTGTCGCACGAGGAAGAATGAGCGGCGCATAGGGAGATCTGCGATAGGAAGGACCACGAGCAAGCCGGCAGAAACCTCCAGGCGAATCGTGTACTTAGATAGGAGACCGATGCCCAGCCCGCTCGCGGCGGCCTGTTTCATGGCCTCAGGGCTTGTCATCTCCAAAACTTTAGGGAGATGAATCCCCCTCTGGCGCAGGGCTTCATCGACCACCTGCCGTGTCTCCGAACCCCTCTCCCGGAGCAAGACAGTCTCCTGGAGGAAATCCTCCGCCCTCACCACCCCTTGGCTCGCCAAGCGGTGGCGCGGAGGCACAACGGCAACAAGCTCGTCCTCTAGGAACGGCTCAGCAACGAGGTCCCGGCTTCCAGGCTGTCCAGCCATCACTCCGAGATCCAGATCGTTCGAGAGGAGCAACTGCTGAATGCGAGGGGGAGACCCGACCTCCAAGCGGATCTCAACCTCAGGGTAGCGCTTCCGGAACTCGCCAAGCGCCCTCGGGACCAAGTAGATTCCTGGAGTGGTACTCGCACCTACGGCGAGGTGGCCCCTGTGGAGGTCCTTCAACTCTTCGATGGCCTCGTTGGCTTCTTCCACCAGGGCCAGGATCCGGCGAGCATACGCATCAAGGATGCGCCCTGCCTCGGTGAGGCAAATCCGTTTACCAATCTGTTCAAAGAGCTCCACCCCCAAGGAGCGTTCCAGATCGGCGACCTGGATGCTCACCGAAGGCTGGCTAATGTTCAGTTCCTCTGCCGCCCGTGAGAAGCTCCCCAGCTTCGCTACAGTATGGAAGATCTTGAGCTGGTGCAGGTTCAACGCCCCATCCCCCCTGTTCCACCCATCCATAATATCAGGCCGTAGGAGAGAGCGGAAGGGGGATCAAGAGGGATTTAGGCTTGTTTTGCGGAATTAAGCCCCAGCAAAATCCTCTCCGTCATTACGCTGGGGGAAGCGTTCCTTGCGAACGAGGAACCCACGTAGGAGGTACCCAGATGACCGAGCGGGAACGGATCCGGCTCACAACGATGGTCGCCTGCGCAGGTTGAGCTTCCAAGCTGGGTCCGGCGGACCTAGCCCAATTGCTGCGCTATCTCCCTGAGTTCAGCGACCCCAACATCCTCCTGGGGCTCCAGAACGCTGACGACGCGGGGGTATACCGTCTCACGGGTGAGGTGGCAGTTGTGTTCACCGTAGATGTGTTTACCCCGGTGGTGGATGACCCGAGGAGCTACGGGGCGATCGCTGCAGCGAATGCTTTCAGCGATGTCTACGCCAAGGGTGGCCGTCCCCTCCTTGCCCTGAACATCCTCGCCTTCCCCCGAGGAGCATTCCCCCTCGACATCGCGGGGGAGATCCTGAGAGGGGGCGCGGAGAAAGCCAAGGAAGCTGGCGTAGTAGTCATTGGCGGCCATACCCTCGACGACCCTGAGCCAAAGTACGGGATGGCTGTGGTCGGAATTGTCCACCCCACCCGCTTGATCACGAAGGCGGGAGCCAAGCCCGGAGATGTCCTCTTCCTCACCAAACCTCTGGGAATGGGGATCATCACCACGGGGATCAAGCATGGGAAGACCTCGCCAGAGACCGTCGAGACGGCAACGCGGATCATGGCAACCCTAAACCGCCAGGCCAGTGAAGCGATGGTGGGGATTGGGGCATCCGCGTGTACCGACATCTCGGGATACGGGCTCCTTGGTCATCTCATCGAGATGACGACGTCGAGCCGAGTGTGCGCCGTCCTCTTCCACAGCCGCATCCCCGTCCTGGGAGAAGCCCGCATGCTCGCCAGGGAAGGAATAATCCCTGAGGGGACCTACCGGAACAGGGACTTCCTGCGGGAGAAGGTGCGCTGGCACCCGGCGATTGAGAAAGAGGAGCAGATCCTCCTCTACGATGCCCAGACCTCCGGAGGCCTTCTCGTTGCGGTACCAAAGGCCAGGGCGGAAGCCTTCGCCACGGCCCTCCAGCAGAGGGACGTCAACGCCTGGCGCATCGGGGAGATCATCCGCGTTGGCGATGGGACGGTTGAAGTCCTTCCCTGACTTCCTCCAGTGGGCTCATAAGAGGATTGGGGCCACGGAGGAAAATCCTCGCATACGTAAATAGGTGCTGTTGGGCGTACCCTGCGAGAGGGCCAAACTTCTCTTTGGCGAATTCCTGGATCTCCCGTAGTCGCAGCACCCGCCCGTTGAAGTAAAGAAGCTCAACCGCCCTCTTCACCCAGACGTCCACAGGAAACGCTTCTTTGTATCCATACGCGAATAAAAGAACGCAGTCGGCAACCTTCTGGCCCACCCCTGGAAGGCGCAGGAGCGCATCCCGGGATTCCTGGAACGGCCTTTCCCCGATCCTGTGGAGCGCGATCTCCCCTTCTGCCACCGCCCGGGCAATCCCCTGGAGGTAAGATGCGCGGTATCCCACGGAGCACCTCTGGAGGACTTCGTGGGATGCCCTCGCAAGCACATCAGGACCTGGGAGGGAATAGAACCCTGGGGCAAGCTGTGACCCAAGCTCCCTGGCCAGCCTTTCCAGGGAATAGGTGATCTTTGGGATGTTGTTCCAGCTGGAGAGGACGTAGCTCACCAAGCACTCCCAGGGGTCTTGGCGCAACAGGACGATCCCGGAGGTCTTCGGAAGGAGTGCACGGAGGACCTTGTCGTGTGAGAGTTCCTCCTCAATTGCGTGGAGAGGTTCATCCAGAGCAAGGTAGTGGAGGACGGCCGGGAGCGCAGTCCCGGGATTCACCTGCAGGAAGACCATCCGCCCCTGCTGCCGAGCCTCCACCATAGCCTTCCCCACGATCCCTGTCGCCACATCCCCTGCCCAGCGCCAGCGAAAAGCCTGCCCGCAGGTCAGCGTACGCCTGAGGTCATAGCCAGAAGGCGCTTCTACAACAACCTCAGTTTTGTCAATGGCGTTGATCACCTCTAGAGTCTTCCCCACCTTACCTCTCCATGTTTCGAAGGTCCACCCTTTCCAAGATGAGACGGGACCAGCTTTCCATGCCTTCCCGATACCGCTCCAGCATCTCCACGGCCACAAACTCTCCTTCCAACCGATCTACCTCCCGCACGGAAACACGGGCATCTCCTACATCGATAAAATAGACAAGACCGAAGTGCACCTGGCCCACAGGTTCTGTGTCATCGTTGAGGACCCCCAGAAGATCCGCCCTCCACTCCCCTTCGATGTGGAGCTCTTCTAACAGTTCACGCCTGAGCCCAGCCAGGATCACATCTTCCGACCCTTCCACATCCTCCCGGTTGATGTGCCCACCCACACCAATGGAGTACCGTCCAACGAGCCGGGCTTCATCCCCCTGGTCCAAGCGGCGGAAGAGGAAGATTTCCCGGTTGCGATGCACCACCAGGTAGGGGATGATCTGTTTGTAGGAAGGGTCATCCTCGACAAGGTCGCGCCGACGGAACTCCCCGTGAGCCTGGATCGCCTGCAGGTAGTCCTGAAGACCCTCTCTGCATAGCCCGTGGAAGGGACCGTGCACAAAGAGACGTTCCCGAGAGACGACCAGCACCTCTTCGGAGCTCATTCTTCCTCCCTCGGGGGACCTCAAGAACGTTTCCGGAGGGCTGCTTTCGAGGAGGTCCCGGAGTCCCGAGCCAAATCTTGGAAAGAGCCTTTACTGGAGCCACTCAATACTGCGTGCACCTGATGAACCCTCCCATCCCGGAAATCCGGAACGAGGTTCCCCTCGATCTCTTTTCCGTCTACACGGATCTTGTGGATCCCCGTATTCAAGCCCTTGGGGTTCTGGACTTCGATCTCGTAGATTGCTCCCCGGAAGGGACGTCGGACTCGAAACCGCTTCCAGTGGAACGGGATACACGGGTTCAACCGGAGCCCTTCGAACGCGGGCTGAACACCAAGGATCCAGTCCAGGCACGCTCTCCACATCCAGGCCGCTGTGCCCGTGGTCCAGGTGAATTCTCCCATCCCAAACGAAGGGGAGTCCGGCCCGTGGACATATTCCGCGTAGACGTAGGGTTCTACCTTGTACCGGTCCGGATCCAAGCCCCGGTAGATGAACGATGTCTTCCTCCACAACTCGTAGGCCCGATCGCCCCGCCCCAACAGGCACTCTGCGATCACCGCCCAGCACACCGGGTGGTTGAAGATGGCCCCGTTCTCCTTCGTCCCAGGAGAGAAGCGGGTGATGATGCCAATGGCCGGGTCCGGCTCGTGGTAGGCGGGGAGGAAGAGTGCCGGACCATAGGGAGTATCCAGGTGTTCGGCCACGGCATCCATGCACCGGAGAGCGCGCTCCCCTTCAGCAATCCCGCTGATAACCGCCCAGCTCTGGGCATTCAGGTAGATCCTCCCTTCCTTGCACTCCCGGCTCCCCAGGGGAAGCCCGTCATCTCGCGTGGCCCGGATGTACCACTCTCCGTCCCAGAGATAGGTGTTCACCGCGTCCTTGACCTTTCTGTAGATCCTCCCGTAGACCTGGGCCAGCTCGATCTCCCCGCGGCGCTCTGCCAGATCGGCCACCTCCCGGAGCATCCAGCAGAGGTGTTCGGCAACCATTGTGCTCTCCCCCCGGCCTTCCACCCCCACATGATCGAGGGCATCGTTCCAGTCCCCAGCCCCAATGAGGGGGATCCCACGAGGGCTGATCCTGGCCATCACATACTCGAGGGCGCGGGTGAGGTGTTCCCAGAGGGAGCCGCTCCCCTCGTCATAAAACTCGACCACAGTATCGAGAAGGGAGAGATCCCCCACCTCCTTCACCGTAAACAGGATGGCGAGAACCAGCCAGAGGGGATCGTCGGAATGCCCGCTCACCACCCCGAGATCGGTCACCGGGTCCCAGTTGTGAAGACACCCGCCGTTTCGGAATTGGTGGCGCGCAATGTACTTGAGGTGCTCCACGGCCTTGTGCGGATCATGGGGAAGGACCCCGAGGATGTCCTGGCAGCTATCCCGGAACCCGATGATGGACCCTCCACCGACGTAGTAACTGTCCATACGTGCCCAGTGGAAGGTGATCCACGCCTGGTACTTGTTCCAGTAGTTCACCGAGAGGTTGAAGGCATCGTCGGGTGTCTCGACGGTGACCCGGCCCATGTACTCCTTCCAGCTCTCCCGCACCCGGGCAAGCTCTGCCTCTGCTCCCTCCCACGTGTACTTCTTGCGCAGCGCAGCCGCTTTCCCGTGGTTCCCCACAGGGACAGACCCTACAAGGACGGTGAACGCAAAAGTCTCTTGGGGATCCAGGGTGATCTCTGTCTGGAGCGCGGCGATGAGGTCCTGGCCATTCCCTGCGGAGTTGGTGCACTGCCCACGCTCGACCGCCAAGGGGTTCCAGACGGAACGATAGCGGCCAATGAAGCGTTCCTTGATAAGGTCGAATCCCGTGGCCTCGAAGGAGGCAGCCATGAAGGCATACCTGTCCCACGCTAGGTTGGGCCTCGCACCGCCGCGCATGGGGATACTCCACAGTCTCTTCGTGGCATAAAGGATACCTTCTTCCACGAAGCTCACGTTGAAGAGCTTGTTAAACTCTGCCTCGAGGAGGTCCGCCTGGTAGTCTCCAAGGCACCAATCCACGTAGGTGAAGAGGCTCAACTGGCGAGGCCGGTCCCCAATATTGGCCAGATGGACCATCCAAACCTCCACGTCGTCCTCAAGGGGGACGAAGAAGGTAACGGTCCCCTCGATCCCCCGCTGGCGGTGGAGGATCTGGGTATATCCGAAGCCATGGCGTGTCTCCCATCGCTCCACGGGGTATCCAACCTGGGGACCGGTGAGACGCCACCACTGTCCCGTTTCTCGGTCGTAGAGGTAGATATACCGCCCCAGCGGGTCGGCGAGCACCATGTCCTGGGGATCTCCCCTGGTCAGGCGGTGGTACCCTGAACTCTCTAAAAAGGCATACCCCCCTCCTGTTTGGGAGACGAGGGAACAAAACCTCCCATTGGTGAGGTAGTTGATCCAGGGTCGGGGGACATCCCAGGTTTTGATGATGTATTCCTGCCCGTCCTCTGAGAAACCGCCATAGTTCGTCTCGAAGCGCACCCGCGATCACCTCAGGTCCAGGGTTTCTATCCAGAAAATGAGAGCAAAAGCTAGACCCCGAGGTTCGCGATGTCCAGGGAAAATTCCTCCCACTGGCGCCGGAGAAAGTCAAGAACTTTTGTCGGGGTACTGGGAAATTGGGGATTGGTGGAAATGGTCAGGAGGTGGGTCAGGCTGCTCCCAAAGTGGAGGAGCCCTCAGGTTCACGAACCAGCAAAGAGTTGATGACCCCCCGCACACCTGGGATCCCCGCCGCGATGCGTTCGGCCCACTCGCGCTGCTCAAGCGTCTGCACACTCCCGGCGAGGATGACGACCCTGTCCTTCGCCTTCACCCTGATGGGCTCAATCCCAATGGAGGTACACATCGAAATTGCCGCCTTGACCTGCGCTGCGAGAATCTCGTCCCCGATGAAAGGCATCCTGCCTCACCCCCACTTAGCTCCGTACTCTTAAAACTGCCAAGGGTTTTCGGACCCGCTGCAGGCAGTGCGATCAAGGCATTTTCCCCTAAAGACTGTCCGTGGGCAGATGAGATATAAAATTTGCCAATAGGTGGAACTTGATGGATCTAGTTTTATTATACCCGGAGGAGGAAGGGGTGGGTATCCTCCAAATGGACTAGAGGCGACGCAGGGGATGGGAAGAGATCATCGCGTAGAGCGGTGTAGGGTTCTCCTCCCTTGCGTACATGACCTTCACAAAGACGACCGCTCCTTCTTTGAACAGGTATGGAAGAAGGAGGGGTATATCCGGAGGCACAGGCAACGTAGGAACTTTCTCCAGGGGAACCCACTGGAGCGACCCCTCGAGAGAGGGGACTACCTCCTGGCCTGGCGGGCGCTCCGCGATGTAGGTGAACAGGATCCACCGGTCCAGCGTCTCCAGGACGAGCACAGTCACAATAGCACGGAGCGATGCCTTCTGAAGGGAGAGGCCCGTCTCCTCTTTTACTTCCCGCAGGCAGGCCTGGTAAGGATTCTCCCCGGGCTCGATCTTCCCTCCCACCGCATTGAACATCCCCACGTTGGGAGGGTGAGTACGGCGGATCAGGAGGACTCGATCTCCGTCTCGGATAAAGCAGAGGGTACGGAGATGGACCTGGGGCATGGTGGGCTTATGGATCCTCGGGTGCGATCATCTCGTTGATCTCAAAAATGCGCGAATCAGATTTCGCTTGGAGAAGTGCCCTCCTGTGAGCCAAGTCATCCACCCCTCCCGGCCGAGGAGCCTCCTGGTGATTGCCTCTTCATCCCATCCCCTCGCCCTCAGGTCCTTTACGGCCGCCTCGAGCTCCCGGAGGTGATCCAACTTGGCCTGGAGGGCCTCCTTCCCCTGGTCCAGGCGTCCCCTGTGGCTGCAGAAGACGGTAGTAAACCCATAGCGGAGGACGTGGTCTAATGAAGCCATGAGCTGATAGATATCCTCCTCGGGTTGGAGATACAAGAGCCGGCGGGAGAGGAACAGGTCGCTGGAGAAGAGCCACCCCCTTTCCTGCTCCAGAAGGACCACCATGTCCTCGCTGTGGCCTGGGGCATGGAGCACCTGGAAAGAGTACCTCCCCGCCTGGATCTTTGCGGGAATAGGCTGGCACCTTGCCGGACGGACAGGTCCCCAGATCAAATGACGGTAGAGCTGGAGGGGGAAACCCGTGGCGAGGATCTCCACACAACGAGGATGGGCGTATGGGAGAAAACCCAGGGCGTTGGCAACCCAGGCGTTCCCCGAGTGATCCTCATGGTGATGGGTGATCACAACCTGCTCCACATGGTACTTCCGGAGGAAGCGTTGAAACGCACCACAGACATGGCTGAGACCTGTATCGATAAGCAGGCCGTTGACCAGAAAGGCATAACAAAAGTACAGGGGCCGCCCTAGCACCGCACGAGCCATGCGTACAGCGATGACTTCACCTTGATCGTGCACCTCGAGCATTGTGAGAGGGAACCTCCATCTCCCAGGAGAGCAGGGAGTCCATAGGGATGTTTTGGGGTAGGGCAGAGGAATCCTTCCTCGGTCAGAGGCTCTTCAGCATGCCAGCAAAACCTCTTTCGACGTCCAATGGGTTTCTTCACATCACCTCGCTGGGGGTAGAGGGGGTGAGGTTGAGAGCCTGCCGGAACTGGGAGAGGAAGCGCATGGCAGCTTCGATTCCCTGCGGCCCAGCCTCCTCCATGGCTTGGATCAGGGCGCTCCCCACAATGACCCCATCCGCGTATTTCGCCACTTCCCTCACCTGGGCAGGTGTGGAAATGCCAAACCCAAGGACGAGAGGAAGGGAAGTCCTTTCTCTCAGGCGTGCAAGAAGCGTGATGGCCTCCTTGTTGATTTCCCGCCGCGGTCCTGTCACGCCTGTCAGGGAAACGCAGTAGACGAACCCCGAGGCCAAGCGGCACACCAGCTCGATACGCTCCTCTGTACTCGTCGGAGCCGCGAGGAAGACGGTGTCCAAACCTGAATCCCTGGCTGCCGCCACGAGCTCCCCAGCCTCGTCGGGAGGGAGGTCTGGAACCACCAAGCCGTCAACCCCAGCGTTGCGGGCATCCCTACAGAAGGGGGCGACCCCATAGCGGAGCAGGGGGTTGTAGTAGGAGAGGAGAATGAGCGGAACGTCGGTTCTCTCCCGGATACGCCTGCACAGCGCGAGGATCTCCCTGGGCGTCGCACCTGCTGCCAGGGCACGCTGGGCTGCCCGCTGGTTTACTGGTCCATCGGCGATGGGATCTGAGAAGGGAATGCCTACCTCGATGAGGTCTGCACCCGCCTCCACGAGTTTCGGGAGGAGTTCTTCAGTCGTCCCCAAATCGGGGTCCCCTGCCATGACAAAGGGGATGAGTGCGATCCTCCCGGCCGCGCGAAGCCGTGTGAACGTCTCCCGAATCCGGCTCATCCTCTCCCTCACCTCCCGCTCTCCTGATGTACCTCGTGGAAGAGGGCTTTGCTCGCCACCTCCACATCCTTGTCTCCGCGCCCTGAGAGCCCCACGAGGATGATGGCCTCGCGCGGGAGACGGGAAGCCAACGCACACGCGTAGGCTAGGGCATGTGCAGGTTCCAGCGCCGGGAGGATTCCCTCTGTCGTGCCCAGAAGCTGGAATGCCTCAAGGGCCTGTGTGTCGGTCACGGCGACGTACGTGGCCCTCCCAGAATCCTTGAGGAAGCTGTGTTCGGGACCGACGCCGGGATAATCCAGCCCTGCGGAAACCGAGTGGGTCTCCAGGATCTGCCCGTGCTCGTCCTGGAGGAGGTAGGTATAGGCCCCATGGAGCACCCCCGGGCTCCCCACGCACAGGGTAGCCGCGTGGCGGCCCGTCTCCAACCCCTCCCCGCCCGCCTCCACCCCCACGAGACGTACCTCCTCCGCGTCCAGGAACCCGCTGAACAGCCCAATGGCGTTGCTCCCACCGCCCACACAGGCAATCACATAGTCAGGGAGACGCCCTGCTTCTGCAAGGATCTGGGCGCGTGCCTCTCGCCCGATCACTGCCTGGAAGTCGCGCACGATCATCGGGTAGGGGTGGGGGCCGACAACCGAACCGATGACATAGAACGTCGTCCTGACGTTGGTCACCCAATCCCGCATCGCCTCGTTGATGGCGTCCTTGAGGGTACGGCTTCCAGAGTCCACGGGGTGCACCGTTGCTCCGAGAAGCCGCATGCGGGTCACGTTCAGAGCCTGTCTGACCATGTCCTCTGTGCCCATGTAGATCTCACACTGCAACCCGAACAAGGCAGCAGCTGTTGCCGTGGCTACCCCGTGCTGCCCGGCTCCGGTCTCCGCAATCACCCTGCGTTTCCCCATCTTGACAGCGAGCAAGACCTGGCCGATGGTGTTGTTGATTTTGTGCGCTCCTGTGTGCAGGAGGTCTTCCCGCTTCAGATAGATCCTTGCCCCCCCAATGGCCTCCGTGAGCCTGCGGGCGTACCAGAGAGGCGTTGGCCTGCCGCAGTAGTTCTTGAGGTATTCTTCCAGCTCCCCCCGGAAGCCCGGGTCGTCTCGATAGCGGAGATAGCTTGCCTCCAGCTCCTCTAGCGCCGGGATCACGGTCTCCGGGACATAGCGCCCCCCATACGGCCCAAACCTGCCCCGCAGCGTGCTCTCGCTTCCCGTGTCCACCTTCATCCTTCCCCCTCCCCTGAATTCCTCTCGCCTCGTCGCGTCCATGGACTCTCTTCCATTAAAGGTGTAAGGACCCGGCGGTGTTCCCACTCACGGACCGCCGCAATAAAAGCCCGGATCTTCTCTGGGTCCTTCGAGCCATCCGTCTCCACCCCGCTACTCACGTCCACCCCGTAAGGCCGCACCAGTTCCAGGGCCTCGCGCACATTCTCCGGGGTCAACCCACCAGAGAGGATCACCCGAAACTGCGCACTAGCGGTCTTGGCGATCTCCCAGTCGAAGGTGCGCCCAGTCCCGCCAGCTTCTCCCTGGACGAACGTATCCAGCAGGAAGGCGTCTACCTCGTACCGCGCAAGACTCTCCAGACTCTCTGGCCCCCGCACCCGGATGGCCTTAATCACTTTCCGTGGGAACCACCGGCACGCTTCGGGAGGCTCATCCCCGTGGAGCTGAAGGACATCCAGCCCACACGCATCGGCAATGGCAGCGATGCGCTCGGGTGCCTCGTTAACAAATACCCCCACGCGCGAGACGAATGGGGGCAAAGCAGCCACGATGGCCTTTGCTTCTTCCACCGATACCCTCCTCCGGCTTGGCGCGAACACAAGACCAATGGCATCCGCACCTGCCTCTGCTGCGACACGCGCTGCCTCTGGCGTCGTAATCCCGCAGATCTTGATCCGGATCACTGCCTGCCCTCCTCACAAATCGCGCGCACCTGTGAGCTCCCGCACCTTTGCCTCTGGATCTACACTGGTGACGAGCGTGGTCCCCACGAGGACCGCGTGATACCCCAGCGCCTCCAGCCATTCCACGTCCTGGCGCGTCTTGATCCCGCTCTCCGCAACAGAAAGCACCCCAGGGGGGATCAATGGGCGTAACCGTGCGGCGACCTGGGGGTCCACGGCGAACGTCCGGAGATCCCGGCAGTTCACGCCGATGAGCCTCGCCCCAGCCTGGACCGCATTGATCACTTCCTCCTCAGTATGAACTTCCACAAGGGGGGCCATTCCGAGCCCCCGCGCGATGGCCACCAACTCCGCAAGTTCGTTCGGTGCAAGAATCGCAGCGATGAGCAGCACTGCATCCGCTCCTAAGACCCTGGCCTCATAAATCTGGTAGGTGTCGAGGAGGAAGTCCTTCAAAAGAACAGGGGCTGGTCCAGCGCGCTTGACCTGGGGGATGTACTCTGGCCTGCCCCGGAAGTACCTTTTTTCTGTGACCACCGAGATCGCCGCTGCACCTCCGCGCACGTACGCAGTAGCCAAGGCAATAGGATCGATGTTCTCTCGGAGGATGCCCCCGGAGGGAGATGCCGCTTTGATCTCGGCGATGAGTCGGATCCTCTCTCCCATCAAGGCACCAGGGAAATCCCTCGGTGTGGGCGCCCCTGCAATAACCTCCTGGAGCATCTCAAGCGGCCTCTGCTCCTTGGCCTCCATGACTTCCCTCCGCTTGTGCGCCACGATCTCGTCCAGGATGGTCATGCGTCCGGTCCCCTCTGTGAGGGCAAAGCAACTGTGCTTGGGTCGTACTCAAGGGACCACACGATCAAATCGATGCAAGCCTCCCTCGAAGGGCAACCAGCCGGTCATACGCCGCACCGGAGTCGATGCTCTCGCAGGCAAGAACAACACCTTCCCGGAGGTCACTGGCATGCCCGCTGATGTACAACCCTGCAGCCGCGTTCAGCACGACGGCGTCGCGGCGCGGTCCATGTTCTCCCTGGAGGATGGAGAGCGCGATCCGCGCGTTCTCCTCAGGCGTCCCACCCGAGATCGCTGTGAGGTCGCTGTGGGAGAGCCCGATCTCTCCTGGATCCAAGGTATAGGTCCGAATGGTGCCCTGGTCCACTTCAGCAACCTTCGTGGGTGCACAGATGGAGAGCTCGTCCATCCCATCGAGCCCGTGTACGACCATGACGCGACGGGCTCCCAGCTCCAACAGGCACTCTGCCATCACCTCCACCAGCGATGGGTCGGCGACCCCCAGGATCTGGTACTGGGCGCCAGCGGGGTTGGTAAGCGGGCCAAGGATGTTGAATACAGTTCGGATCCCAATCTCCCTGCGAGGGCCAAGAGCGTGCTTCATAGCAAGGTGAAACCGCGGGGCGAATAGGAACCCAATGCGCTCCTCCTCGATGCAGCGCTCGACAGAAGCTGGATCCGCATCCAGAGGGATCTGCAGCGCCTCCAGGAGGTCGGCGCTCCCGCACCTGCTGCTCACCGAGCGGTTCCCATGTTTGGCCACATGAACGCCTGAACCGGCGATCACGAATGCCGCGATCGTGGAGATATTGAAGGTGTTGAGGCGATCTCCACCTGTCCCGCAGGTATCTAGGAGATGGTCGACGCGAGGGGAGATGCGCACGGAGCGCTCGCGCATCGCCTGGGCGAATCCCACGATCTCCTCCACCGTTTCGCCTTTCATCCGGAGTGCTGTGATGAGGCTGGCGATCTGGGCAGGGGTGGCTTGCCCATCCATGATCTCGCCCATCGCCGCCCTCGCTTCCTCCCTGCTCAAGGAGATGCGCTGGACTACCTTCTCAATGGCTTCCCGGATCATCTCAGGGAACCTCCTTCATTTGGGTTTCTCGAGTCTGTAGGGTTTGGTGGGTGCGTTCCAAAACGCCTGCGCAAGGAGAAGGAAGTTCTGCAAGATCTCCTTGCCATGGGTCGTGAGGATCGACTCAGGATGGAACTGTACCCCCTCTACAAGGAACTGCCGGTGGCGCAGGCCCATGATCAACCCATCCGAGGACCAGGCAGAGACCTCCAGGCACTCAGGAAGGCCCTCGAGCTCAACGATCAGCGAGTGGTACCGTGTTGCCAGAATCGGGTTGGGGAGACTGGCGAAGATGGTCTTGCCATCGTGATGGATCATCGAGGTCTTCCCGTGCATGGGCAGAGGAGCCCGTACGACCTTCCCTCCAAAGGCCTCGCCGATGCACTGGTGTCCCAAGCAGACGCC
The DNA here is from genome assembly GCA_030550015.1 of bacterium. GTDB lineage: Bacteria > Sysuimicrobiota > Sysuimicrobiia > Sysuimicrobiales > Thermofontiviventaceae > Thermofontivivens > Thermofontivivens primus. Next base: position 615 of record JAUQQG010000089.1, on the reverse strand, counting down.
AAGGATCGGGATGGCACCGGAAAACCGGCGGACCACCGCAAGAGAGATCCCTGCCTCCTGAGGGGTGCAGGGTCCAGGGGAGAGGACAATCCCTAACGGGCGCATGGAGGCGATCTCTTCCAAAGTGATTTCGTCGTTCCTCCGCGCCACGGGGTCGGCTCCCAACTCTCCCAGGGCTTGCACAAGGTTGTAAGCAAAGGAATCGTAGTTGTCAATGACGAGTACCTTTCCGCGTTGATGCGCCATACGTCTCACCCTGCAAAACTCAGCGAGGCCGGGAGGGACTCCCCGCAAGCTCGATCGCCTTGAGAAGCGCGCGAGCTTTGTTCACTGTTTCCTCGAACTCCCGCTCAGGGATCGAATCTGCCACGATGCCGGCACCCGCCTGGATATAAGCGCTCCCTTCCTTGACCAAGATGGTTCGGATGGTGATGGCGGTGTCCATGTTCCCTCGGAAGTCGACATATCCCACGGCTCCTGCGTATGGCCCACGGGCAGTGGGTTCCAGCTCGTCGATGATCTCCATGGCACGGACCTTCGGCGCCCCTGTCACGGTGCCATGGGGGAAAACTGCCCGAAGGACGTCGAAGGCGTTCCGTCCGGCGGCGAGCTTGC
>JAUQQG010000048.1 GCA_030550015.1 bacterium | reverse complement strand
CCGGAAGACAGAGCAGTGATCCATCATCGCTTGCTGAAGCTCTTCCCGGATCCTCGCCACAGGTTCCTTCCCATTTCCCGTGAGCACCCTCTCGATCCACTCTCGCGCTTGGGTGTGAGGGTTGTGGCGCAGTGCGAGGAACTTGGCCTCTTTGATGTATTGAGCCATGTGCTGCCCGGCGCGTCGGCCGAAAACAAGGATGTCCACAAGAGAGTTGGTCCCCAGGCGGTTCGCCCCGTGGACAGAGACGCAGGCACACTCCCCGGCCGCGTAGAATCCCTGCAGGACCGTGTTCTTCTCATCGATCACCACCCGCCCGTGGACATCCGTGGGGATCCCTCCCATCGCATAGTGTGCGGTGGGCTGGATAGGGATGAGCTCCTTCAACGGGTCAAGTCCCAGGTAGGTCCGTACAAATTCCGTGATGTCAGGGAGCTTCTTCTCCAGGACCTCTGCGCCCAGGTGGCGGAAGTCAAGGAAGACGTAGTCCTTCCCATTCCCTCCCCGTCCCTCCCGAATCTCCTGGTAGATACACCGGGAGATGAGATCTCTCGGGGCGAGATCTTTGAGGGTAGGAGCGTACCGTTCCATGAACCGCTCTCCCTTGCCGTTTACCAGCACCGCCCCCTCCCCGCGCGCGGCCTCGCTGAGAAGGATGCCCAGTTTATAAATTCCCGTAGGGTGGAACTGGAAGAACTCCATGTCCTCGAGGGGGATCCCCCGCCTCCATGCAATGGCCACCCCGTCCCCGGTGAGGGAGTGAGCGTTGCTTGTGACCTTGTAGATCCGCCCGAATCCCCCAGTGGCAAAGAGCACCGCCTTTGCCCGGAAGACATGGATGTCGCCTGTCGCGAGCGCCCATGCCACAACGCCCCCAACGGTGCCATCTTCCACGAGGAGGTCGATGACCTGGAACTCGTTGAAGAAGCGCACATTGTTCTTGATGCATTGCTGGTACAGGGTTTGCAGGATCATATGGCCCGTGCGGTCTGCAGCGTAACAGGAGCGGCGTACCGGCGCCTCCCCATAGTTGCGCGTGTGTCCACCGAACCTCCTCTGGTCGATCCTTCCATCTGGGGTACGGTTGAACGGCAACCCCATGTGCTCCAGCTCGTACACCGTCGTGATCGCCTCCTGGGCTAGGATCTCCGCCGCATCCTGGTCTGCCAAGTAGTCGCTCCCTTTCACAGTGTCGAACATGTGCCACTCCCAGTGGTCCTCCTCCACGTTGCCCAGGGCCGCGCCGATTCCCCCCTGGGCAGTCCCTGTATGGGACCGCGTCGGGTAGAGCTTGCTTAACACAGCCACGGAAATCTCAGGGTGCTTGGAGAGCTCCACGGCAGCGTATAGACCCGCGCCGCCGGCCCCTACGATAAGCGCGTCGTAGCGATGCTCGAAGTTCATCTCCCTCACTCCCCGGTTTGGCGCCTTAAGGCTGGAAGGTGAAGATCACTAACGCACCAATGGTGCCGAAGACAAGCCCTACCGTGACTAAGAGGAACGTCCAGAAGACCCGCCAGGGGCGAGAGTGGACATAGTCCTCCACGATGGTCCGGACGCCGTTCAGACCGTGTAACAGCGTGAGGAGGAGCATGAGCGTGTCGTAGCTACGCCAGAACGGTGTCGCGAACCGCTTGGCGACAAAGTTGAAGTCGATGTTCTCAGTGGTATTGATCAGGTGCATCACGACAAGATGCCCGAGAACGAGGAGGAGCAGGAGGATAGCGGAGATTCGCATGAATAGCCAGGAGTAGAGCTCAAATCCTGCGCCTGGTCGAGGACGGGATACAACCTGCATGGACGTCCCTCCTCCTGATCCTCAGAAATAGGCGGTAAAGAACGGGCGAAGCATCAAGTACGCGATGGGAATGATCAGCACCGTGTAGACCAAGGCGCCTGCCCAGAAGAGCTTCCGGTAAACCCGGCTTGCTTCCGGAAGGAAGTCCACGATCATGACGAGGATCCCATTCCCTGCATGGTAGAGGACAGCCGCTGCCAGCAGGAACTCGAATGGCTTGAACCACGGTTGCTTGTAGATCGCAATCGCCCTGTTGTAGGCGTCGGGCCCGAACCCGATCATCATGGTCTCGATGATATGGATGAGCAGGAAGAGCAGGATAGCCACACCGGTGATGCGGTGCAGGGCCCACGCAAGCATCCCTGGTCCACCTCTGTACATGGTCCCCTCCTTCAACCCGACTCAAAATGGACTTTTGGGACCTCCATATTCACGAAGTCCTTGAGATCAGTATAGGATCAACAAGCGCTCGTCGACAAGTCCAGGAATATCTCCGCCTCCTGGGGATTTCCTCCCACACCTATCCCGGGGTGGACACAGCAGCGAGGGACAGGTTTGGTGGGAACCAAACGTGGAGATCTTTGTCGGTGTACTGAAACCGGAGGCCAAGGGAAGGTGGGGTCAACTGCCGAAATCAACCAAGTGGCAATTTTGACTCACTTCGATCTTCTCAAGGCACGACGGTGCGGAGAGGGCGATGGAGGAAGCGATGGAGGAGTTCAGCAGAAGGCTCGTCGTCTGGCTCCAGGATCAGGCCAACGCGGCAGGGGCAGTGGGAGCCGTCGTAGGTATCAGCGGCGGCGTGGACTCGGCGACGGTGGCTGCGCTGTGCCTACGAGCGTTCCCCGAGCACACCCTGGGCGTGGTGATGCCGTGTCATAGCGACCCCATAGACATCGAAGACGCTTATTTCGTCGCGAGGACGCTGGGCTTGCCAGTAACCACCGTGACCCTCGACCTCGTGTACGATGGCCTCTTGGAGGCATTACGGGCCTCTGGATACTACGCCGATCACCCCATTGCCCTTGCCAACCTCAAGCCGCGACTCCGGATGGCGACCCTCTACTTTTTCGCCAACCGCTTGAACCGCCTTGTCGTGGGGACAGGGAACCGCAGCGAGATCTACGTGGGGTACTTTACCAAATATGGTGACGGTGGGGTGGATGTCCTCCCTCTTGGGAACCTGACGAAGAGACAGGTTCGTGAGTTGGCGAGGTATCTCGGGGTCCCGGAACGGATCATAGAGAAAACCCCCTCCGCTGGCCTGTGGCCTGGCCAGACAGACGAAGGCGAGCTTGGAATCACCTACGAGCAGCTCGACGGGTACCTCCTGGGCGAGCAAGTTCCTCCTGAGGTTGCCGCAAGGATCGAGGCTTTGCACAGGGCCAGCATGCACAAGCGGACGTTGCCGCCGGTTCCGGATTTTCCCCCGTAGGAGCGTCGTAGTTCATGGGGTGGAGCACCCATCGCCTATTCAGCGACCTGAGGATGCCACGGGTTCTTCTGGGAGTTCTCCTGGCGATTGTCTTCACAGCGGGCTCCGGCCTCCTCATCGCCCAGGAAACTCCTGCAATCTCAGGGCAGGCGGCATATGCCCACGTCGTTGCGCTGGCTGGCCAGATCGGCGCACGACCGGCTGGAAGTGTACAGGATCGCCAGGCTGCAGAATACATCGCAGGTCAGTTCCAGTCGTTCGGGTACCCCGTAGAGCGCCAAGCGTTCCCTGTGCTTGCCTTTGAGACCCGTCGTGTCTTCTTCCAGACACTGAGTCCGGAACGCCTCTCCTTCTCCCCAGAGGTCTTGGTCTATTCGCCACCGACTCCCCCGGAGGGCGTGGAAGGTTTGCTCGTACACGTCGGCCTCGGCCGCCCTGAGGATTTCCGTGGGAAGGACGTCCGAGGGCACATCGCGCTTGCCCAACGTGGGGCAATCTTTTTCTCCGAGAAAGCACGGAATGCCGCGCGGTATGGCGCTGTGGGTGTCGTGATCTATAACAACCGTCCGGGGAATATCCAGGGCACGCTAGTGGGAGGCTCCCCCATCCCCGCGGTGACAATCTCCCAGGAGGAGGGCCAGCGCCTTCTCGGCCTGATCAACCGAGGGCCTGTACGGGCACGACTCCTGGTCGATACCCTGTTGGAGGAGCGTACAACGTGGAATGTGGTTGCAAGCAAACTTGGTCGAGGGCAACCTCGGAAGGTTGTGGTCATCGGGGCACACTTTGATTCCGTTCCTGCTGCCCCAGGAGCAAACGACAACGCCAGCGGTGTTGCCGTGGTCCTGGAGGTGAGCAGGGTTCTTGCACCTCGCTCCTACCCCTATACCCTTGCCTTCGTGGCGTTTGGTGCAGAGGAGTTGGGTCTCCTGGGATCACAGCACTACGTCCGCACGGCGGGCCAGGACGTTGTGGCCATGATCAATGTGGACGTCGTGGGACAGGGGGACCGATTGCTAGCTTTGAACACTGCTGGCAGGGGACCACTCCTTGACCTCGCTGATCGCCTCGCCAGGGAGCTGGGTATTCCTCTGAGCACGGGAAGATCTGCAGAAAGCGACCATGTCTCGTTCGAACAGATGGGGATCCCCGCCATTTTCCTCGCTCGTCCCGAGATTACCTCCATCCATACCCCAGAGGATGTTCCCGCCACAGTCAACCCGAGAGCTCTTGAGGAGACAGCCCGATTTGTAGTAGCCCTCGTCGAGGAGATCGCCTCGGGTCGGGCAGGGTTTTAAGGTGGCCCTAGCCATCCTTTGGCAAGGTTTCGGTATAGTCCTCGGAGAGGCCTTTGCTGGATGAGCTAGAGGGTGCGGGTGATCTTGCGCAAGCCCCGGGGATGATCGGGGTCGAGGCCCTTTGCCAGGGCGAGGTGATAGGCAAAGAGTTGGGCAGGGATGATCAAGACGTGTGGGGTTACCTCTTCGGGCACTGAGACTGGAACGGGAATGGGGACAGTCCCCTTTTTCAGGATCTCCTGGGCATCGCTGAAAACGACAACTTCGGCACCTTGAGCCACCAGCCGCTCTGTGAGCTCTAAGAGATGGCCATAGGCTTTTCCTGTGGGCGCGAATAGGAAGACGGGGAAGTCTCTCTCCACAATTGCAATGGGACCATGGAGGAGATCTGCGGAGGAGAGGGCCTCGGCAAGGACGTAACAGGTCTCTTTGAGTTTCAGTGCTGCCTCCTTGGCCGTGGCGTAATTATAGCCTCTTGCGGAGACAATGCACTCCCCCATATACCTGTACCGGCTCACCCGTTCTGCAATCTCTTCTTTCCTCTTTAGAACCTCCTCGAGGGCCCTGGGGAGGTTCTGCAGTTCTCGTTCCAAATCACCCAGCTCTCCCCAGGTCGCTGCGAGGAACGCGAGGACCGTTAACTGTCCCATGTAGGTCTTGGTCGCAGCGATGCTCCGCTCCTCTCCCGCGTGGCACAGCAGGACCTCGTGGGCATTCCGGGCGAGGGTGGAGCGTTCGTGGTTGGTGATGGCCACAGTCAGCGCTCCCAAGCGACGAGCAGCGCGCAGAAATTCTACGATATCCAGCGACTCTCCCGACTGGGAGATGCCCAAGACGAGAGATTTCTGGAGGCGAAGCCGGGAACTGTAGAGGGTGATGACCGAGGGGGCCGCAAGGGAGACAGGGAGGCCTAGGAGCGTCTCGAAGAGGTACTTCCCATAGAGAGCGGCGTTGTCCGAAGTCCCTCGTGCCGCCATCACAACGAACCAGGGATCCCTGCGCCGGATCCTACGGGCGAGCCGCCGGATTCGGGGAGATTCCTGGAGGATCCGCTCCACGACCATCGGTTGTTCTTGAATCTCCTGGAGCATGAAGTGCATGGAGGATTCACCGTGAGAGGATGAGATTCAGGCTGATGTAGAGCAACGCCACGCCGAAAATTTTCTTGAGAATATGCTGGGGGAGGCCTACGGCAATACGTGCCCCCACAAGGCCGCCGAGGAAAAAGCCCAACGCCACAAGGGCGGCGACCTTCAGGTCCACATACCCCTGCTTATAATAGGTCCAGGCGGCGAGGATGCCAATAGGCGGGACGAGGAGAGCTAAGGTCGTCCCCTGCGCCAGATGTTGCTCGAATCTAAAGAGGTAGATGAGTGCAGGGACGATGATCACTCCGCCTCCAATACCGATGAGGCCGCTGAAGATACCGGCAACGAGGCCGAGAAGCAAATACAGGATGGCCATCTGTCTCCTCCTCTTCCCTGACGTTCCAACTAGAGAGAACATACCCCTAAGGGTGATCTCTGTCAACGCAGTGCTTTGCTTGACAGCGATCTTGTACCATCTTATGATGATGCCAAGAGAGTACAGGAGCGCAATGATGGGGCGGGAGTAGGCACGGTGAGCCTCGCAGCGAGCCGGGTAGGGTGCTAAGCCGGCAGGTAGCCGTCCCGAACATGGCCCCGGAGCGGTAGCCCGAAAGGATTCCCAGTAGTTTCCGAGTAGGGTGTGCCGGGGGTTCCCGTTAGCGGACCGGGTGTTTTTCCTCCTGTCGTCTTGTGGTAGGAGGACGCACCTGCAGAGGCTCTTTGCCGTAAGGCAGGAGCGAACATGGGTGGTACCGTGAGAGCTTTCGCCTCTCGCCCCAGGCGAGAGGCTTTTGTTTTGGGTCTCCTGCGGGGAAGAGTGAAGCTTCGAGGAGCCGGCAGAAGCGAGGTGAGCACAGTGTCCAGGAAGTTTTACATCACCACACCGATTTACTATGTCAACGCGCCCCCCCACATCGGCCATGCCTACACCACCATTGCGGCCGACGTGATTGCGCGGTTCAAGCGGCTGGCCGGGTATGACGTTCTGTTTGCCACAGGCACCGATGAGCATGGGATCAAAATCGAGCGTACGGCCAGAGCGAATGGAGTTGATCCGAAGGAGTGGTGCGACAGGATCGCGGGGGAGTTCAAGCAGCTCTGGGAGCGCCTGAACATCTCTTACGACGACTTCATCCGGACCACTGAACCCCGGCACGAGCGCGTGGCTCAGGCCATCTTCGAGAGAGCCTACCGGAACGGGGACATCTACAAAGGGATTTACGAAGGATGGTACTGTGCGAGTTGTGAGTCCTTCTACCTGGAGAGCGAGCTCGTGGAGGGGAAGTGCCCTGTTCACGGGCGGCCGGTAGAGTGGACAGCCGAGGAATGCTATCTCTTTCGCCTCTCTCAATACCAGGACTGGCTCCTTCGCCACATTGAGGAGCACCCGGAGTTCGTCGAACCTGAATCCCGACGGAATGAGGTGCTCAGCTTCGTCAGGAGCGGCCTGCTGGACCTTGCCGTCAGCCGCTCCACGTTCAAGTGGGGGATCCCCGTTCCCTTCGACCCTGATCAAGTCATCTACGTGTGGATCGATGCGCTCACCAACTACATCACCGTAGCTGGGTATGGGCAAGATGAGGAAAGGTTCCAGAAGTTCTGGCCTGCGGACGTGCACCTCGTGGGCAAGGAGATCCTGCGTTTCCATGCTGTAATCTGGCCCATCCTTCTCCATTCTGCAGGAATCGCCCCTCCCAAAAAGGTGTTCGCCCACGGGTGGTGGACGTTCAAGGAACAGAAGATCAGCAAGTCTACAGGTGTCCTTGTAGATCCATGGGATCTTGCCCAGGCGCTGGCGCGGCTGTCGGGGGCCGAGGTGGGCGTTGCCGTGGATGCCATCCGCTACTTCCTTCTTCGGGAAGTGCCCTTTGGCCAGGATGGGGACTTCTCCGATGACAACCTCATCACCCGGTTTAACGCCGATCTGGCCAACGACTACGGAAACCTGTTGAACAGGACCTTGCCCCTCGTGGAGCGCTACTTCCAGGGGGTTGTCCCTGAACCTGGACCCGCAGAGGACCGCGACCACCTGCTCCGTGAGACAGCCCTGCAGGTGGTCGACGCGGTGGAGGGTGCTATCGACCGGCTTGAGCTACACCGTGCGCTCCAAGAGATCTGGCGCCTGCTGGGAGCTGCCAACAAGTACCTCGATGAAGGGGCACCATGGTCCTTGGTACGTCGCGGTCAGGAGCGCCGCGCGGCGACCGTTCTCTACAACACGCTAGAGGCCTTCCGGATCGCCACAATCCTCCTTTCTCCCACATGCCCGACAGCGACGCGTCGCGCTTGGGAACAGCTGGGTATCCCCGTCCCCCTGGAAGAGCAGCGTCTGGAGGATGCCAGGAAGTGGCAGGGATTCCCCTGGGGGACCCGGGTCAGGCCAGGGAAACCCATCTTCCCGCGCATCGAGCGGGAAGCTGTACGAGCGGTTGTGGAGGAGGAACAGCCACAGAAGGGAGGAGAACGCGTGGAAGAGATCTCACTGGACGAGTTCAAGCGACTTGACTTGCGGGTGGGCATTGTGCGTGAGGCCAAGAGGGTGCCTGGTACCGAGAAGCTCCTGGAACTGAGGGTGGACATTGGGGGAGAGGTTCGAACCCTGGTGACTGGGTTGATCCCGCACTACACGGCGGAGGATTTGGTTGGAAAACGGATCGTCGTCCTGGCGAACCTCCAACCCCGCCAAGTGCGCGGTGTTACCTCCCAGGGGATGCTCCTTGCAGCAGAGTGGGATAATGAGGTTGCCCTCCTTACAGTGGAAAAGGATCCACCTCCGGGGGCGAAAGTAAGCTGAGTACCTTGGTACATGGAAAGAGTCCGTTCTTGGAAGGAGAAGGTGAACGGGAGGAGCGGCCAGATGGGCGCTCCTCCCATAGGCGGGCGATGGTGGCGAAGGTCCGGCTGAAGATCTTGCCACGGAGATGTATTTAGTGATTGAATGGTCGGAACACCTCAGGTGTAGGTGGCCCGCTCACGTCCAGCGCTCCTACCGTTCCCTTGTCGAGGCGGAAGATGCTATGGTCCACCAGGAGGTAGGTCCCCGGGGCGTTCACCTTGAACTCCACGATCGCCGCGCCCCCTGGCGGGATGAGCGTGGTTTGGATATTCCGGTTCGGGTTGCTCCCTACAGCCCCTTCGGGATAGACGAGATCGAAGATCTCACCGATGACGTGGAACGCAGACGTCAGGTTAGGGCCACCGTTCCCTACAAACAGCCGGACGGTTTCCCCTACTTTCGCTTGGAGCGCGCCTTTCCCAATCAGAGCACCAACTCGCCCATTGAACACGACGTACTCAGGCTGCTCAGCATAGGCTTTACTGGAGTCATAGGGCTGGAATCCTTTCTCCCCTCGGCGTCCTTTGGTGTAGAACTCTCCCTGCATCACATAGTACTCCCGGTCTACCTTAGGGAGTCCCTCTGCAGGCTCCACGAGGATAAGCCCGTACATGCCATTGGCGATGTGTGTAGGGATGTGTGGGGAGGCACAATGATAGACATAGATTCCGGGGTTGAGAGCCTTCCATTCGAAGACAGATTCCTTGCCTGGAAGCGTCTGGGTTACCTTGGCACCGCCCCCTGGTCCGTTGACAGCGTGGAAGTCAATAGAGTGGATTTGCTTACTCGTTTTGGCGTTCTTGAGGTGGAATTCAATGGTGTCTCCCACACGCACCCGGATCATCGGTCCGGGGACGGTTCCCCCGAAGGTCCAGAACTCGTATTCCACGCCATCCGCCAGTGTCCCGCGCCTCTCCACAGTTTCCAGGGTCACAACCACCTTCGCCGGCTGCTTTCTGGCAACAGGTGGAGGAGCCTGGGGAGGTGAGACCAGCTTCGCCTGTACCGTTGGGAGCGCCTCCGCAGAGATCCCCTTCAGCTGGGGCAACAAGATCCCCACGAAGCCTGCGATGAGCGTGATGCTAAGGATTGTCAAGGTCCATCGATCTCTCCTTGCCACGACTCTCCCCCCTTTATTTAGATATTAAAGATCTTTTGGCTCTTTTATTTCACCGTACGGGAGGTGGAAGAACAATCAGGTAGAGGATGGATTCTACATCAGGCCCATGCCCGAATTGTGCATGCGGAAAAGAGAACTCCTGAGGGCGAATGGGACCCTGGTGGTCACCAGTGGGTTAGCGTGTGAGGAGGATGAGGGCTGCGAGGGCCAGGAGGATCCCCGCCATCTGTACCGCAGAGACGCGCTCGTGGAGCAGGAGCCAGGCCAGGAGGAGGGAGACGACAGGGTATAACCCTGTGAGGAAGACGATCACCGCCGTAGGATGCTTGCGGAGGAGGTGGTAGAAGAGGAGGGAGCCGGTCGCGACAGTGACCCCGCCCAGGACGCTTGCTGCGAATCCGACGGGATCATTTACTACCCACGCATGGCGCGTCCAGAGGAGGTAGAGTCCTACCACCAGGAGCCCGGAGACCTGGGACCAGAAGAGCGCCGGCATCCCCAGGCGGCCCACAGAGACCTTCGCGAACAGCGGCCAAGTTCCCCATAAAAGGAGGATGAAGAGCGCTGGAAGAAGTGTTGTTCGCATTTCTCTCAGACTGTCCAGTACTAGGCAAAATCGCGGTCGAGGGTTTTGCTGAAATGATTTTTTAGATATTCAGAATCCCTGCAGCATCAGGGGGGAAGGTCGCAATGACCTCCATGCCCATTGTTAATGCCTTCGCCCGGGCGCTGGGAATATCTGCGATGAGTTCCCCACCTTGGTCGAGGGCGATCCGCAACCGCGTGACCGGACCCATGAACGACTGAGAGAAAATTCTCCCCTTGAGGCCATCTCCCTCCCCTACCAGACGAACCTCCACGACCTCCGGGCGAATGAACACGAAGACTCTGGTTCCAGGATCCCGACCCCGGGCAGCGTTTACGCGGAGCTGTATCCCGCGGTAGTTCACAAGGCCTTCCCGTCCATCTTGCACCGTTCCCTCTAGGCGGTTCATCGTTCCTACAAAGCTGGCAACGAAGGGAGTCAAAGGATTCTCGTAGATCTCGGCAGGAGGGCCGATCTGCTCGATCCGACCGTGGGAAAGGACGGCCACCCGGTCTGAGATCGCCATCGCCTCCTCCTGGTCGTGGGTGACGTACAGGGTGGTGATCCCCAGCCGTTTCTGGATGGCCCGGATCTCCTCGCGCAGCTGGACGCGGATCTTTGCATCGAGCGCGGAGAGCGGCTCGTCTAGGAGGAGGACCTTCGGCTCGATGGCCAGCGCGCGAGCCAGGGCAACACGCTGCTGTTCCCCTCCAGAGAGCTGGAACGGGTAACGCTTCCTGGCCGCGGAGAGACCGATGAGATCAAATAGTTCCGCCACGCGACGGGCCCTCTCCGCCGCCGGCCATCCCCGGACGCGCAGGCCGAACTCCACGTTCTCCTCCGCCGTCATATTCGGAAAGAGACTGTAGGCCTGAAAGACCATCCCCATGTTCCTTCGGTTGGGTGGGACCTCTGTGATCTCTTCGCCCTCAAGTTGTACGCTTCCCCGGTCAGGGGTCTCGAAGCCTGCGACGATCCGAAGCAACGTCGTCTTGCCGCACCCGCTCGGACCGAGTAAGGTAAAGAACTCGCCTCGTTCGATGGAGAGGGTTACCTCGTCGAGGGCGACGACTTCTCCAAATGTCTTCCGGATGCCAACGATCTCCAGGTATGCCATCAGCGTGCACCCCCGATTTGCACCTGGCGCCCGCCGAGCTGGCGTTCAAGAAAGAGAATTCCAAGCATAGCAGCCCAGGTGATGGTGAAACTGATAAGGGTCAGGGCAGCAGCAGGGGTGGCGTGGGTCTCCCCGATGTAGTTCATATATACGGGGAAGGTATAGAAGAGCATGACGTTGGCCATCGTGAACTCCCCCATGACGATGGTCAGGGTTAGCAAGCCCCCGCTGAGCACCGCAGCGCGAATGTTGGGGAGGATCACCCAGAGGAGAACCTGTCTCCAGTTCGCGCCAAGGCTCTGGGCTGCTTCCGTCAATGTGCGGATGTCCACTGCCCGCAACCCTACGTCAAGGGAACGGTATACATATGGCATGGTGAGAATCACGTAGCCAGCAACGAGGACCTGGGGTGTTCCAATGAAGAACTCCGGAGCCCCGCGGTAGACGGCCAGGAGGCCGACCACCAGGACGATGGGAGGGACAACGAACGGGAGGATGGAGAGGAAATCTACCACAGGGCGGAGCCGTGGCAGGCGGAGGTGGACCCAGTACGCCGTGGGGACCAAGAGGGCCAGAGTGAGGACGATGGTCTCCAAGGCAAGGCCGAGGGAGAGCTGGAAACTAGCTCGGAACTGCGGATCTTCCAAGATCGTAAGGTAGCTAGAGAAGGTATAGCGTCCTGGGCCCGCGCGAAGGCTGAACTCCGCCGTGGCCAGGAGGGGCACGGTGAAGTAGAGAACCCCGAGGAGCAACCAGAAACTCCCCCAAAAGGAACGTCCTCTCCTCACCGCAACCACCTCGCCGTCCGCCGTTGCAAGAAGGTGTAGAGCGACATTGAGAACGAGATGACGACGATCATCCCCACGGCCAGCGCCTGCCCAAGCTGAGGATCGGAGAGGACGTTCCCCTGCAAGACATTCCCAATCTGCATGGTAACAAGGTTCACAACACCGGAGGTAAGGGCGTATGGAGTGGCGTAGGCGGCGAAAGCGTTCCCAAACAGGAGGACCATTGCTCCGAGGAGGGAAGGCAGGAGGACAGGGAGTCCGATGTATCGCCAGTACTGTAGGTCTGTAGCTCCCAGGTTTGCTGCAGCCTCCCACCATTCGCGCCGCATTCCGTCAATTGCTGGTGTGATGATCAGAATCATCAAAGGGAGCTGGAAGTAGAGGTAGGTAAGGGAAAGACCGGTGAATGAGAAGAGCGTGAAGCCGTGGGCATAAAGGTCCAGTCCGAAGAGCGAACGCAGGAGTTGGGTGATGAGACCTGTTGTCCCAAGTGTGGCGATGAAGGCGAACGCCAGTGGGACCCCTGCGAAATTCGCGGCTACCCCGGAGAAGGTGGTCAGGGCAGGCCGGACCCACCGGGGGCCGCCTGTCACCGCGGCGTAGGCCACGAGGAACCCGAAGATCCCCCCACCGAGTGCCGTGACAGCGCTAATCTCCACGCTGTTGAGGAAGGCGCGAAGGTACTGCCCCTCGAAGATTGCTGCAATGTAGCGGAGCGTCCAGTGTCCTTCGGGGTCGCGGAAGGCACCTACAAGGACCGCCGCCGAGGGAAGGAGAAGGAAAGCCCCCACGTAGGCAAAGAAGGGCACCACCCAGAGCCACGTCGTAAAGCGATCCCTTCTCTGGCGCCGCCTTGGCTGCGTCTGGTGGATATTCCTGCTCGCGATGTTCTCTCACCTCCACAGGCCAGGGAGGAGGGGAGACACGAGATCTTGTGCCTCCCCTCATTTCCCCTACTGTCCCGTTACCTTGGGCCCCCAGAGCTTTGCAACCACCTCCTGGGCCTTCTTGGTCTGCTCCACCGTGGGGAACCGAACGCGTTTGTAGGGCTCCGCAGGGGGTAGCTTGGCCAAGAGGTCTTTGGGGATGACGTTTCGACGCAGGAGGTCCTCAAACCTGGCAGGGTGGGCGAACCCCTTCAACCAGAGGATCTGCCCTTCATCGGAGTAGAGAAACTCCTCCCACAGGCGCGCTGCGTGTGGATTGGGAGCGTACGCGCTGATGGCCTGGCAATAGTAGTTTCCAAAGATCCCGTCCTCAGGGATCTGGACCTCCCAGGTCAGCTTCCCGCTAAACTCCTTGCTGTAGCCGAGTTGGAGGTAATCCCAATCCACCGTGATGGGGGTCTGGCCGCTCTGGACCGTGGCCGGAGTGGCATCTACGGGGATGAAGTTCCCGAGCCTCTTGAGCTCCGCGAAGAATTCGATTCCAGGGGTGATGTCATCCAGCGATCCCCCGTTGGCGAGGGCCGCCGCCCAAACCCCAGCGAAGGCCGCCGCCGCCCGCCGAGGGTCACCGTTCAACGCCACCTTTCCCTTGTACTCTGGCTTCCTGAGGTCCGTCCATCGTTTCGGGACGGTCTTCACCACGTTCCTGTTGATACCGAAGGCGATCACCCCGAAGTAGTCGCCAACCCAGTACCCATCAGGATCCTTCATGCTGGCAGGGATGGTGTCCCAGGTGGACACCTTATAGGGTGCGAACAACCCCTCCTGCTTCCCTTGGATGGCAAAGGAGGGCCCGATGTCCAAGACATCAGGAGCACGCTTCTGCCCCTTCAGGGAACGTACCGCCTGAAGCTCCTCTGCCGAGCTGGCGTTGGGAGATGCGTTATTGATCTTGATCCCGTACTTTTGGGTGAACCGCTGCATGATCTCGCCGTAGTTCGCCCAGTCTGGAGGGAGGGCGATGGTGTTGAGCGTCCCCTCCTTCTTGGCTTCGGCGATCAGCTTCTCCAGGCCGCCAATCTCGGCAGCGGAGCGCGGGAGCTTGGGTGCTGCGACAGCGCTTCCTGTGGCTTCCAGCAACGAAAGCAGCACCACGCTCCCTGCCGCGCCGAACCCTATTCGGAGCAGCTCCCTTCGGGTGAGCTGGACGTCCCAAATGCGTTGGTCAAAGTTCTCTGACATGCGTCCTCCCATGGTTCTTCCTCCTCTCACGAAAAGCCTTCACGCATGCCTGTGCTCTTTTTGTGACCCATGTCCCACCCCCCATAGTCCGGGCAGCCCTCGTCTGAGCTCTCTAAGTATCCCGGGGAGCCCATCCAAGGGCAAGCTGGATTTGCATGTGCACTTCCTCAATCTGCTTCCGCGTTTCCTCAGCAGACCACCCCAGTTCCTCGCCCATGATCTCCGCTGCGCACTCTACAGTCTCAGGCAGTTCCCGCAAGGCCAGGATCGCAAGGGGAGTTCGGATGAACAGGACGTCGGCGAGGCGCACGGCCATCTCGTGGCGCACTATGAAGGCAATCTCTGCGCCGAGGACAGGAACCCCTGGGATCAGGGGCCGTCCAAGCCGGGGGCGCTCCACCGCGATGGCTTGAATGAGGAGGGCCCTGTCCCCGTACGCCCGGAGGAGTCGGTCCACAATGCCCGGTTCCCATTCGAACTGCCGTGCACTCCCTTCCAGGAGCTGCCTCGCCTCCGCATAGTTTTCTGAACCGTCCAGGAGGACCTCCTCTGTCCTGCAGGGCCTGTACTGTCCCATTCGGCGGAGCAGAAGGTCGACAGTATCCTGGGCCATCTTCCGATAGGTGGTGAGCTTGCCCCCGATAATGGAGAGGAAACCCTGGGGGCCCGGAATGACTGCGTGGCTCCTGGAGAGGGCGGCCGAGGACTTCCCGGGTGCGCTGATGAGCGGTCGGAGGCCTGCATAGACTCCTAGGACGTCTCGAGGTGTCAGGTTGACCTCCATGAACCTGTTGACGTGGTAGAGGAGGTAGTCCACCTCCTCATGCGTCACCGTGAGGCGGGAGAGGTCTCCCCGGTAGGTTTCGTCTGTGGTCCCCACAATGGCGTACTCTCCCCATGGGACGACGAAGGCGAGGCGGCCATCGGTCGTCTCCGGGATGACCAGGGCGGTCTCCCCAAGGCCCAGGCGATCCCTGCGCACGATGAGGTGGGAGCCCTTGCTGTGGTGGATGGAGAACGGGGCATTGCCTGTCATCCTGGCGATCTCCTCAGCCCACACCCCCGTGGCATTGATCACATGGCCAGCAGGAACCTCGATCACCTCACCGGTCAGCTCATCGCGTACCCTCGCCCCCCTTACCCGTCCGTGTTCTTCCAAGAGGCCCGCGACTCGTGCATAATTAACGATCCAGGCACCATGGCGCGCGGCGGTACGGAGCACAGCAAGGGTCAGGCGGACATCATCGGTCTGCGCATCCGCGTACATGTAGCCCCCCCGGAGGCGTTCAGGCCGGAGGGTCGGAACGAGGCGACGCGCTTCCTCTACAGAGACATGCCGGTGAGGGGGAAGGTCGTCCCTGCCTGCTAACACATCGTACATCCAGAGGCCAAGGCCGACGGCGGCGGGCATGATGGGCCGAAGAGCCGCTGGGAGGGGGAGACCGAGGGGCCTCTGCAGATCCTCGTAGAGGGGGACGAGGAAGGAGAGAGGATGGACTAGGTAAGGGGCGATGTGCATCAGGATCTGCCTCTCACGTAGGGCCTCCCGCACCAGGCTCAGGTGAAGCTGAGGGATGTAGCGGATCCCGCCATGAATCAGCTTCGTGGAGCGACTGCTCGTGCCGCTGGCAAAGTCGTGTGCCTCGACGAGTCCGACTACGAGGCCGCGGGTGGCTGCATCCAGGGCCACACCAGCCCCGGTGATCCCTCCCCCTATGACAAGAACGTCCACCCCCTCGCGGAGGCGGTTCCAGTGCTCCCGTCGAGTCCTACTAGAGAGCTCCATTACCGGTTTCTTTCCTCCTCTAGGGCACGTCGTGCCATGACCGGATCATCGGCGATGATCCCTTCTACGCCGAGGCGGATCGCTTCCCGCGCATCCTGCTCGGTGAGAATCGTCCAGGTGACGACGGAGATTCCCTGCCTGTGGCAGGACTCCACGCAATCCTTGGAGAGGACACCCACGGAAGGCAGGAAGACCTGGACGCCGAGGGAGAGGGCCTCCGAGGGATCTCCATGCAAGGACAGAAGGCCCACAGCGATTTCGGGGGCAATCTCCTTTACTGCAGAGATCGCCTCGCGAGAGAAGGAGGAGATCAACACAGAAGGCGCCATACGGAACTTCCGGACAGTCTCTACAACCTGGGCTTCGATCCCCGATGTCTTCAGCTCGATATCCACAAGGAGATGCCCCCGGGCTAGCTCCAGGACCTCCTCGAGGAGGGGGACTTTCTCCCCGGCGAACCGTGGGTCAAACCAGCTTCCGGCATCGAGGCTCCGAACCTGTTCGAGGGTCATCTGGGAAACGGGGCCGAAACCGTTTGTGGTTCTGTCCACGACCTCATCGTGGAGGACCACGAGATGGCCATCGGCGGTCCTGTGGACGTCGAACTCGATCCCATCTGCTCCCTCTGAGAGCGCCAGGGCGAAGGCGGCGAGGGTATTCTCGGGTGCAGCGTGGGCAGCGCCACGGTGCGCCAGGACCACTGTGCCTGGGAGATTCCGCCACTCCACCATCCCTATACGCTCCTCTCCACCCATCCCCGGGCGCGTTCCACCGCCCTCAACCAGCCACGGTAGCCTTCCTCCCTTCGTTCCTCACTCCAGCGGGGTTCGAACGCTCGATCCACCGCCCAGTTGGTACGGAGATCCTCAAGGCCTCTCCAGAAGCCTACAGCCAGGCCAGCCATGTAGGCGGCACCGAGGGAAGTTGTTTCGTGCACCACGGGGCGGATGACTGGTACGCCCAGGATATCTGCCTGGAGCTGCATAAGGAAGTTGTTCACCACGGCCCCTCCATCGGCCTTAAGGAGAGAGAGCTTGATCCCTGAATCTCTTTGCATGGCCTCCACAACTTCCCGCGTCTGATAGCAGATGGCTTCCAGCGTGGCACGGACAAGGTGCCGCCTGTCGCTGTACCGGGTCAAGCCCACAATCACGCCCCTGGCATACATATCCCAGTGAGGGGCGAAGAGGCCAGAGAAGGCGGGGACAAAGTAGATTCCTCCCGTGTCCTCAACAGACTGGGCGATCTCCTCGGTCTCTGCAGCAGTCCGGATGATCCCCAGGTTGTCGCGGAGCCACTGGACCGCTGCTCCGGTGACGGCGATGGATCCCTCCAGGGCGTAGATGGACTTCCCTGCCTCCGTGCTGTAGGCCACCGTAGTAATCAGACCACTCCGGGAGTGAACGATGCGGTCTCCGGTGTTGAGGAGGAGGAAGTTCCCTGTGCCATAGGTGTTCTTGGCCTCCCCGGGAGTGTAACACGCTTGGCCGACCAGGGCGGCCTGCTGGTCGCCGAGGTCGCCGCAGACGGGAATTTCTCCACCGAGTGGTCCACCCTTGGCCGTGTATCCCCAGATCTCTCGATCACTGGAGGGGCGGATTGCAGGGAGACAGGCACGAGGGACACCGAGGTAACGGAGGATTTCCTCATCCCAGTCGAGCGTGTGGAGGTTCATAAGCATGGTCCGGGAGGCATTGGTGTAGTCTGTGACGTGCACGCCACCCTCCGGCCCCCCAGTGAGCCACCAGATGAGCCAGGTGTCAACAGTGCCGAACAGAACCTCTCTCTTCTCCGCCCTTTTCCGGACGGTAGGGACATTGTCTAGGATCCATTGGATTTTGGGGCCGGAAAAGTAAGTGGCGCTCACAAGGCCGGTGTTCTCCCGGATATACGCCTCGAATCCGTCATCGACGATCCTCTGGCAGATCCGATGCGTCCGGGTGTCTTGCCAGACGATGGCGGGGTAAACGGGCTCCCCCGTGTGCCTGTCCCACAGAATCGTGGTCTCCCTCTGGTTCGTGATCCCGATCGCGGCGATCTCTTCCGCTCGGACATTCCCCTTCGCCATCGCCTCGCGGATGACTTTCTGGGTTTTACTCCAGATCTCCATCGGGTCATGCTCCACCCAGCCGGGTTGGGGGTAGATCTGCCTGTGTTCCTCGTAGGAAGCGGCTACGGGTTTCCCCTCGTGCGAGAAGATGATACATCGGGTCCCTGTAGTTCCTTGATCTATCGCCAGGACGTATCGCTTCTCTCCCATCCTTATCCTCCTCGCTTTATTTCTCGCCCTCGGTAAGCCCTTTGATAAACCAGCGCTGGGCGAGGAGGACGATAGCTGTCGGGGGCAACATGGCAAGGACAGTGGTAGCCATGATGAGGTTCCAATCGGTTTGGGCCTCTCCAGTTCCAATCATCTTGGTTATCCCGATGACAATGGTCTGCATGCCCTCGGTGGTGGTGATCAAAAGTGGCCACAGGTATTGGTTCCAGCCATAGATGAACAGGATGACGAACAGGGCGGCGATGGTTGTACTGGAAATAGGCAGGAGGATAGAGAAGAAGAACCGCAGCGGACCTGCGCCATCGATCTTCGCTGCCTCCACCAGCTCATCAGGGACCGTGAGGAAGAACTGGCGGAAGATCAATGTCCCCGTCGCCGACGCCATCAGGGGGACAGTGAGGCCCGTGTAGGTGTTGATCAGGCCCAGCTTCGTCATGACGGCGTAGGTGGGGATGATGCGCACCTCCACAGGGAGCATGAGGGTGAGGAAAATCAGCCAGAAGAAGACCATCCGCAAGGGGAAGTCAAAGAAGGTCACGGCATAAGCAGAGAGAATGGAGATGGCGATCTTTCCTGTCGCGATGGCGAGGGCCATGATCAGGCTGTTCAGCATCATGCGGCCTACGGGAGAAGCCGTTACCCGCTCTCCCTTTCCCACAAGCCATGCCTGGACATAGTTGGTCGCGAGATAAGGACCGGGGCGCAGGGGCATTTCTCCCCGCGCGATGGTGGCCGCGTCATGGGTCGAGCCGATGATCGCCACGTACACAGGGAAGACAAAGAGGACGACCCCTGCGAGGAGGACCAGGTGCGGGATCCACCGTTCAGGGCGTCGGATGACCCAGCCCCATCGCTCTGTCCTGTACTTCACCCTCGTCGCCTGCATCAGAGGTAATACACCCTCCTCTCCAAGTAGCGGAACTGGATCATGGTGCCGATGCCCACGATGATCAACAGGATGACCGATTGTGCCGAAGATCGGCCCAGATCAAGGTTGATGACGCCGTCCACATAGACTTTATAGACAAGGGTTTCCGTCGCCTTGGCGGGCCCGCCCTTGGTGAGCGCATGGATCACCCCGAAGGTCTCGAAGAACGCGAAGATCATGTTCACGGCGAGAAGGAAGAACGTCGTTGGGGAGAGGAGGGGGAAGAGGATCCTCCAGAACCTTTGCATTGCGCCTGCGCCGTCGACCTCTGCAGCCTCCAGGAGGGACTTGGGGATGGACTGGAGCCCGGCCAGGAAGAAGATGAAGTTATAGCTCACCTGCTTCCAGGCCGCGGCGAGGATGACCAAGAGCAGGGCATGGGAACCGTTGAGCATATAGTCCCAGCGGATCCCGTAGGCGTTGAGCATGCGCCCAATGATCCCAATGGAAGGGTGGAAGAGGAAGAGCCACAGAGCGGCGGCCACGGCTGGAGCGATCGCGTACGGCCACATCAGAAGCGTCTTGTAGACACCCGTGCCCCGGATGGGGCTATCGGCCATTACCGCGAGCAGGAGCCCCAGGGACATGGCTACAGCAACCACAGCAACGGAAAACAGGATCGTCGTCCGGAAGGAGAAGAGGTAATAGGGGTCATGCAGGAGTTCCAGGAAGTTCTGGAGACCGGCGAAGCGGACCCCGAACCCGAAGGCAGTTTGCCGTAGGAGGGAGAGGGAGATCGACTGGACTGCGGGCCAGTAGAAGAAGATCCCTACGATCACGAGTTGCGGCAGCAAAAGCAGATAGGGCAATCCCTTATTGTCAAAGATGGCCCGCCTGCGCATCTCCCTGTCCCCCCGAGGTTATCCTCCCTTCACGTCCCTTTCGAAGCGGCGCAGGATCTCGTTTCCACGCCGCACTGCGTTATCCAACGCCTGCTTGGCTGTCTGCTGGCCCTGGAATGCCTTCTCTATCTCCTCCTCGATCACCGTCCGGATCTCCGGGAGGTACCCCAGGCGCAGCCCGCGTGTGTTAGGGGTTGGGATGGTGCGGGTGAGCTGCTTATAGGGGATCTCCATCCCAGGGTTCTTTTGGTAGTATCCAAGGGCCTTTGCCCGCTCAATCCCCATGAAGGTGAGGGGGAGGTAGCCTGTTTCCATATGCCAAAAGGCGTCTACATTGGCCCCGCTGAGGAACTTGAAGAACTCGGCCACGCCCCTGTACTCCTCTGCTGTGCGGCGGGGCGCCGTCATGGCCCAAAGTGCGGCTCCGCCGATGATGGAATTCTTCGGTGCACCCTTCACATCATCGTAGTACGGGAGGTAAGTCACCCCCCACTCGAACTTGGCCTCACGCCGCACGCGCCCGAGGAGAGCAGAGGATCCCGTGATCATGGCACACTCCCCCGAAGGGAAGAGACCGTCTGCGGTGCTCCCACGCCCACCGTACTTAAAGGTCCCCTCCTTGAGCATGTCGATGAGGGTCTGGACATGGCGGACGTGGAGCGGGCTATTGATCTTCAACTCAGCATCCAGCCCCTCGAAGCCGTTCATCTTCGTGGCGAAGGGGACATCGTGGATGGCGCTGAACTGCTCGAACTGCGTCCAGGTTGGCCAAGCCGTTGTAAACCCACAGGGGGCTGCATTGGTAGCGCGGATCCTCTGGGCTGCCGCGCGTAGTTCGGCCCATGTCCTTGGAGGCTTGTTGGGATCTAACCCTGCCTTCCGGAAGGCATCCTTGTTGTACCAGAGGATCGCCGTGGAGCTGTTGAAGGGCATGGCCAGCATCTTCCCGTCCGAGGAGCTGTAGTACCAGCGGACGGCGGGGATGTAGATGCTGGGGTCGAAGGAGATCCCTGCCTGGCGCATGAGCTCATGGACAGGTTTGATCGCCTCCCTCGCTGCAATCATCGTCGCAGTCCCAACCTCGTAGACCTGGACGATGTGCGGCGCTGCTCCAGCGCGGTACGCAGCAATCGCAGCGACCATGGTATCGGCGTAGCCTCCCTTGTACGTCCCTTTGACAAGGTACCGGTTTTGGGAGGCGTTGAAGTCTGCGATGATGCGCTCTAGGGTATCTCCGAGCGGGCGTCCCAGCGCGTACCAGAACTCTAGCTGGATCCGCTGGCCCGGCGCCTGGGCCACCGTTGCTTGGGGACCCAGGAGCACGGCAACCACCAGGATGAGCAAGACCACGACACATATACGCCACCTTTTCTCCATATGCTTATCCCTCCTTCTCGTCATGATAGGATGCCTGTGCTAAGGCCAGGTGAACGTTGGGTCAAGAGCATGTGAAGGTTGTCCAAATACAAAGTCCTGCCGTGCGAAGCCCTTGCGGACATCGCACGGCAGGACTCTCCACCTCTCCGTCCTACCCGAACGACGTTCTCTTAGGAAAGCCTTTGTTTTATTCTTTCGACAGGCCCGGCGAGATTCCTCCTAGGACCCGGCAAGAGTCTGATGGGCGTTTCACCGGCCTCTCTCAAGGGATCGGCAGGCACGGAGCCACCTTGCCCGGTACATGTCTCTCCTGGGATTTTACGGCCGGAGAGTCCAATCCTTGTATTTCCATAGGGCCTGGGTGCTCGTGGAGACGGCAAGGGCCCCTGCGCGGAGGGCCTCTTTGGCCTCCTCTACGGTCCGAATGAACCCTCCCGCAATGATGGGCACCGGGACCACCTTCCGGACCTCTTCTGCCAAGTAGCGATAGATCAACCCAGGAAGGACCTCCACAGCGTCAGGGCTAGCGTCCTTCACAACCCGTGCGGCCGTCTGCAGAGCTCCAGAGTCGAGCAAGAAGACCCGCTGGATGGCGAGGATTCCTTCTTCTTTGATGAGGTGGACAAGGTGAGAACGCGTGGTGATGAGGGTATCTACCCCCAGGGTGGCCAGGAATCTGATCCCGTACCGGTCCGGCGCGATCCCCTCGAGGAGGTCTAGGTGAACCCCCACGAACTTCCCCGCCCCTTTTACCTCTTGTACGAGCCGCTCGATGTTGAGCAGGTTCCCAGTGAGGAAGAAACAGGCGGCTACGGAGGAGGAAAGAGCTTCAGTGGTTAGTTCCTCCCGGCGGATCGCTGCGATGATGGGAGTTGTGCGGAAGCGAACAAAAAGAGTCCCCATCCAAGGCGTCCCATCCTCCCAATGTCTCCTTCAAGGTTCGCCGGAGGGAGGTGAGAACCCTTTGATAGAGAAAATCAGGGAACGGCGATAGGTTCACAGGGAGCTCTGCGGTCAGGGTTGTGGCCCTCAAAAATCTCCAGGAACTTCGGGGGTTGCAGGAGGTGATCTCGATGGCCGAGGATGCTCGTGTCTTACCGCACATCGTACGCCGTCGCGATCGTGCTGTGGAGGACGAAGGATGGATCCGCGCGATGCTCAAACATGCGCCTTTCGGCGTGCTAGCGACGGTGTATGAGGATCAACCGTTCATCAACACCAACCTTTTTGTCTTTGACGAGACGACACACTCCATCTATCTCCATACCGCCCACGAAGGTCGTACGCGCACCAACATTGAGAGAAATGATCGCGTGTGCTTCAGTGTGAGTAAGATGGGGAGATTGTTGCCCGCCAAAACGGCGACGGGCTTTAGCGTCGAGTACGCGGGGGTAGTGGTGTTTGGACGTGCCACCATCGTCACAGACGAGGCCGAAGCACAGCACGCCCTGCAATTGTTGCTCGACAAGTATTTCCCCCACCTGAAGCCAGGTAGGGACTACCAGCCGATTACGGCGGAGGAGCTGGCGCAAACAACCGTGTACCGGATCAAGATAGAGTATTGGAGCGGCAAGAAGAAAGAGGTCGATAGAGATTTCCCAGGTGCCTTCTCAATGCCCTGGTAGATAGGCTACTTGGGTATTGCCGGGAGCACTTCTTGTGGTAGCCTCCCAATTCCCTCCACATGGGCTAGGCTCCTCTTGCAAATCCTAAGAAACCTGGTAGAGTCTATAAGGAATTCGGTAGGCAACTACCGACGATGGGGGAGGTCATGCTTCCACCTACAATCGACGATGTGCGAGAAGCGTATCAGGCGATCCGGACTCTCGCCAAGATTACGCCCCTGATCGAAGCAACCGAGCTGGGTGCGCAAACCGGCCAGCACCTTTTCCTCAAGCTCGAAAGCCTCCAGGCAACAGGCTCATTCAAGATTCGGGGCGCGCTCAATGCCCTCCTGCACTTCTCCCCGGAAGAACAGAGGCGGGGTGCCATTGCTGCTTCCTCGGGGAACCACGGGAAAGCAGTGGCGTATGCTGCCAGGCACCTGGGCATCCCCGCAGTGATCGTGGTTCCTGAGGATGTCTCCCCGCCGAAGGCACAAGGGATTTTGGAGGCGGGTGCAGAGCTGCACAAAGCCGGCCGTTTCTCCGCCGAGCGCTTCGCGTATGCGCACCGCCTTGTCGCTGAACGTGGTCTTCGCTTGGTTCATTCCTACGATGACCCGCATGTGATCGCCGGGCAAGGGACCATTGGCCTGGAGATCCTGGAGCAGCTTCCGGACGTTTCGACCGTCCTCGTCCCAATGAGTGGAGGAGGGTTGATCTCTGGGATTGCCCTGGCGATCAAAAGCCTTGCGCCACGCGTCCGTGTGGTTGGTGTTGAACCACAGGGGGCGAACCGTTTCCAACGCTCCCTTGCTGCCGGCCGCAGGGTTGCCCTCGAGCGCGCTGAGACTGTGGCCGACGGCTTGCGCGTCCTGGAACCTGGAGAACTCACCTTTGCCCTCGTTTCCCGCTACGTGGACGAGGTGGTCACCGTGACAGATGAGGAGATCCTGGAAGCTGTGCGCAAGCTCCTTCGCTATGCCCGTGTCCTCGCCGAGCCTTCAGGAGCCGCCTCGGTTGCCGCAGCCCTCTTCGGAAAGGTACGGGAGGAGGGAAAGGTTGTCGCGGTGATCAGTGGCGGGAATATCGATCCTCAGTTGCTGCGGAGCATCCTCTGAGGAAACCGTTGTCGGCTTGACGTAGTTTTCCCCGCTTGCTAAGATACTGACTGACTGGTCAGTCTACATGGCGACGCCAAGGATTGAACGGAAAGAGCTCACACGCCGCCAGATCCTGGAGGCGGCACGGCAGGTGTTCTCGGAGAGAGGATACCACGGGACGTCCATGGACGACATCGCCCAGGCCTCCGGGACCTCCAAAGGAGCCCTGTACTTCCACTTTTCCAGCAAGGAGGAGCTCTTCCACGCGCTGGTCGAGGAGTTCGCCCAGATCCTCGCCGAAGAAGTCGCCCAGGCGATCCAGCGGGAGCGAGGTGCTGTAGCGAAGGTAGAGGCGGCGCTCCGCACTGTCCTGGAGGCCGCTTCCCGTCACAGGCAACTTGCCAAGATCGTCCTCGTCGAATGGAATGGCCTAGGGCCGGCCTTCGCGGAGCGAAGGTTTCAGTTGCGATCCCTGATGGCCGATCTGATTAAAACCCAGCTGGACGAAGCTGTCGAAGAAGGGCGCATCCCGCCTGTTGACACGACGATTACTGCTTACGCATGGCTTGGGGCGATCAACGAAGTAATCGTGCGTTGGCTCCATACCGGGGAACCGGAGCCGCTTTCGGCGGTCCTTCCCACCCTGCGCACGCTGCTCCTCCGTAGCATCGGGGTGGACCCGGACAGGCCTTCTGGGGAGAGGAGGTAAAGGATGGGGGCGACATTGGTGGAGGCTGGGGAGGTCATCCTGCGCGACCCACACCTCCATCCCATCTGGGAGAAAGTTCAGGCAGGTGAGCGTCTCTCCTTCGAGGATGGGGTATATCTGCTCCGGACCTCGGATCTTCTGGGCCTCGGGCAGATGGCTCACTGGGTGAAGCGCAAGAAGTCCGGCGAGTACGTGTACTTTGTGATCAACCGATACATCAACCCCACGAACATTTGCGTGCTCAGCTGCAAGTTCTGCGACTTCGCCGCGCGCAAGGGCGATCCTCATGCCTACGAGATGACCATTGAGGAGATCCTGGACCTCCTCAACGAGGAGATCCGGGAGGTCCACATCGTGGGAGGGCATCACCCGGACTGGCCGTTCGAACATTACGTGGAGATCGTCCGGAGCATCCGAAGGGCTTTTCCCCACATCCAGATCAAGGCGTTCACAGCTGCGGAGATTGACTACTTCTGGCGCAGGTGGAAGATACCTCCTGAAGAAGCCTTGGCTCGTTTGAAGGAGGCAGGCCTGGATACGATGCCAGGTGGCGGAGCGGAAGTCTTCTCCGATCGATTGCACAAGCTCCTCTTCCCTGGGAAGGCGGACGCCGACCGATGGCTGGAGATCCACCGGATCGCTCACCGCATGGGTATCCGGAGCAATGCCACGATGCTGTACGGGCATCTGGAGACCGACGAAGAACGAATCACCCACCTTCTCAAGTTGCGGGAGCTCCAGGACGAGACTGGTGGGTTCTTCACCTTCATCCCCCTGGAGTATCAGCTTGGGACCACGCGGCTGGTGCAGCGCCAGGCATCTCCCCTTGAGGGGTTGCGCGTGATCGCAACTTCCCGCTTGATGCTCGATAACTTCCCCCACATTGAGGCCTATTGGGTGATGCTTGGAGAGGCGACTGCAGCCATCGCGCTGAACTTCGGGGCGGATGATGTGAACGGTACCTTGGGTGAGGAGAAGATTGCCCATGCCGCCGGGGCTCCGAGTCCTGTCCAGCTCAAACGAGAGGAGCTCATCCGGATGATCCGCGAGGCCCGGAAGATTCCTGTCGAGCGGGATGCTCTCTATACCGTCCTCCGAGTCTACGATGGAGGAACCTCGTGATGCGCATCGGCCGCTATCCTTACCTGAACTCCATCCCCTTCTTCTGGCGAAATGCGCTGTGGCCTGGAGAGCTTGTCTCATGCACCCCGCGTGTCATGGGCCTTCTAGCTGCGCGGGGCGAGCTAGATGCTGGTCCCTTGGCGATCGTCGACCTGCTCCGATTGGAGGACCAATTTGAGCCGCTCCCCTACGGCATCGTGGCACCTCAGGCGGCACAGAGTGTCCTCCTTTTCTCTCAGCTGCCGATCGAGCAGTTACAGGGCACAGTGATTGGGATCAGTGAAGAAACCTCAACCTCGGTACGCCTCCTCCAGGTCCTGTTGGAAGTCCGCTACAAGGTACGCCCTGCGAGCTACCTTCGAGGGGGCAAGGGTGAGGCCGTGCTTGTCATTGGAGATGAGGCTCTTCGTAAGCGCCGAAATCCCGAAGGATTGTTGGTGTATGACCTCGGCAGGGAATGGTACGAGTGGATGGGTTTGCCGTTCGTATTTGCTCGATGGGCAATCCGGCGATCCCTCCCTGCAGAGGCAAAACGACAGATCGTCTGGACCCTGGAGGAGTCCATGGAGGAGTGCTTTGCTTCGCTTCCTTCGGTTTGCTCCCGGCATGCTCCAGAGTGGCTCTCGCCAAAGGAGCTGGAGGATTACCTGAGAGGCTTCTCCTACTGGATTGGGGACAAGGAAGAGCAGGCCATCTCCCTGTTCCGCTCTTACCTCCAGGAGAAGGGTGAGGCTCCTGCTCTCACCTCTCCTGCCGCACCGGGTTTTCCTTCCTGACCTTCCTTTCGAACTGGTATAATCTCACTCAGGGGCAGAACCTCCCATGGAGAAGGACTACTATCAGATCTTGGGCGTAGATCCCAACGCTTCCCAAGAGGAGATCCGGGAGGCCTACCGGTTCAAAGTGTTCGCCCTCCACCCCGATCGATTTCCCCAATCCGACCCGAAAATCAGGCGGCGGGCCGAAGAAGAGCTGAAGGCCATCAACGAGGCCTACGCCGTCCTCGGGGATCCGCGCAGGCGGGCAGAATACAATCAGCATCGTGCCCAGAGCAAGGAGCGTTTTTCTTCCACGCACACCGACGAAGCACGGCCACGGTCGGGAGGGGTGTGGATTTTCCCTCCGGTCCTCGTCCAGAAGTTCCTCTCGTGGGGACTCCTGGTGCTCCTCCTGATCTACCTCTTGAGCCCGATCGACCTCGTTCCAGACGCTTTGGTAGGACCAGGGTGGGTTGACGACCTCCTTGCGCTCCTCGTGTATCTCCTGTACACGCGCGGCCGCCCCTTCTTCCAAGCACGGTAACGATCCCCCGCTCGGGACATTGCGCGCGTAGTGAAGTTGGCTGAATGTGGGAGGAGACGATGGGACACGTGGACATCGTTGAGCTTCGAGACACGGTACTGCGCATGGAACAGCGTCTTCGGATGCGGCCGGAGAGGCTTGTCCGGGACCTCATGGCTGCCTATGATGAGCTGATCCCCCGCTTCGCTGCAGACCTCGGAGATGAGCGGGAGGAGCTGGTATCTCGTGGCGGGGCTTTGATGCTCATCCAGCAGGTCCTGTGCAAGACTCGTCAGTGACACCACTTTGACGAAGGGAGCTGGAGGCCGTGGAGATGTCACGCACCTAGCGGGATCGCCCTCAGCGGCGTCCTCTGAGGATATCGTGAGCTGTAACTGCGTGGATAGGAGAGAAGCTGTACACTCTTGGCCAAAGGGGGGGCCTTTTATGGCACACGAGGAGTCGCGCTATTCCGAGTATGACCGCTTTGCATGGTTCTACAACAGGTACTGGGGCGTTCCATTCCGCAACCAGGCGCTCCCGGTCCTGGAGAGGTTGCTCCTCCCTCACATCCCTGAGCACGGGAGCATCCTCGACCTTTGTTGTGGCACCGGACAATTGGCTCAAACGCTGGCGGAACGCGGATACCAGGTGACGGGGATAGATGGTTCGGAAGAGATGCTCCGATACGCCCGTGAAAACGCGCCTGGAGTCGAGTTGATCCTTGCCGACGCCCGCTCGTTTACCTTGCCAAGTGTCTATCATAGCGTTGTCTCGACCTTCGACAGCCTCAACCACATCATGCGCCTGGAAGAGCTGACGCGGGTGTTCCAAAACGTTCACGCCGTGCTGGGAGACAACGGACTTTTCTTATTTGATGTGAACACGGAGGAAGGATACCAGACGCGCTGGCGGGGATCCTTCGCCATCGTGCAAGAAGATCACGTTTGCATCGTACGGGCTCGCTACAATCCTGAGCAGAAGATCGGTCAAAACGACATCACAATGTTCCGGATGGAGGGCGGAATCTGGCAGCGTTCTGACCTCGTCCTGACCCAACGGTGTTATTCGGAGAACGAGCTCCGTGCGGCTTTGAGCGAAGCAGGTTTTCAGGAGATTGTGACATACGACGCCGAAAAGGATCTCGGCATGGCAGGGAACGTCGGGCGGACATTCTTCCTTGCACGCAGAGGATCACTGGGCGGGAAGGAAGGAACCTAAGGATCAAGGACAGAAGAAGAGATGGCTCCGCGGGCAGGATTCGAACCTGCAACCGTCGGGTTAACAGCCCGCCGCTCTACCGT
Organism: bacterium; assembly: GCA_030550015.1. Lineage (GTDB taxonomy): Bacteria > Sysuimicrobiota > Sysuimicrobiia > Sysuimicrobiales > Thermofontiviventaceae > Thermofontivivens > Thermofontivivens primus. Next base: position 6,798 of record JAUQQG010000048.1, on the reverse strand, counting down.
TGAGCTACCGCGGAACGTTGCCTTACCAGCATTCTTAATGGTACGGAACCCTCTCCGGGATGTCAAGGCGACCCTCCGGTTTCAAGAGACTTTTCCGACCACCCCTCCTTTTCCCTGAACCTCTTCCCTGAGGGAGAACGTACAATGGGCAGGTGTTCTTCTCCCACGGAGGAAGGAAGAATGGGACTATAAGAAACCCTCTCGCCCATCGTGGGAGGAAGACGATGGGAAATGGGGTCCTGCTGGCAGGAGGAGCATTCCCGGCGGAGAACATCCAGGGAGGCCTCCGGGGAGGGGAATGGGCATGGCGGATCGCCGAGAGCTCCTGATCTCTGCTGTGGTGGTGACCCTTGCGGTCGCCTTGACGCTAGGATTCTTCTGGATCCTCATCCAAATCTGGGGGATCCTCCTCCTCGTTCTCCTCTCCGCTATCCTGGCTGCGGGGGTCGCCCCTCTCGTGGCACAGCTAGAACGTCTCCGCTTGGGCCGTCGTCATCTGTCTCGGCTCGGGGCCTTGCTTGTTGTCTACCTCGGCATTGTTATTCTGGTACTCCTCCTCAGTAGCCTCCTAGTGACCCCGCTCGCCCTAGAAGCCCAGTCGTTGGTCCAGAGCCTTCCCACCTACCTGGAGGAGTTGCGTGTGCTTGCCAGCACCTGGCAGGCCCGGTATCCCTGGTTTCCCGACCTTACCAACGTGATCGACAGGCTCCCTCGTGACCTCGCGGGGTTTAGCCGCTACTTCGCCCCGGCGGCGGGTTTTCTCCTACGGTTTCTCGGGAACATCGTCTCAGCCATCACGGTTCTGGTCCTGAGTTTCTATATGATCCTGGAATCTGCGGCGCTCAAGCAGGGCTTCCTCTTCATCTTCCCGCCCACGGTCCGGGGACGGGTGGAGGGGGTTCTGGCGCGGATTGGGGAGAAGTTCAGCAGCTGGCTCCGCGGCCAGCTGCTCCTTGCCGCTATCATCTTCGTCATGGATGCTGTAGGATTAGCTCTCCTAGGGATGCCCTATCCGGTGTTGCTTGGGGTGGTTGCCGGGATCACAGAGTTGATCCCCGTCATTGGACCGGTGCTCGGGGCGATCCCAGGCGTGCTCATTGCCCTATTCCAGCCTCTCTGGCGCCTTCTCGCTGTGATCGCCCTCTATACTGCTGTCCAGCAGATTGAGGGAAACTTCCTCGTCCCCCGCGTGATGCGCAGGGCTGTCGGGCTCTCCCCGATTCTCACGATCCTCGCTCTGCTCATTGGGGCACGGCTTGCCGGGATCCTGGGGGCATTTATCGCCATCCCCGTGGCAGCTGCGTTACAGGTGATTGCAGGGGAGATCCTTGGGGCCCTCCGGTCCGACGCCTCGGAGGAGTAATCGCACTGTCGCCCGTGTCCTCCCGAATCCTTGCTCAGGATGTTGGGTGCGCTCAATCTTCGCGCTCCTCCATGAGCGTGAGCGCTTGTGACAGGGCACAGGCCAGGAAAGAGGTAGCCTCGTGCTCGCAGAGGTCGGTGAGCCCGCGTCGCTCCAGGTAGTTCCGAAGGACTGGGATGAGCGGGGCCAGCTTGTGGGCCGTATAGGAGAAGAGGTCCCAGTACGCTTCATCCACTGCAGGGTCCCCAGACCCTAGCCGATCGAGCAGGCTAAAGTAACGGTCGTGGAGATCCCGGTAGGTCTTGTCCTGAGCATGTTCCTCCTGAAGTTTTTCGAGGAACTTGGCTACTTCTGGATCCTCCAGCGCCTCCTGAGCGAGAAAGTTCATGTCCAAGGCAAGCTCGGCCAGCTCCTCCTGGGGATGCCCGAGGTAGAGCTCTTTTGGATGTTCCTCTGCTGCGATCATCCGTCGCAGCTCCCTCGTAAGCTCATCTTCGGCTTTGGGAGGTTGGGGCGTTGGCCGCGGTAACCTTGCGGCGCGACCAGTGCCTCTCCCCTCGGGAGCCTTTTGTTCAACCATCTCTACGCGTTCCCGGAGAGAGATGTGACGGAGCACACGGCGTCCGAACTTCCTCTGGAGGTAGGCCACAGTCTCCTGTTTCCCTTGGGGACGGTGGTGGGAGAAGACGAGCGTGGTCCCGTTGATCACTCTCCAGCGCCACCCATCTGCCGCGAGTCCTTCGATGACGCTGGCGAGCTCATCCAACCATATCCCCAGCCGTCTCGCTTCCCTGCGCAAGTTTCTGGCAAGATCCTGAGGGGATCTCCCGCGAAGGAGGAATTTGGTACCAGTGGGGCCTGTCAGGGGGACCTCGATCTCTGTATATACCCTCGCTGCCATCGCTCCGCTCCTACCTCCTCAGGATAGTATAGCACGTTCCCCGTTTCCTTGACCCCCCTGTTTGCTGTCCAGTACAATACAGGAGGCGTCCAATCCCACAGGACCCGATCCCTCTACTCCCCTGCTCTTCCCATGAAGGAGGATCGGAGGCCGGGAAGGGGGCTGGGTGATTGTCATGGCTCTGGCTGGGCTGCTTCCGCTCCTCCAGCGGCAGCAGGAGTACAACAAGGTCCTTCAACAGCTCCACTCCTCCCGGGGGCCGATGATCCTCGGGCTCGTCGGGGCAGAAAAGGCGTATCTCCTTGCATCCCTGTTCGTGGATCTCTCCCTTCCTGCTTCGGCTTCCTGCCTTGTGATTACCCCCACACGCGCGGACGCAGAACGGTTTGGTGAAGATCTCCTTGCCTTCCTCCCGCACCTAGAGGAACAAACGCGGCTCTTCCCTTCATGGGAGATCCTCCCTTACGACGAAGCTCCTCCGAGCGTGGAGGTCCTCGGGGAGCGCATGAGCATCTTGCACGATCTCGCCTCGGGCCGTGGCCTCGTCATCCTTGCTCCGATCTCCTCCGTCCTCCAGAAGGTCCCGTATCCAGGTACACTCAGTGCCTTTCAGCTGGTCCTGAAGACGGGTACGAGCATCAGCAGGGAAGCCATCGTGGCGTTCCTTGTCGCAGGAGGGTACGAGCGCATGGAGCAAGTTGTCGCACGTGGGCAGTTCGCCGTGCGGGGAGGGATCGTGGACATCTTCTCCCCTCAGATGGCTCTCCCCATCCGCGTTGAGCTGTTCGGCGACGAAGTAGAGCAGATCCGGTCTTTTGACCCGACCTCCCAGCGGAGCATCGAGGTCCTCCATGAGGCGACCATCCTGCCTGCGGGAGAGCAGATCATCACAGAAGCCGAGGGGAATCTTCTCGATTACCTTGATGATGCAGCGGTAATTGTTCTCGACGAGCCCATAGAGGTGAAACGGCAGGCCGACGATCTGATTTCCCGTATGGGTGAAGCGAGGCTCAGAGCCGAGGAGACGGGGAGGATCGTTTACCTGCCGCCTGCCCTGGAGTGGAAGGAGCTAGAGGGGCTCCTTGCGAGGAGGCGTAGGATTACCTTCTCCTTTTCCTATCCCCAAGAGGGTGATCCAGAATCGATTACTTTCGCCATAGGCGGGGTGGAAACCTTCGCAGGCCAGACTAGGCTTCTCAGCCGCCGGCTTGAGGAATGGCGCCGGGAAGGGCGCAGGGTCGTCCTGGCGAGTGGACAGGCAAAGCGATTTTGTGAACTCCTCCAGGGAACGGGGGTCCCGGTGGATTTTGCCGAGAGCCTTCCCACGCCACCGGCGCCTTCCCAAATTGTCGCCGTCCCTTCCCCTCTCTCCCGCGGGTTCCGGCTTGAAGACCTGGTGGTAGTGACCGACAGCGAGGTGCTCGGGTGGAGGCGTCACAGGAGGCGCCGTGCACGGGTTGTCAGGGAGGGGACCCCTCTGACGACTTGGTTGGACCTTCACGAGGGAGATTATGTGGTGCACATCCACCACGGGATCGGGATCTACCGCGGATTGGTGCACCTTTCCGTGGACGGAGTGGAACGAGACTACCTTCTCATCGAGTACGCCCAGGGAGACCGTCTCTACGTGCCTGTTGACCAGATCAACCTGGTCCAGCGGTACATCGGGGTAGAAGGAATGGAGCCCCAGATCCACCGGCTCGGGGGGGCGGATTGGGAGCGAGAGAAAAGACGCGTGCGGGAGGCGACACAGGAACTCGCCCGCAAGCTCCTGGAACTCTACGCCTCCCGAGAGACGGCGCGAGGGTTTGCCTTTTCTCCGGATACCCCTTGGCAGCACGAGCTAGAGGCGAGCTTCGAGTACGAGGAGACCCCCGATCAGCAAAGGGCGATCGAAGAGGTCAAGCGCGACATGGAAACGCCCAAACCTATGGATCGTCTAATTTGCGGGGACGTGGGCTATGGGAAGACAGAGGTCGCGGTGAGGGCAGCCTTTAAGGCAGTTATGGACGGGAAGCAGGTAGCCGTCCTCGTCCCCACCACAATCCTCGCCCAGCAACACTATACGGTGTTCTCCCAACGGTTCGCTCCCTACCCCATCAAGGTGGAGGTTCTGAGTCGGTTTCGCTCCCAACAGGAGCAACGCCGGATCCTTCAGGAGCTACGGGCTGGGATCGTGGACGTGATCATCGGCACCCACCGCCTCCTCCAGCCCGATGTACAGTTCAAGGACCTCGGTCTTGTGATCATCGACGAGGAACAGCGGTTCGGCGTCGCGCAGAAGGAACGACTGAAGGAGCTGCGGAGGGAAGTGGACGTGCTCACGCTGACTGCCACGCCCATCCCCCGTACCCTCTACATGTCCCTGGTGGGGCTGCGGGACATATCCGTCATCGAGACGCCCCCAGACTCCCGTCAGCCCATTCGCACTGTTGTTGCCGCTTGGGAGGACGCGATGGTTGCAGAGGCCATCCGGAGGGAGCTCTCGCGGGGAGGACAGGTGTACGTGGTGAGCAACCGCGTGGAGACCATCGACCGCACTGCCCGGCACATTCAGCGGCTCGTGCCTGAGGCCAGAGTGGCCGTTGCGCACGGCCAGATGTCCGAGGAACGCCTGGAGCGTATCATGCTTGACTTCATCGGGGGGAGGTACGACGTCCTCATCTGCACAACCATCGTAGAGATCGGGCTAGACATCCCGAGGGTTAACACGATCATTGTGGAGAATGCGCACATGATGGGGTTGAGCCAGCTCTACCAGCTCCGGGGAAGGGTGGGGCGCTCCGATCGCCAGGCCTATGCGTACCTTCTCTACCCGAAGGGGGTCCGGCTGACGCCAGAGGCATATAAGCGGTTGGAGGCGCTTCAGGAGTTCGTCGAGCTGGGTTCCGGGTTCAAGCTCGCCATGCGGGACCTAGAGATCCGTGGGGCCGGGAACCTCCTCGGGCCCGAACAGCATGGCCACCTGGCCGCTGTCGGGTTCGACCTCTACTGCCGGCTTCTGGACGAGGCCATCCGTCAGCTCCGCGGGGAGATCGTGGAGGAGGCGCCGGATCCAGTCATTGAGCTACGCGTGGATGCGTACATCCCACAGTTTTACATTCCTGATGAGACCCAGCGGCTTACCGCATACAGGAAGCTGAGTACCGCCCGCACTCTTGAGGAGGTGGAAGAGGTTGCAAGCGAACTACGAGATCGGTACGGGGATCTCCCGGGGCCTGTCCGCAATCTCCTCGAGATTGTTCGCCTGAAGGTTCTGGCGCGGCAAGCGGGAGTCGCCTCGGTGGGGAGGGAGGGGGCACACCTTGTCCTGCGTTTTCCCACAGAGCCTCCCATCCATGAACATGGGCAGCGTCTCCTTGACCAGGCATTGCGGGGGCGTGCGACCCTGCACCCGAAAGCTATCGTCCTTCGCACAGAAGGCCGTAGCTTTCAAGAAGATGCGCGCTGGCTCCGCGAAGCCCTGGAGACGTTGATTCGGATAGAGTCCCTGGCCCACCCCAGACATGCGCATAGCGGATTCCTGGGAGCCTCAGGTCCTATGGAAAGAGCAAGGTTTGGGCACGACGCTTTTCCCGCTGATCAGCGGGCACGGTAGTTCTCCTCAAGCTTTGCGGAAGGCGAAATTTCGGGCATTGAGGTAACCCCAACGAATGCTGTGGCCAAAATTTCACTGGGCCTGCAACATGCCACGCGTGGTGTGGGGAGTGCTGAGATCGAACAAGGAGGAGGGAGATGTTGAAGAGCGGAAGGGGAGCGATCGCCGTAATTGTTGCTGTGATGGGTATGGGCCTCGCGACCGTTGGGACGGTGTACCTGACCAGGGCGATGGCGCAAGTGACTGCACTCGCGGCTGTGGTGAATGGAGAAGCGATCTACCAGCGCGACGTGGAGGCGGAGGTGGAGCTGGTCGCCTTCCAGTACGGCCTCACCTTTGAGGGACAGGAGGGCCAGAGTCAGCGCCAGGAGCTGAAGAGAGCTGTACTCGACCAGCTCATGGATCGAAAGATCCTGATGCAGGAAGCTCGCCGGCTCGGGCAGGTAGCCACAGATTACGAGGTGGACCTGCGCCTTGCCGCGATCCGGGAGCAGTTCGGATCCGAAGAGGCTTTCCAGGAAGCCCTGGCCGCGAGAAACCTCAGCCTCCTGAACCTCCGCGAGCGCATCCGCGTGGACCAGACCGTTAACCGGATCATCGCGATGCTTGCCACCGGGGAAGAGGTCCGGGAGGCGGAGGTACAGGAATACTTTATGAAGCACCGGGGGGAGCTTGGAGAGCCGGAGCAGGTCCACGTACGACACATCCTGGTACGCACGGAGGCGGAGGCGAAGGTGGTCGAGGGCAAGCTCCAACGCGGGGAGGACTTTGCGACCCTCGCTCGGCAACACTCCATCGATCTGGACACCAGGGAGAAGGGGGGCGATCTTGGGTTCATCACCCGTGGGCAATACGAGGAGGCATTCACCAAGGTTGCTTTCGGCCTTCCGGCTGGGCAGATTGGCGGTCCCGTGAAAACCTCCCAGGGTTACCATC